>JBJKQK010000117.1:0-24722 GCA_046705285.1 Terriglobia bacterium
GCACGAATAACGACGAACCGTACACGGACAGCTGGAACTTCACGGTTTCGCAGCGCATGCCCTGGTCGAGCCTGCTGCAGGTCGCCTATGTCGGTAATCGCACCCGCGATATGCCCGGCAACGGCAATGGCGGCACCGTGGGCGCCAACACTCTGAACATCAACAAGGTTCCGATTGGAGCCATGCTGTCGTCAAACAATGGCGGCGTGGATCCCAACACGCTGATTGCGGATAATTATCGGCCATATCTGGGTTACTCGGACCTTTACGTCACAACCATGAATGGCTATTACAATTACACCTCCCTGCAGGTGACATGGAACCGTACGAGAGGCCGTTACATGCTCGCCTTGAACTACACTTACAGCAAGGCTCTGGGCATCATCGGCTTCTTCAACCAGTTCAACCTGGCCTCGAACTATGGAGTGCTTCCCTTCAACCGGCCCAACGTGTTCAACGCCGCCTATTCAATCCAGTTGGGGAACCACACCAAAGAGAAGATGCTGGGAGGACTGATCAACGGCTGGCAGCTTTCGGGCGTCACCACGCTTCAAAGCGGCGCCAATCTGGCCGCCAACAGCGGTGAAAACTTCGGCATGAATCTCAACAGCGCAACGATCCCTGGCACCAGTTTCGACGTCAGCAACGTTTCGCTGCTGGGCACGCCGGATATTCAGCTTAACCCGATCGTGACCTGCAATCCGACGGCGAATCTCGGACCTCACCAGTACTTGAATCCGAGTTGCTTCGCCATGCCAAGGCAGGTGGGCCAGAACGGACCGACAACCTTGCCGGCCTGGTATGGACCTGCATACTTCGACAGCGACTTGGGAATCTTCAAATCGTTCCATATCACCGAGTCGAAGGTCCTTCAATTCCGCGTTGAGGGCTACAACTTCCTGAACCATCCGTTGTGGTCTTTCAGTGGAACTGACCTCGCTCTCAGCTTCGATCCGGCCTCAGGGGCGGTGAACAATCCGGGCTTCGGAACCACCGCTCACAAACAGGGTTCCCGGGTCATAGAGATGGCAATCAACTTCGAGTTCTAGTACTTAGAAGACAGAAGTTGAGCATTAAAAGGGTGGCCTCGCCGGCCACCCTTTTTTTTCGGCCGGGGCTGGTACGCCATGTTGCGATTCAAAATTCAAGACAGTGTGCGTTCGGGCTTTATTCCAGCGGGTTCTCCGGTTCCAATCCGTAAAATCCCACGGCACAACCCGGCACCGCGGCCACACGCTTCGCTGATCGCAGGCATTAGGGATCAATGTCTGCCCCACCCGCGAAGAAGCAGGAACGGAACCGGACGCGCTACGATTTCTTGGGAGGTGTTCCCAGGATCGGCGGCTTGTCGTTCCCCGAACTATGAGTGGAGCCGTTCACAGGCGCGGTTCTGGGTTCGCGCCGGCGGAGGGTCGGGCGGTCGTTGTTGGCTGCCATTTCGGCCTGATTGTCACGGCTGAGGATGGTGTCCAGACGCTGCTGTACGCGCTGAAATTCAGAAGTGGAAACCAGGTACTCTTTGCGCGGCGGAAGAAGATTCTTGATCTCTTCCTCAATACTGATGATGCGCTCCTTGTTCGGGGGGTGGTTCATGAAAATGCCGGGCGTGCCGCCGCCGGGGATGCTGCGGCCCTGCTGAATGATCTTGCTGAAGACGCCCAGAAATGCACTGGGATCGTACCCGGCTTTCCACAAATACTGCACCCCAAGGAAATCGGCCCTGTGTTCCTCACCTCGGCGGTACTTGAGCCAGGCCATAGGAATGCCAAAGTTAAGCCCTTCGCTTACGCCCAGGTAGATCGGGTAGGTCATCGGCGTAAACAGCAGGGGAAGCGTCGCGTATTGAAGCAAATCTTTCCGAGTCATGTTGGCGGAGGGATCACGCCCGGCGACATGCCCGGTTTCATGCGCGAGGACTGCGGCGAGCTCGGCTTCGCTGCTCACCTTCTGCAGCGTGCCGGTATTGACAAAAATGAACCCGCCCGGAAGAGTAAAGGCATTGATATACGGCGACTTGATAACCCCAACCGTAATCGGAATCTTGGCGTCGGAATTGAGCGCGATGTTTTGCTCCACACGGTTCACATATTCGGTGATCACCGGATCTTTGAGAATCTTGGAAGAGCGGTCGATGTGGTCGGCATATCGCTTGCCAATCGCAATTGCTTTTTGCACCGAGATCAACGTCCGCCGGGCAATGTGCCGGTGTCCAATGCAGTAAACGTCGTCCAGCTTGTTTTTTGCTGCGCTGCAGGGTCTGATGGCGTCGGGAGGATTTGCCAACGCTGCCGCTGAAATCGCGGCTGACAGGAGCACACCCAGCAACCCCCAACTCACTAATAATCTCTTTCGCCGCATACGCGCCCCCACGATACTCACTCTATTTATTTTTGATGTCGCGCTTCCCCGGCAGGTTATCCGCAAGTCTCTTGACGGGGAGCGCATCGTTTTCACAGCACATTTGTGCCTGGGTATTTCTCGGCTGGAGCAGCAACTCACCTTAAAGTGTCTGCAATCGCGCGCAGCGAGAAAGTTCCGTGAGTGGCCACTGGTATCAGCGCAGAGTTGTGCGCGTTCAGCGGATGACTCTGCAGCTCGACTCTCTCCCAGGCCCTCGCCTGGGAAAGAGCGCGATCTCGCCAGCGCAAAAACTCTCCGCCGTCGAACTTAAGAGTGTTGCAGAGGCCCCGTTCGACAGCAGACTTACCGCCTGCAGGCGCGCGCGAGCAGGCCTCAAGAATACCCACCGCGGAACTCGGGAGACTGCTGGAATATGGTTCTGGCCATTGGGCCTCGCGCGGTGGACGAGCCTCTAATGATAGCCTACATACCAACCCCAACCCCTGCAATGGGACGCATGGGATTTTCCCCGTCAATCACAACCTTATTTTACAAGCCATTGATAATAAAGGATATATGGAATTGGCCCACTGTCGAAAATCGCGCCTTCAGGCAAGAATTGGTTCGATTTCGGACAGCGCGCAAAAATTACGCCCTCCGACCGTTTCGCGCCAGCCCGGCTACCGAACCTTGATCACCAGGTAGTGGAAAGGAGGGTTCACAGCCTCGTACCAGTGAGGCACACCATGAGGGATGATGATGATATCGCCCGGTCCAAGATGATGAGGCGTTCCGCCCTCGATCGACTTGCCCCGGACCTCGTCGCGGGATATGTGCTTGGCATCAACAACCCTTCCGCCTGTCACGAAAGTCGCGGTTCCCTCGACGATATACATGATGTCCGTGTCGAGGCGGTGAAGTTCGACCTCGCCTGCATGTTCCCTCTGCGCAGTCAGCACCCTGTAAATCGCGTGTCCCGAACTGCCTTGGGTCAGAGTCTCCCCCTTTGCAAAGGCGGCCGCGACTTGAGAGTGCGGATAATACTCGACCTTCGGTGATGAGCCCTGCCCCGCGGCGGCAACCCCAATCGGCCAAGCCATCATGACCGCGATGACCGGCAATTCCAGCAGCCAATTCTTCAGAATGTTCATCTTGATTTCACCTTCCTTTGGGAAATAGTTGATGCTTCCAGACCCCTCACAACTGGAGACGTCGTATCCTCCCTATCTCCTGTTGGGAGGCGGTTCATAGGACATTCACATCTGTAAGCTGCGTCTGGATGGTTCGGCTCACCTTGAACGCCTGACCGACTTCAACAACTGCCCGGGAGCACGAAATACAAACCGCAAATACTTCATCAGTCCCTCCCCCAGGATTACCGGATCATCGTTCCGGGCAGGACAAAGTAATAAAACAGGCCGATACAGATCAGGCACACCACCAGAACCAGTGTCCATCCGAGGTTGTGCCGGATGACTTCACCTTCATTGCGCACGTATCCCGTTGTGGCCACGCCGACGCTCGCCGTCTGCGGAGCAATTGGCTTGCCCACTTCCGCGCCCACTGAATTCAAAGAGGGAGCCAGCAGCACCGGAAAGCCGAGCAGGTTCCCCACCATCGCCTGGAAGGCCCCGAACATCGCGTTCGTCGACGTATTGCTGCCCGAAAGAGCCACGCCAATCCATCCCAGAATCGGGGCCACGACGATGAACCACACTCCCAACTTGGAGAAAGTGTAGGCCAGCGAAGCCGCCATGCCGGAGTAATTAAAAACGTAGGCCAGAGCGAAAATGAAGATGCCCACCAGCAGCGCTCCCCACATCTGAGTGAACGTCTTTCGAAAGACTGCCTTCAGGATCAGCTTCCCAGGCCGCAGCATCAACGCGATCAGCACCCAGGAGGCCATGATTGATGTTCCGCCGATAAAGGGCTTGAAAGCGAAGGAGGAACTGACCAGCTTGTGGGATAGCGAAGAGATTGCTTCAACTTTGAAGGCCTTCAAAGTAATGGCTGGAAGCGAAGACCACGGTCCGGTCCATAGAACGACCACGGCCACCAGCAGAAAAAATGGAGCCCAGGCTGCGAGCACCCGCCGCCGGCTGAGGCCGTGTGCGTTGGCCTGATTGGCCGAAGTTTCAGTGATCGGAACGCCCCCGTAGCCCAGCGTCTCCGCAGGCTTCCAGAAGCGCAACAGAACCAGCAAAGCAACAAAGCAAACAATCGCCCCGCTGACGTCCGGCAAGTAGGGGCCCAGGTATTGCGAAACTGGAAACTGCCCGGCAATATAGGCAAACGATCCTACTACGGCCAGCGGCCACGCACCGCGCAGGCCACGCTTTCCAGTGACCAGGTAAATCAGCACCCAGGGGGGAACCAGCGCCAACAGAGCAACGATTTTTCCCACCGACGCCGAGAGCGCCATCAGCGGCAAACCGGTCACAGCAGCCAGCGCGATGATGGGAACGCCCAGCGCACCGAACGATACCGGAGCGTTGTTGGCAATCGCCGCTACCCGGATGGCATCAAGGTCCCGAATGCCCAAAGCAATCAACATCGGGGCAACCACAGCCCACGGGTAGCCAAAACCGACCAACCCTTCCAGCAAAGCGCCGAAGGCCCAGGCCAGCAGAATGGCCTGGACTCGCACATCCGCGGTGGCGTTTGCAGTCAGCCATTTCTGGAAATCCGCAAAAACACCGGTCATGACCAAAGTGTTAAAGATAATCACTCCCCAAAAGGTGATCCAGTCAACCGCCCACACTCCCGTCGCGCTCCCATACACGCAGGCCTTCAGTGCGTTGCTGAAGGGGACATGCCACACCCACAGAGCAAGTCCCAAAGTCACCGCCGCTCCGATCAGGGTGGCAAGCCACGCGGTCATGCGATAGACCGCCAGAAGCACAAGGAGCAAAACCACCGGAACCAGGGCAACCAGCGCCGTCAGCCCTACGCCGTGCATGGGATCAAGCACTTGTTCGAACAATACGATCCTCCCTTACAAGCAAGGTGCCCACAAAAACGTAATGACGCTCTTTACTCTCGGCTTCCCCTGCTCCGGAATCAGCGGAAGCGCGTACTCATCTTCTTCGCTCTTAATAGAGGGCAATTGGAACCTCAGTGCCGTTTCAGCCGGTTGTGGCCGCCGAGGATTCAGCTTTTGCCCTGCACCATCTGAAGCGCAGCAGCGATATAGCCGTACTCAAAGGCGAAGGCCTGTTTTCTGCTGTTGTCGCCTTCAATCGTCGGAGCATGGTCTGGCATGACCATGCCGTCGTAGCCAACCTCTTTGTAGGTGCGCATTGCACGCAACATATCGACGCTGCCGTTATCCGGAAAAGTCTCCTGAAAATCGAGGAAATGTCCCCGGATATTGCGGAAGTGGACGTTGAAGATTTTCTTGCGCTCACCGAAATAGCGAATGACGTCGTAGATTTCTTCGCCGGGATTTTGCAGCATTTCAGAAACGGTGCCCTGGCAGAAGTTAAGGCCATGATAAGGGCTGGAATGAATGGAGACAAATCGCTTCAGCCCGTCAACGCTGCCCAGCACTCGGTGAACACCACGAAAGCCGCGTATCCGGGGCATGGCCGGATCGTGCGGGTGGCAGGCGATCCTGACCTTGTATTCGTTCGCCACCGGCACAACTCGATCCAGAAAGTAGGTGATGCGTTCCCACATCTGCTCGGCGCTGACGCGGCCCGCCGGAGTCAGGGGCAGATGCTCCGCTGCTGCTTCAACATAGTCGAAGGTACTGTAGGTGGCGCCGCCGCGGCCGCGAGTCGGCTTGGTACGCACGACGCCCAGGATGGTCAGGTTGTATTTCGCCGCCGGGATCCCCGCGCGAGCGCAATCGCGAATCATCCCACATATCCTGTCGATTTCGCGGTCGCGCTCCGGACTTTCACCGAGCATGATGGCCGGGTTTTCAGCGTGGGTGATGTAACTGGAACTCAGCGGCAGGGGAACCATCACCAGCTTGATGCCATAAGAATCCATGTGGTCACGCAGCCGGTGCAAGCCGTCCACCGTCCATTGCGCATCGGAATGTGGCGATGGGAAACCACTGCAGATGTGCGTCACGCCAAAGGCCGCAATTGCCCGCAGCGTATCCTCCGGAGGCACAGAGGAAAACTGCGTACCCAATTTCATCCGGCCTTCTGAGGATGCCTCACCATTCTTGCTTCGGCCGCTGAAGCCGCCCGCCTCCGCTAGTGGCGCGGCCGTAACCGCCGCTGCTGTTGTTTGAAGGAATTTCCTGCGGTTCATTTTCATGTACCCCCGTGATCAGCTCAAAATCGATCCGAAAACGAAACGTGTATGCACCTCCGCACGCGCCATCGTTCGCGGCGACTACAGCTGCTTTGAGTGTGCATTTATCAACCTGGATATTTTCCGCTTGCAGCGGCCAGCCCCTCAACTATGATCGCCTTCAAGGCGTCTTCCTCTTCTCGTGAACAGTCCACGAGCGGCGGTCGTACGGATCCCCCAGGTTTGCCCACAGCTTTCAGTCCGGCCTTAATCAATGAGACTGCGTAGCCTTTTCGCCGGTCACGCAATTCGGCCAGTGGCCGGTAGAATGCGTCGAGCAGCCGATCCATCGCCGGTCCATCGCCTTGCACCAGCGCCTCGTAAAACGCTCTGGCAATGGAAGGAACAAAGTTGAAGACCGCTGAAGAATAGTTGATGATACCCAGCCCCTTGAAGGCTGCTGCGGACAGTTCAGCAGTCGGCATGCCATTGATGATGACCAGCCGGTCGCCTGCTTCCTTTTGAATCCGTAACAGGCGCTCCATGTTTCCATAGCCGTCCTTGAAACCGATGATATTGGGCAGTTCGCTCAAGCGTGCTGCCGTCGGGGGATCAAAGATCGCGTTGTCGCGCTGATAGAGTATCAAGCCAAGACTGGTCCCAGCGGCGACCCGGCTGTAGTGATCGTAAAGGCCCTGCTGGTCAGCCTGAATCAGATACGGCGGAAGAACGAGCAACCCGTCGGCGCCGGCGTCCTCCGCGGCCTTTGCAAAGCTGACCGCGAGCTTGGTTCCATAACCCGCTCCTGCAATCACGGGCAAGCGACCGCTGGCTTCCTCGACCGCCGTTTTCACCAGACTGCGAAACTCCGCCAGATCGAGAGAGAAGAATTCTCCGGTCCCCCCGCAAACAAAGAGCGCCGCCGGCTTTCCCTCAATCATCCAGCGAATTTGCTCCCTGTACCGCACGAGATCGACTTCCAGTTGTTCAGTAAATGGAGTTACGGGAAAGGAAAATAACCCACGCAGGCGGCTTCTCAACTGTTCCGGCGAAAATCCCATCCGATATTCCTATCTGCCTGAAAAACGGTTTTCGTAAATCTTCGACGTTAGCTCGGCTGCTCGACTTCCACATAGCAGCAATACAGAAAGATTCGGCCAGGGCCGTTGCCGATTTAAGATGCCTGGCGCGCCGGTTCGGTTCCTGCGTTCGGTCAATTGCCCGGCTCAGCCTCGAGCGCCCCACCACGCCCATGGCCAGAGCACAAGCTCCGTCCGGCTCTTCGAGTCAGTCAATTGCTGCAATGTACGGATGATTCGGCGAGGTCAGAGTGCTGGCTGCGCGCCCGAGCCGCGCCGTAATTCGGAGGCATTATACACCCCTCATCAGCTGTCAACACCTGTTTTGCATTTTCTTGAATACGAATTGAACAAGCGACGGCTTTTCCCGTAATCTTCTCGTTGCTCCGCATACCGGGGGCGGAGGCAGTCCCTTCGAAGGCGCGGGTTGCGGGAAGATCAGAATGGCATAGCCTTGCCGAGCTGCTGGCTTCCGTCGAACCCTACACGTGCTGGTGAACGTCCCACTGCTTGTAATTTCCGAGAGCTTCGGCGATGGCGGCGCCGTAGCGGCTGAAGTTGACGGCCACATGATGCTCCCAACCGTTCTTGCAGATGTAGTGCAGCAGGTCCTGCAATCTCGCCACTTTCAGCACGCCATATCCGCCAAAGCTGGCAGGCCGGTCGTCTGTGGTTTCGCCTTCTCCCACGTAAGCCCGCATGCTGCCTTTCAGATCGTCCGTCGACACCCGGCAGAAAGTGACCGGTCCCGTCTTCAGCTTGCCCACGACCGTCCCGTAAGTATTCTCCTGGCCCACCGAGCCAGCGATGATTTCCTGGAAATCCATCTTGAAATCCTCAAAAAAGTGTTTCGGAAGATTGGAGCAATGGAAGATCACGCACTTGTCAGGGTCGTCGCCGTAGTTGTTATTCCAGTCCACAATCGCGCTTGGCGTTCCCGACGCCAGTTGCAGCACGTACATGCCGATCATCCCCGTCATGTCCGTCTCGCAGGCACTCGGCAGCAGGTTGTTTGACATCATGCTCATGAGCGTGCAGGGAACCACACCAAAGAATTCCTCCATCGCCGTCCAGCACTGGACAGACGTCCCCGCCAGTTCGTTTGCCGCCATCCATTCATCGACCACGACTCCGAACTTGGCCATCTTCACCAGCGACGCCTGCGGAATTCCGCCCGTCTGGACATAGCCGCCAATACTTTCAAGTTTTTCCTTCACCTTCTTGTTGTCGTCGCTCAGGCGCTGGATTCGGCCGAAAACTTCCGACAGATCCAGCGGCTCCACCGTAATCCCGGTGTGCTCCAGCAGCTTCTCGCTGAAGCGGACGGTGTTAAAGGCCGCCGGCCGCGCCCCCAGCACACCCACGCGCAGGTTCTTCAGACCTTTCACAATCCGGCAAGTGGCCGCGAAGGATCGGAGATCACTCTTGAACGCTTCCGACGAAGGCGCTTCGGTGTGGAGCCTGGTCAGAGTGAAGCGAATTCCGTATTGCCAGAGGTTATTACACACCGACATCTTCCCGCAGAAGCTGTCCCGGCGGCCACCCATCAGCATCTTGTCCGGCACGTCCGGGAAAGCCTGCACCAGCACAGGGACGCCCAGCCCGCTCATGCGGAGCGTATTGGCCACGCCGCGTTCGTCGCCGAAATTGGGCAGGGCCACTACGACGCCATCAATCTGGTCCGCGTGCTGCTTGAACAGGTCCGCACACTTCCGCGCTTCTTGCAGAGTTTCCACCGCGCCGTGCTTGGTCTCCTGCGGCGTCAGGCAGATGGTGCGATAGCCCTCGGCTTCGAGCGTCCGCAGAATCTCCTCCCGCCCATCGCGCGCCAGAACGTCCGGGAAAAAGCCCCGGTTGCCTACAATCACTCCCAATGTTGTTTCGCTCATCTCACCAACCTCCTCAACTTTCTCCCTTGAAGATCAATGCGGGCAAATCAGCCTGGATAGGAACTGCAAACCTTTCCCTCAAGGCTCCTTTCCGTGCTGGCCGTACGTCGTGTGATAACGATCGTACCACTTTTGAACTTCCTTCCGAAGGAGCGGCTTCGGCTTCCCCAGCAGCAGCGCCAGGTGGCACGTCTTGGCCACGTCCTCCAGCATTACCGCCGCTTTCAGCGCCGCTCGGGGCGTCGGCCCGAATGTGAAAACGCCATGCTGCGCCAGGAGCACCGCCGGCGCCTTTCCCATGTGCTTCAGGATCGCTTCTCCGATGTGGTCACCTTGATTGTCCGTGTAAGGAACGCAGGGGATCTCGGCGCCGAATTCGTCCGCGATCGCCGTCAGATAAACCGGTATCGGCCGCCCCAGCAACGCAAAGCTGGTGGCGTAATTAGAATGCGTATGAATCACGCCCCCGATCTCCGGCCTGTGCTTGTAAAGATATAAATGGTGTGGCAGGTCCACCGAAGGGTTCCACTTGCCGCTTACCTTGTGTCCCTCGAGATCGGTTACAACCAGGTCCTGGGGTCTCAGTTTATCGTAGTCCATCCCGCTCGGCTTGATCACCACCAGCCCGCGCTTGCGGTCGACTCCGCTTGCGTTGCCGCTGTGCATTGTCACCAGACCGGCCCTGTAAATCCCCAGGTTCGCTCCCCACACTTCCCGGCGGAGTTGTTCCGGGACATTCATTCTCAACCCCTCCCCCGTTGCTCGGCCTGAAGTGCCTTCAGCCTTTTCATCACATCATTTGCACCACGGCCGAAATAGTCGTGCAGAGCCTGGTATTCCCTGAAAAGCCTGCTATAGATCTCATGGTTTTTCTTTTGTGGCCGGTAAGAATTCTTCTGGACCTGGCCCATCTTTTGAGCGGCTGCGAAGATTGTATCGTAGCCCCCTGCCGCACGCCCTGCAGCCACGGCTCCGTGCATGGCTGAACCCAGCGCCGGGCAGGTCAGCATCTGCCGGGCGATCTTGATCTCGCGTCCCGTGACATCCGCATAAATCTGCATCAGCAGCTTGTTCTTTTCCGGTAACCCTCCACAGGCTACCAGATTTCGGACTGTCACCCCCCTCGACTCGAAAGCCTCGATAATCTGCCGCGTGCCAAAGGCCGTTGCTTCAATCAGTGCCCGGTAAATCTCTTCCGGTCTGGTCGCCAGCCGCAGTCCCAGCAGTAATCCCGTCAGGTCGGCATCCACGAGTACCGACCGGTTGCCGTTCCACCAATCGAGCGCCAGAAGCCCGGAAGCGCCAGGCTTAAGAGCAGTCGCCTGCATTTCAAGCATGTCAGTCAAAGGAACTTTCTTTCGCCGCGCCTCACGATAAACTGACTCGTGCACGCCGTTTTCAAAAAACCATGCGAAGATGTCTCCCACCGCCGACTGGCCCGCCTCAAATCCCCACAGCCCCGGCACCACGCCATCCTCGACTACGCCGCACATCCCTTCCACCATTCGCCGCTCTGATCCAAGCAGAATGTGGCAGATCGACGTGCCCATGATCATCACCATCGAGCCCGGTTCCGTCACTCCGCAGGCCGGCACCGAGACGTGCGCGTCCACGTTCCCGATCGAAACCGGCGTTCCTTCCTGAAGCCCGGTCTTCTGCGCCCATTCGGCCGCGAGACCCCCAGCCCGCGCCCCAAGCGGATAGTAACGCTCAGGAACCTTTGTTCCGATCACGTTCTCCAGGGAAGGATGGAGCGCCCGGAAAAAGTCTGGCGACGGGAACCCTTTGCCCTTCACCCACATGGCCTTGTAGCCCGCAGTGCAGGTGTTGCGCTTCTCTTCGCCTGTCAACTGCCACACAATCCAGTCCGCCGCTTCGATAAATCGGCCGGAGGCGCTGTATATCTGGGGTGCTTCATTGACAATCTGCAGCAGCTTCGAAAAAAACCATTCAGACGAGTATTTCCCTCCGTAGATGCGGACGAATTCTTCATCCCGCTCTCTCCCCACTTTGTTGATCCGGTCCGCTTCAGGCTGCGCCGCATGGTGCTTCCAAAGCTTCACCCAGGCGTGAGGATGCTTGCGAAATTTGGGCAGAAAACAGAGCGGCGTCCCGTCCGGCTTCACCGGAAGCGGGCTTGAGGCAGTAAAGTCCGTGCCCAGCCCGATCACCTGCTGGCCCTTGACCCCGGCTGCCTTCAGCGCTTTCGGAACTCCTCTTTCCACCACTCGAAGGTAGTCGCGCGGGTTCTGCAACGCCCAGTCGGGCTCCAGTTTCGGCCCCCCCGGAAGTCTTGAATCGATCACCCCATCCGCATAAGGCACGATGACGCTTGAGACCAGTTCCCCGTGCCTGACGCGCACCACCACGGCCCGACCCGACTCCGTCCCGTAATCTATCCCCACCGCAAATCGATCGGTGGCCTTGGAAGATGTCCGTTCCGCCATCTCGCAAACCGCCTCCTCGCTTCATGCTACCCCGTCCTGAAGGATGATGGTGCCGCAGCCTTAAGCGGCATTTGCCATTGGTTGCATTCAGTATCAAGCCGTCTCAAAAACTAACACGCTGTACGATCTCGCCGGAACCTCCAGCGTCATCCGCGACCCGATCGTTGTGGGTGGTTCAAGCCGCTTCGGGACCACCTTCCCGGGTTCCGCAAAAGTGTTCGACGCCTTCAGGTCCGGCCCCGTCAACACTTGGGATACCTTCACCTTCTTGGGAACTCCAGTGCGCCAGCTTAACTCCATTTGGCGAGCCTTGTCTAAATCTCGGTTCAGCACCAGCAGAGTTGTTTCATTGTTCTCGCCGTCCCGCGTCGCTACTACGTCCAGATACGGAACCTGGCCCAGGTTCTCGACCTCGTATGTCGGTGATTCAACCGCCAGGTTGATCGCCTCACCGCGGCAATGGTGCAAGGCCCAGGCATAGGGATAATAAATGGTCTGCCGCAGCACGCTCGTCCGATTAGTCATCAGCGGCGCAATCACGTTCACCAATTGCGCCAAGCAGGCAATTCGAACGCGGTCCGAATGCCGCAGCAGCGTGTTCAGGCAGCCCCCAATCAACAGCGCATCTTCCAGATTGTAAACTTCCTCCAGCAGATGCGGCGCCTCCTGCTTTTGTCCATCGCCATTGCGGGCACGGTACCATACGTTCCATTCGTCAAACGACAGATAAAGCCGCTTGTCGGTTCTCAACCGTCCGCGCACCATGTCGCACACCGCCGCGACCTCCTCGATCTGCCGGTCCATGGTCAAATTCAGAGCCAGGTAGTGCCGCGTGTCTCCATTCGTCTCCATGGTGTTGTTAAAGTAGCGGTGTAGCGAGATCGCATCCACCACGTCGTAGCACTGTTCCAGCACTTGCCGGTCCCATTCCAGATAGGTCGGCATGAAGGGATTACTCGATCCACAGACCACCAGAAACAACGACGGATCGATGGCCCTCATCTGTCGTGCTGCATCGGCGGCCTTCAGCCCATATTCGATTGCAGTCGAATGCCCGATCTGCCACGGCCCATCCATCTCATTGCCCAGGCACCAGTGCCTTACTGCAAAAGGCTCTTCATGACCATGCTTCCGACGCAGATCGCTCCACTTCGTCCCTTTCGTCAGATTGCAGTATTCCAGCAGGTCACCCGCCTGCTTAGCCGTCCCCGAACCCAGGTTCACGGCCATCAACGGCTTGGTCTGCGCCTTCCGGCACCACGCCATGTATTCGGCGGTTCCGAACTGGTTCGTCTCAATGGTGTCCCACGCGCGATCCAGCACTACTGGGCGGTCCTTCTTTGCCCCCACTCCATCCAGCCAGTTGTAGCCCGAAACAAAGTTCCCACCCGGGTACCGGATCAACGGCACCTCCAGGCTGCGAATCTGTGCCAGTACATCCTTTCTGAACCCCTCAACGTCCGCTTCGGGGGATCCGGGATCATAAATCCCCTCGTAAATCGCGCGGCCCAGGTGTTCCAGAAACGAGCCGAAGATGTTCCTGTCCAGCTCCGCCAGGGGATGCGAAGGATCAATGAGAACCCGCGCCTCCAGTGGCCCCGCTGCCCCCTGGGCGCCGCTCGTGCTCCCCAACGCATTCCCAGCCAGCGATGCCAGCCCCGCCGCTGAGGCTCGAGATATAAAATCCCTTCTATTGACACCCGACACGGAAAGCCCTCCTCATGCCAGAAATTCCAAGCGCTTGACGATCCCGCCATGTCACACACGTCGCAAAGGAATGTCAAGATGGAAAGCGCTCTCTATAATACAACGGCGCCCGGCCAAAACTCGTCAGTGTTTCTTGATTTCATCCGAGAAGGCGGTGTCGAGAATGATAAGATTGTTCGCTGGCTGGTTTGCACATTGCTCTGCCTCGGCAGGGGGAGGCCAGCGGAGCCCAGCAGCTTTGCTATCCAGCTTCGATTCATCTCAGATAGGGGAAATCCATAATGGGCTACCAACCGATCGAAAACTACGGCATCGTTGGCGACCTGCACACCGTCGCCCTAGTCGGAATGAACGGGTCGATAGACTGGTTCTGCTTCCCGAATTTTGATTCTCCCAGCGTCTTCGCGGCGATCCTGGACGACGAGAAGGGCGGCCGTTTCGAGATCGCTCCCAGCATTGACGGGATAACCTTCAAACAGCTTTATTGGCCGGAAACAAACGTTCTGGTAACACGATTTCTGTCTCCCGGAGGCGTGGGTGAAATCACAGACTATATGCCCATCGGCGATAAAAGGCAGGGGGGCGGCAGGCGTCAGCTGGTTCGACGCGCGAAAGTAGTGCGAGGGTCCATGCCTTTTCGGATGGTATGCCAGCCCGCTTTCAACTTTGCGCGTGACTCACACACGGTGCGCATCCTTTCCGAAGGAGCATGTTTCGAATCATCAGGGTTGCGTCTCGGCCTCGCGACCGCAGTCCCTCTTAAGGAGAGCAGCCGGGGAGGCGTGAGCGCGGAATTCACTCTCGGAGAGGAGGAGAGCGCCATTTTCCTGCTTCAGGCAATGCCACCGGGCTCAGACTGTGGGCAGCCCGTCGCCGAATCCCTCGAGGATGAACTTTTCCAGAGCACTGTCAACTACTGGCGTCGATGGCTCTCCAGCTGCCGCTACAAAGGCCGATGGCGTGAGACGGTTTATCGCTCCGCCCTGGCCCTGAAGTTGCTCACCTATGAGCCGACGGGGGCCATCGTCGCGGCGCCCACCTGCAGCCTTCCGGAGCAGATCGGCGGCGAGCGCAACTGGGACTATCGCTACACCTGGATTCGGGATGCGGCGTTTGCGCTCTACGCCCTGATGCGGCTTGGCTTCACCGAGGAAGCAGCCAAATTTATGCGATGGCTGGAGGCTCGCTGCCACGAACGTCGCGAAGACGGTTCACTCCAGATCATGTACGGCATCGACGGCCGGCATGAATTGGAGGAGATCGCCTTAAGCCATCTGGAGGGCTACAAAAGGTCTCAGCCGGTTCGCGTTGGGAATGCTGCTTCGAACCAACTGCAACTGGATATTTACGGCGAGCTGATGGATTCTGTCTATCTTTACAACAAGTACGGCAGCCCCATCTCCTACGAGCTCTGGACCGAACTCCGTGAGTTGCTGAACTGGGTCTGCAACAACTGGAACCAAACTGATGACGGCGTCTGGGAAGTCCGAGGCGGCCGCAAACATTTTGTCTATTCGAAAGTCATGTGCTGGGTCGCACTTGACCGCGGCATTCGGCTGGCCGATAAACGCTCATTTCCCGCGGACCGGGAGCGCTGGCTGAAAACGCGAGACGCTATCTACAAGGAAGTCCTTGACAAGGGTTGGAACGCGAGCCGGCAGTCTTTCGTGCAGTACTACGGCTGTAACTGTCTTGACTCGTCCAGTTTGATCATGCCCCTGGTCTTCTTCATGTCACCCACCGATCCCCGCATGGTGAAGACTATCGACGCCATCAACCGCCCTCCCGACAAGGGTGGTCTGGTATCGAACAGCCTGGCCTATCGATATAACTCCGAAGCCAACGTCGACGGCCTACGGGGAAATGAAGGTACTTTCAACATGTGTACCTTCTGGCTGGTGGAGGCGTTGACGCGCGCCGGGCGGGTCGACAAGCGCCGGCTTGACGAGGCGGTCCTGATCTTTGACAAAATGTTGAGCTACGCAAACCACCTGGGCTTGTATGCCGAGGAAACCGGTCCGTGTGCTGAAGGCCTGGGGAATTTCCCGCAGGCTTTCACCCATGTCGCCTTGATCAGCGCCGCCTTCAACCTGGACCGGGCTCTGAGCTCGAATGACGGTCAATGGCCAGGACTGGCCGTGCCCCCGTGGTAATCGCTGCCGGTGGGATTGGCCCTGCATGAAACAAGAGTCGAGAGTTTTACGTCTTGTACACCAGACGCCGTTTCTACCCGCCTGAAACGCTCCCGCGCCCCGTGCGAAGAGCTCCCGGTACCGAGACGGGAAAGCCCCAAGAATCAGCGATGCCATTCCGGGGGATTCCCACGCTCGCATCATCATCTTCAGGCCAGCCTGCTGAGCGATCAGACGCACCGGCGCGTCCACGCTCCGACGTGTCAACTCCCTCGAAAGCCTTCCGATTCCACCAATGTGCTATTTCTTTCTGGGTGGGACAACAGCGTCCTTAAACGCTTTCGCCAAGCGAAACTTGACCACCGTCTTGGCTGGAATCTTGATGGGTGCGCCGGTTTGAGGATTGCGACCCGTACGTTCCTTGCGATGGGCCTTGACGGCCTTGCCAAGGCCTGGAACCACAAACTGCCCGCCACTCTTGCATTCCTTGGTGGCCAAGGTCACGAGTTCTTCAAGCACCGCAGCCGTGGCCTTTTTCTGAAGCCCGACTTTGTCAGCCAGATGGGATACCACCTGGGATTTGGTCATCACTTTTGCCATTTGCTACTCCTCTCCTGAGATTTAGATATTGGGAATCCCTTTTGTTGACCGAAATGCGAAACTCTAAGCAATAACCCTGCAACTGTCAAGGCATTTGATTAGCACGCCCGAATGTACTTGTTAACATTATGCCTGCCTTGTCAAGGCCTCTTGAGAACTCTTACAACGGCGCATGGACAGATATTCACTTTTATACACAGTTTTTAGACTTTACACCAACGACATTTTCCAGCGCTGACAGGCGATATCCATCTTGTCTCTTAATATGCAAGGCAATAGAGATGCTGGAAATCCGTGCGGGGTCCAGAGCTCCCATAACGCGCAGCAGGTATTTTCCCTCCGTTGTGCGGTGTCGTGCTGCGCCATAACTTGACTTCCGGGGCCTTCAGGACTATACCTAAATTCAGAAACGGAATGTGTGCAGCCTGAAGGGGTCCCAAGGGGGTATCTATGACTAAGAGGCTCACTTTGGCGTTGGTCATGGCTGCGTTGAGCGGAATGATCATCGTGCTGCCCGCTCACGCGCAGAGAGGTTTCCTGGCTGGGCATGGCGCTGTGATGGGCGCCCGACCGCATGTTCCCTTCAGAGGCGGTCACCAGGGCGGTTACCTGACAGGTCGAAGAGGCCATTCCTTTAACCGCGGCTTTGGTTCTAACATCTACCCATACTATCCTTACTACTACCCCGACTACTATTCCGATTACTATTCTGGGCAGGCGCCCGTCGAGCAGCAACCGACACATGTGGTCGTTGTCCAAAATTCGCAGCCACGTGCCGAAACTCCGCCACCGCCTCCGCCTGACTCTCTGGTGCTGGAACTGCAAGGTAATCATTGGGTGCGCCTCACGAGTTCCGGTCAGACGCAAGTTTCTGCCCCACAGCCTGCACAAGAAGCTTCCGCAAAGGCCTCGGTCTTACGTACCATCACGCCCCGGGAGAGCGCGGCTCTTAAGGCTTCCCGCGAGCTTCCGCCCGCCGTTCTTGTATTTCGCGACGGGCACAAAGAAGAAATCACACGGTACTCGATTGTGGGTGGAACTATCTACACAAACACGGACTACTGGATCAACGGATCGTGGACGAAAAAAGTCCCGATTGCCGAGTTGAACGTTCCGGCGACTCTGGAACTGAACCAGCAGCGTGGTGCGAAGTTCAGCCTCCCTTCCAGCCCTGGCGAGATTGTCGTCCGGCCTTAAGCTTTTCTCCTTTAACCTCAAAAACCTCCCAGGCAGAGCGGGCCTCACAAATACCGCTTGCAAACGAGTCGGCATTGCGCGTAAACTCTGGCCGCGCAAAGCCAGATGGAGCGAAGCGCAAACCGTTCGCCATAACTCTCATCGGTGCCGGGGAGTCATTCCATGAAAATCGTCGACCAAAACCCTGGACATGGCCGGAGCGGCCAGAAGCCTCGCGGGAAAAAACGAGACAATGTATTGGTCATGCATGCGTCGCGTGCCGGAAGCAGAAGCAAGGCTCCCACAAAACACAACCCCTCACAATTGAAAATCACAGCCGTCAAAGTCATTGTGACGTGTCCTGATCGCAACTACGTGCTGGTCAAGATCCTGACCAGCGAGCCCGGACTTTACGGTGTTGGCGACGCCACGCTCAACGGCCGTGAACTGTCCGTCGCGACCACGCTGGAAAAGCACATCGCCCCGATGCTGATCGGGCGCGATCCGAGGCAAGTGGAAGACATCTGGCAGAGCCTTTATCGCGCTCCGTACTGGCGTGCCGGGCCCGTGCAGATGACTGCCCTTGCAGGAATCGATCTCGCACTGTGGGACATCAAAGGCAAGCTGGCCGGCATGCCGGTCTATGAACTCCTTGGCGGACGAACCCGGCGCGGTGCCCTGGCCTATACCCACGCGAGCGGAAATGACTTCGACGAAACCGAAGACGCGGTTCGCCGCGCCATGGCGCACGGCTTCAAGTGCGTGCGCGCGCAGGTGGCAGTCCCTGGGCTCGAAGGCACCTATGGAACGTCACATGGGAAAACATCCGAAGAGACGGCGGGACGGGTGGACCAGCGGGCCGATCTGCCCGCGACTGAAATCTTCGAACCTGGACCCTATCTGCGCCGCATTCCCAAGCTTTTCGAACATCTGCGGCTGAAGCTTGGCGACGAGATCGAACTGCTCCATGATGTCCACCAGAAGCTTGGACCCACCGAAGCCGCGCGGCTGGCAAAAGAACTTGAACCTTACCACCTGTTCTTTCTCGAAGACCCTGTGCCGCCGGAGGCCAAGGATGGGCTCCGGCTGATCCGGCAACAATCCGGGACACCGATTGCACTCGGGGAGATCATTCATTCTCCGCTGGATTTTGTACCTCTGGTCACCGGGCGGCTGATCGATTACGTTCGTTGCGCCGTCACACACATCGGAGGCCTTACGGTGGCTCGCAAACTGGCGTCTCTGGCCGAGTTCTATCAGGTCAAAACCGCCTGGCACGGGCCGGCAGACGTGGGACCGCCCGCGCATGCGGCGAGCGTGCATCTGGATCTTGCGCTGCAGAACTTCGGTGTCCAGGAGATGGTCTTTTTCCCCGAGGTGGCGCGCGAGGTGATTACGGGCGGGCCGATTTTCCATGACGGGTACATGAACGTGGAAGATACACCGGGATTAGGCACCGACGTGAACGAGGAGCTGGCCAAAAAGTATCCCTACCGCCGGTTATATGTGCCGGTAGCTCGCCGTAAAGATGGAAGTGTTAACGACTGGTAAGAAGCAGGATTAATAGGCTAGCAGGTTTCCGGTTCGTTTCTGAAAAATCAATATTTTTTGTCCCAAAAATCCCACTTCGCGGCAGCATGAAGTTGATAACATTCCTGAAAACAATGGATTGCATGACTTTCAAAGGTGGGATCGACACCAAGAACGACTGGTATTGTTCCTGCTCTCCTCCGGGCGGATGATCTTCTAAAAGCCCAGCCAAAGATTACTTGTGTAGCCCATATCTGATCAAAGCCCGAGTCAAGGCGATTTTCGTCACATTTCCCTGCCCCTCTTTCAGGCACGACGCGGCGCCCTTAATATGGAGGGTAGACACAGACAGCACTCTCTTGTCCCTGGGTCTTTGGGCCCGGAAGGGCCAGTCAGGAAACCTCTCATTGTAGCTTGCGTTGAGTGCGATCTTCCGCACTTGCCTATACGTGCTGACCTCGTGCCCGCCCTTACAAGGTCACGAACCTTTCGCCATCAGCAAGCGAACCGAGTACCGTGCCATTGATCGCACAGATCACAGACCCGGCGGTCCTCGCTACCCGCTATTTCAATTTGAGCATTACGACTCCGTGGCGGGGAACGTTTGCGGTATAACTGCCGTGGAACGTGCCGAGTTCCTTGCGCGCCCAGAGTTCGTGAATGTCGACCGTGTTGGGCATACCGATCTCTTTGAAGTGGACCGTAATGGGCAACGGTCCCATACCGCGGTTGAACATACCCACGGCCTTGCTGCCGTCCGCGAGCGGCTTGACCCAGATTTCCAGCGGGCCCTGCTGCCAGGCGCGATGGCCTTCCACGCCTTTCGGGTCCTGATCCACCGCGATAACTTCGGGATTCGTCAGGATGGCCAGCGTCTCCTTGCTCATTTTCGTCAGGTCATTTCCGGCCAGGAGCGGCGCAGCGACGAGGCACCACAAACTCATCTGGGTCATTTCCTCCTCGTGGTTCAACTTGCCCAGGCCAATCTGGAGGATATCAGGATCGTTCCAGTGTCCCGGCCCGGCAAAAGGCGCAAGACCGTTCTGCATGAACCCAAACAGACTGACGCGATAGTAGTCGCCGCCGATGTCGTTCGTGGTGCGCCACATGTTGCCGCCCACCGAAGCTCCCCATTGCCACACGCCTTCAAGGCCGTACTGGCAGAGGCTGTAAAGGATCGGGCGTCCCGTGCTTTTTAGCGCGTCGTACATTTTGCGGTAAGCCGCCTGCATCTGGTCAGGTTTGTAAACCCTGGCGGCGCTACACCAGTCATACTTGAGAAAGTCCACGCCCCACCGCGCATACGTTTGGGCGTCCTGCTCCTCATGCCCGTAGCTGCCCGCGTAGCCGGCACAGGTTTTCGGTCCCGGCGATGAATAGAGGCCGAACTTCAGACCCTTGCTGTGAATATAATCCGCCAGCGCTTTCATATTCGGGAAACGGCTGTTCGGGTGGATATTGCCCTTGGCGTCGCGCTTTCCCTGCCAGCAGTCATCGATGTTGACGTATGTGTAGCCGGCAGCCTTCATCCCGGTGCTGACCAGCGCCTCGGCATTGGCGCGTACAATGGCGTCGGTCACTTTGCAGCCGTATTGGTACCAGTCATTCCATCCCATCGGCGGCGTTTGCGCCAACGGAACCCCCTGCGCGAATGATTCGGTGATGGGGCAGGCGCAAATAAAAACCGCCAAACCCGTGCTCAAAATCCAACCAAGTTTTCGTCGCGACATCAGATATTTGACCTCCTCCTCAGCTTAACTTCAGCGACAGCCCGGCGCCGTTGCGGATTTCCCTGCTAGCGCCCGCCTTCATCAGACGCCTTTGGCTGAAGGCGGACGAAACGGACGCTCCCGGCCACCACGGCGCCGTCGGCGCGATTGGTCAGTTCCACTAAAACCGGGTCATGGAATTTGCCCAATGGAATCCACTCTCCCTGATGTTGATTCTGATCAATCGGAAACGACAGCGACCCGCCCTTGAACCGCACGACGTAGTTGGCGTTGGTGGCCTGTTCGCCGGCGGCCAGGCCTGCCGATCCATACCGCACCGAGATCTCGTACACCCCGGTCAGAGGCGTGTCCGACCACCAGATCACATGGGCATCGGCCGGACCCGGCGGCGCCCAGTAAGAAATGGTGCGCAGGTTCTTGGAACCCTCAACGCGAGACCAGGCACGGCCCGTCAACTGGTAATGCACTCCGCTCAACGGAGAGATCGTCAATTGTCGGGGCGCAAGTGCATCCAGGGACTTTGAATCTCTCTGTTCCAGCACCGCCAGCCCGATGTTGTTCCGCCAGTCAGGATAGGATTTCGCCTGCCGGATGAGCGACTGGATGTGCAGGTCCAGCGCCGCCTTCAGCTTCGACGCCTCCACAGGAATCTGGCTGCAGATGTTGTGAAGTTCTCGCGGATCCGTTGCGTCGTCGAAGCACTGGATCTTCCCGGTTCGCATCGTCTCAATCACCTTATAACGGGCGTTCCGGATCGAGTATTGCGGCGTGAGGACGCTCTCTTCGCCATAAAGGTAATGATGCGGCGGCTTCGTCGTCGTCCCTTCGATGATGCCTTTCAAGCTCACACCGTCGGTGTGGGCCGCTGGCGGCAGGTTCTCGAAGGCCAGAATGGTGGGCAGTATGTCATAGTGGCTGGCAAGAACATCCAACCTTTTGCCCGCCGGAATGCCGGGTCCCCAAAAGATCAGGGGAACGTGCAAATCAGCGTCATAAAGAGAGCGGTGGTCGTCGGTATTAAAGTCCTTGGGATGCGAATAGAGAAGCTGCCCATGATCGGACACGAGAATGATGATCGTGTTCTTCTCGAGCCCGAGTGCGCGGACGGTGTTGATAAGCTCACCTATGTAGTGATCGACATAGAGAATTTTGCCGGCATAGAGCTCCTGCAATCTCCGAATAGCGTGGTGATTTTGCAGCTTGGCAAGGCTTGAAAGCTCCGTTCCGTCTTTGCCGCTTGAATCGTTCAGGTTGGGAAAATCATCCGGAGATTTAAAACGGTCGTAGGCCGCGGGCTCATTATACGGGGCATGAGGTTCCATGTAGTGAACCCAGAAAAAGAACCGCTGGTCATGATGAGCCTTCAGCCACTGTTCAGCCCAGGCGGTGGTCTTCGGTGCTGTGAGATAGAAGCTGCTCCGGCCAGGGTGTCCGGGTACGGGCAACTGATATCCAGGGAAGAACTTGAAATAATCCCATCCGCGGTGAACCACGTCCCAGATAGACCAGCAGTTGGCATCGTCCACGGCAGTGACCACGCCGTGCGGCTTCAGCAACTCGGGGATGATGGGCTTGTTCGGCGAGAGCAAAAGAAAGGAGGGAACAGTTGGAATGCTGCCATTGGTCAGCGGCTCGGTGATGGAAGGTCCGCAGCTCTCATAGGGTGGCAGAGTCATTCCGTGAACCGTGGGAAACAGGCCGGTAAGAATGGTGCCGAACGAGGGCGTCGTCCAGGGAGCTGCCGTGTAGGCGCGAGTGAAAACTGTTCCTTCCTGCGCCAGCCGATCGATATTGGGCGTGTCTGGATAAGGATATCCATAAGTGTGCATGTAGTCAGCCCGCATCTGGTCCGGCGTAACCAGAATGATGTTATAAGGAGGATCGGCCTTACTCGGAGCGCCAAAGGCCAATCGCGGGGAAAAGACAAGCCCGGAAATTGTAAGGACAGCTGACAGGAAAATAGTGGATTGCCATTTCATCGAAATCTCCTTTTCCGCGGCCTGACGGATGAAAGCCAAAGACGAAAGCCGGGGTCATCACAGTCTTGCGCGTATTTGCAATGCGGATTGACGCCCGTGGGCTTCCCGGCCTGAAAATCGCTAAGACTTCAACACCGGCGCGAGAGCGACACAGGCCAATCCAACGATGAAAAAGACGAACATCAAAGCAAGCAGGCGCCTGGCGGCCCGGTCCGCGCGCGCGAACTCTTTCCATACAAAAACTCCCCAGACCGCCGAAACCATCGTCGCGCCCTGCCCCAGTGCGTAAGAGGTGGCGGGGCCGACCATTTGCACATAGGAGGCGACAAAGTTTGAAATGGTCCCCACGCCCCAGATCGCTCCGCCCAGCACTCCCCAGAAGTGGAGCGATTTGCTCCCGGTCAGGTAGTCCACAAATCCGACCCGCGGACCGGAAACGGGCCTGCGCATAAAGATGTAATTCAGCGGAACGGTACAAACCAGAACCCCGATCCCGAAGACGTAGGCCACGGCGTACGGGCCCAGGTGGTGCGGGCCCTTCAGGGCCTTGGCGACGAAGGGATAGAAGAGCCCCATTCCCACGCCACAAAGCAGGCTCAAGAGAATACCCTTGGTGCTCACTTTCAGGTCTTCGGAAATTTTCCGGTAGGCCATGGCGTCCAGCACGATGGCTACGCACACCAGTGCAATGCCCCCGAACAAAAGCAGCGGATTTCCCGCCGGCGTGATGATGTAATTGAGAATCGAGCCGATCACCAGCGCCAGCCCAATGCCGATGGGGAAAGCAACAGCCAGTCCGGCAATCGCAATCGCCGCCACCAGCAGGATGTTCGCAACGTTGAAGACGATCCCGCCCACAAAAGCCAGCAGCAGATGATGGGTGTCGGCACGCCCGAGATTCATCATAAAACTGTCGGGGCTGGCGGGGCTGGTCCGGCCCGCCGTGAATCCGATAAGGACGGAAATCAGCAGGATTCCCCACACGTAATCCCAGTAGAAAAGTTCAAAGCGCCAGCCTTTGCACAGCTTTTGAGTGTTCGCCCAACTTCCCCAGCAGATCATGCTGAGAATCATCAAGGCGAGAGCAACAGCATAGGTGGTTGGAACAAACATCCCGAACACCTTTCAAACAGAGAGTTTCACTGGGTCAGAACAGCAAGCATGGAACGAACAACCATGCCTTATTCGGCGTCCGCAACTGAGCGGGCATTCCCCTTCCTTCTGTTCGCAAAAAGCGGCGACCTGCAGTGAATTTTTAACTGCCTAATTAAACCCGAGAGTCTTCCGAACTTCCAGCATTATTTTTGCCTTTGCGGTCTATTGTCCGGTGTCGCGCGTCTGACTACAGAAGCATGCCGCTGGCTCCAGAGCGCCTTACCGCAGGCTTTAGGTTTGGCGAAACTCTTCGGCTTCTTGCCCGTTCCCGAACCACGAACCGCAGAGCCCGAATACCACAGACTCTGTGCGAATTCGGGAAATCGCAGTCGTAGCCACGGCATCATTTCCATGACGTGGGTTTGCAGGTTCGGATCCACAACAGGCCCGTGACACAGCACCAACATCGCGGCCACCGGCGACCCATTTCTATGGTGATCTGTGTCACTGCGCGACTGCAACCAGAGCCTCATTGTGAGTGAAGAGGATATTAGCAAGATGCAGGGCCACCTTAATCTCGACATGGGGGGTTGAAATGACTGAGTTGGACTGTCCGCATTGCGGTGCTCGTGTCGGTGGCGGCGATCAGTTCTGCCGCCGCTGCGGCGCCCGTCTCAAATCTGAGATTTCTATCCCGGGATCGGAGCAGCCACGCCAGAGTGCGACTAGTCTGGAACTGGCAGGCGCTCTCGCCCTCAATCCGTCCGGGC
>JBJKQK010000118.1:0-20913 GCA_046705285.1 Terriglobia bacterium
AAGCTGCTGCCCATGACCTTCACCAGCGCATCCGTGCCGCCGGCCGGCGTGCGGGCGACGGCTCCAGGGTGATTTCGATCATTCTGGACGGTGAAAATGCCTGGGAGTATTTCGCGGGCAACGGGCGGGAGTTCCTGAAAGGTTTCTATAAGAAAGTTGTCGAAGATCCTGATCTGAAGGCGGTTACGGCGAGCGAGGCATTGCAGCTTTGTGAGCAGGGAAACCTTTCGCATCTTGTCCCCGGTTCATGGATTAACGCAAATTTCGATGTGTGGATCGGCGCCGATGAGGACAATCGAGCCTGGGATCTTCTGGCGGAGGCACGTGAATTCTTTGAGCGAAATAAGAGCAGGAGCATCCATCGGCCTTCGACCCTTGAACGGGCACGGCACGAAGTCTGGATCAGCGAAGGGAGCGATTGGTGCTGGTGGTACGGGCCTGAGCATTCCAGCGGCCATGATGAGGAGTTTGATCTCCTCTATCGCAAGCATCTCAGCAACATCTATCGCCTGCTGGGCGAGTCGCCGCCCGACAACCTGGCGATCCCCATCAAGGGCCCAGAACTCCCCGCAGTCAATTACCCGCCCACCGGGACGATCGAACCTTCGATTGACGGTCGTGAGACCAACTACTTTGAATGGCTTGGCGCCGGGCTTTACCTGCCTGATGCTCATTCCGGTTCAATGCACGGGGTTCGCAATTACATCGAGGCGCTTTACTACGGTTGTGGCCAGCACTCTCTCTATCTGCGTCTGGATTACGAATCATCTTTTATCCATGATCATCCATCCTCAGAGGTCCGAATCGCCATCGATGGCGACAGCAACGCCCGGTTGCACGCGTCGGTGCGTGAAGGCATGGTCCAGAAAATCGAGTTCTGGAAAGGCGATGATCCTTTGGAAACTCAACATGAGACGGCCGCCGGCAACCTGCAGGCCAGCTTTTCACAAATTTTCGAGGTTCGATTGGACTATAGCATTCTGGGGATCAATCCAGGGAATTGTGTTCAGCTCAAGATCGCCCTTTGGGCCGACGATCTGCCGCTCCAGGCGATACCGCAGGAAGGCTGGCTGAGTCTGGAACTTTCCACGGAATTCGAGAGTTGGTAGCTGCATCATTGATAAGTTGAATCAAGGTATCTGATTCTTGGCGAATTAAGTACATTAAATATACAAAGTAATGCTTTAAATATTAGCGACTCGCGGTCTCGCTTGTTTCCTTCCGGGAGATCCTGCGATATCGGTCAAGAGCCGGACTGGCCCTGTTCCCACCCAGGGACGATAACGTCGATTGGGTCTGCGCCGACGGGAATAACGGTGACCAGCGAAAGTGGTGAAGTCCGAACGATGGCCAGGTTGCCTGATGCGCTGTCGGCCACAGCCAGAAAGCGTCCATCTGGGGTCAGAGCGAGCGATTGTGGCCGGACACCGACATGAAGTGTGCCCAGGACACTCCGATTGGCCACATCGAAGGCCGTCACAAATCCGTCCCCTGCCGTAGCCAGGTACATCAGGCTTGAGTTCGCTGTGAACACAGCGGCCGCAGGGTCCTTTCCAGTGGGCAGAACTTGCTCAATATTGTCCTGTGAAGCGTCCACAATGGTCATCGTGGAACCTTCATCGCTCAGAACGAATAGCTCTCCGCCATCAGGCTTGAGAACCAGGCCGCTTGGGAGTGTTCCCATTTCAATATGGGCAAGGAGAGTGCGCGAGGAGATCTCCGCCGCAGAAATTTTATCGTCGCCAGTATTCGCCACAAAAGCCACAGAGCCGTCGCGCGACACCACGAGCGGGCCGGGCGACTTGCCGACCGTCACACTTCCGAGCACCCTTCCTGCTTGTGTGTTGACAAAGTACAAGCGGTTGCCGGACGGATCGCTGGCGATCAGGGTTTTGCCATCAGGCGTAATGGCCAGCGCGGACATTCCAGGGACCACTGAGATGCGGGCAGTTTCCTTCATCTCATGGCAATCGAGAAAGACAATTTCACCGGACTCAGGATTGAGCGTGTAGGCGTGTTTTCCGCCGGGCGAGAACACCAGGTCACGTGCTGATTGGCCAATCCTGATGGTGCGGACAACTGCCAGCGAGGGGAACTCAATAACGCTGACGGCCCCGGATGCTGAGACGACGTAGATCTGGTTGCTTTTCGGCCTCCGGATGGCTTTTTCCGGCAAGCCCGCCACGGGAATCGTGGCTACAATTCTGGCGCTGGCGAGATCGACTGCCGCAACAGAATTGCTCTGTTTGTTGACAACAAAAGCAAGGTAAGGGCGGGGCGGCGCGATTTGCTTGTGGCAGCCTGTGATTGCAACTGCAATGGAACTGACCGCGAGCAGCCGGCTCAACCACAACATCCGTGACGCTCGGTGATCGGCTGTGGCGGCGTGAATCTGCCTGCCGAGGGGGCCGGGAACAGGTGGATGGTGAAATCTCATTTCAGTTCAGTCTGTACTCCGGGTGAATTCGGATGCCTGAGAGGCTTGCAGTGTTCATCGAGAAAAACTCCATAGTGTTTCCTGGCTTGAACTCGTCTCCTAACCGATGCGATTGGCCTGGCTAAAGGGACTCCTTGCTCAGCCACCCCGAATCAGTTCAGGCAGGTCCCCGTAGCCGAAACGACGAAGTTTAACGTAAGCGCCCTCTTAATACAACCATAGCCATCCGAGTGGACAATGGGGAAGCCATCATGAAGCCTTCCTGGAACCGTGCTGGCCTGGCAAAACCACAATCGGTGGGCATTCCGGCCATGAGGCGAAGGAAGTTAATGTGTTACTTTAGGACGCGGTTGGCGCGCCTGCCCGATTGCGGTTGAAGGGCAGTTGTGACGATTCTCGTCAGGAAGCCGAGAGCGCCTCCGCAGGTATGTCTGATTTCTACATCTGTCTTCCTGAGCCTTTTGATGGAAGATCCAAGGTGCTGAACTCTCCGCGCCAAACTTCATGTGTTGCTTTAGATTGTCGGCGCGCCGACATTGATCGGCGTTTTGCCTCGCGCAGCCCAGCCGGGCCGGCAAAACCTGACACGCTGGGACCAGTTTCTCGATCTGCGGCGCGGCCTATGGCTCGGGCGCAAATTGATGGGCAGTCCGTGCGGTTCCGCGCCAGCCAAATTGACGCTCCCAAAGACGCTCTGTTAAGATGCCTCTTGCAGAGAGCGGGGAACATCCCAGTGCAGGTAGGGGTTCATACATCAATTGCAGGAGCGCTGGAAAATGCGGTACGGCGCGCCAGCCAAATCGGCTGCGATACGTTCCAGATGTTTTCCGCCAATCCGCGCGGCTGGCGGACAGCAGACCCATCTCAAAAGGATTGCGAACGTTTCCGGGCTGAGCGCGAGGCGAGCGGGCTTTCACCTTTGGTGATCCACGACAATTACCTGATCAACCCGGCCTCGTCAGATCCCGAAATTCGCAGGAAATCGGTTGCGGCTTTCAGACGCGAGATCCGTAGGGCTTTAGCCCTGGGAGCTGACTTTCTGGTGGCGCACCCGGGCAGCGCCAAGGGTTCGAGCGTTTCTGTTGCGATCAGGAACTGTATTGAGTCGCTTAAGGAATCTGCCGACAACCTTTCTCTTGACGGATTGACGGTTCTGATCGAGAACACGGCCGGGCAGGGATCGTCCATTGGCCGCAGCTTTGAAGAAGTCGCGGAGATTTCCGCTGGCGCAGGCAGGGAATTGCCGGTTGGAACCTGTATTGACACCGCCCACTCGTTTGCGGCAGGCTACCCTATTCACACAACTGCAGGGTTGGGCAAAGTGATCAGGCAGCTTGAAAGCACGGTGGGAGTCGGGAATGTGCGAATCATCCACGCGAATGACTCGAAGGCCGCTTTTGATTCCCACGTTGATCGCCACCAACATATCGGCAAGGGGCAGATTGGCGCTGAAGCTTTTGGCAGAATTGTTCGCCATCCCAGGCTTCGCGACATCCCTTTTATTTGCGAAACCCCGCTTGATGAGCCGGGTGACGACAGACGGAACCTGGAAATAATGCGTAAACTGGCAGGGGCAAGGGCCCGTGGTAAGCATTGATCGCTGGTGGAATGATGTCACCCGGGATCGTATCGAGTCCCTTCTGGAGCTTGTGCTCTCTGCCGTCGCCGATGATTACGAGAGTCTCGATACGATTCTCGCGGCCATTAACCGTGAGTATCCGGCAGATCCTGACTGCGGAGGATGGGCGGCGCTGAAGGCGCTCCCCATTTCGCGCTTTGAGGTGGTCAAAGCTTTGCGGGAGCTGACCCAGGAGGGGTATGCGCAAGCCTACCTTTATGACGCGAGGGAAAACGAGTTTCGAGCAGTTGATTTTCGCCAGGACCAGATCAGAGATCTCTGGATATACGCTACCCCTAAAGGCATTCGTGCCGTGAGGCAACTTCGCGAACGAGACGCCGGGAAGTCTTAACAGGTTGAGCTATGGAGACCAATTACGATCCGCAGAAAATTGAAGCCAAGTGGCAGAAGCGGTGGGAGGAGCACAAGCTTTTTGACGCCGACCCTGCGCCGGGCCGCCAGAAATACTACGTGCTCGAGATGCTGCCTTATCCTTCCGGCGACATCCATATGGGGCATGTGCGCAATTATTCGATCGGCGATGCTCTGGCGCGCTACATGTCAATGAAGGGATTGAATGTGCTTCATCCCATCGGCTGGGACTCGTTCGGATTGCCGGCGGAGAACGCGGCGATCAAGAATCAGCGGCCGCCGGCCGAATTCACATTCGCCTATATCGAACGGATGCGCCGACAGTTGAAGCGCCTGGGCGTCAGTTACGACTGGCGCCGCGAAGTTACCACCTGCCTGCCGGAATACTATCGCTGGAACCAGTGGTTCTTTCTCAAGATGTATGAGCGCGGTCTCGCCTACCGGAAGAAGAGCCGTGTGAACTGGTGCCCGGAATGCGAAACCGTCCTGGCCAACGAGCAGGTGGTGGAAGGCTGCTGCTGGCGGCACGAAGAGACGCCCGTAGTCGAAAAAGAGCTTGAACAGTGGTTCCTGAAGATCACCGACTATGCGGAACGACTGCTCGATGATATGAAGGAACTCGTTCGCTGGCCGGAACGCGTCCTGACTATGCAGCAGAACTGGATCGGGAAATCAAAGGGAACCGAGGTCGACTTCAAGGTGGTGGAACTTGATCTGCCTTTGCGCGTTTTTACGACGCGCGTTGACACCATCTTCGGATGCACAGTCGTTTTCCTGGCCGCGGAGCATCCTTTAATGGAAAGACTGATCGCCGCATCCGCCACTCCCGAAAAACTGCGCAGCGAGGTAGAGCGTATCAAGAGTTCATCAGTCCGGGCCCGGGTTGAAGTAAATCTTGAAAAGGATGGCGTGGCAACCGGATTCACCGCGCGCAACCCCTATAACGGAGAGATCGTCCCCATCTGGGTGGCGAATTTTGTTTTGATGGAATACGGTACCGGAGCCGTCATGGCTGTTCCGGCGCACGACCAGCGCGACTTCGAATTCTGCACTGCGTTTAATCTTCCCATCCGCACGGTGATTGTGCAGAACGACGGAAAACCTCAAGTAAAACTTGAAGCGGCTTTCACCGAATACGGAAAACTGGTGAACTCCGGGCCTTACACAGGCCTCACTTCAGAGCGAGCCATTGAACGCATGACCAGGGATGCGGAGACCGACGGGTTTGGCAAAGGGACCATTCAATACCGCATCAAGGACTGGGGCATCTCGCGCCAGCGTTACTGGGGTACGCCCATTCCCATGACCTATTGCGATACCTGCGGGGTGGTGCCTGTGCCAGAGCAGGAATTGCCGGTGCTCCTGCCCCCTGACGTCAAGCTCACGGGGACAGGACAGTCGCCGCTTGCGAGTGTGCCGGAATTCGTGACGACAACATGCCCGAAGTGTGGCGGCGCGGCTCGGCGCGAAACGGACACGATGGACACCTTTGTCGATTCCTCCTGGTATTTCTACCGCTACACTGACCCGAAAATTGACACTGCGCCCATCAGCAAGCAGGCCGTGGATTACTGGTTCCCGGTGGATCAGTACATCGGCGGTATCGAACACGCCATCCTGCACCTTATTTACATGCGGTTCTTTACCAAGGTGATGAAGGATATTGGCCTGGTCAAATTCTCCGAGCCCGTGGCGCGGCTGTTTACGCAGGGAATGGTGATCAAAGACGGAGCCAAGATGTCGAAATCGAAGGGCAATGTGGTTGATCCCACGGCCATGTTTGAGAAGTACGGAGCCGACACCGTGCGTCTCTACATGCTGTTTGCCGCGCCTCCGGAGAAGGATCTGGACTGGAGCGATTCGGGCATTGAGGGCGCTTCGCGTTTTCTGAACCGTGCCTACCGAACGATTGCCAGATACGCTGAAAATCTTCGTGACATCAAATCTCTGCTGGGACAGGTGGACCGTTCTGTGGCCACGGCGGACCTTACGCCTGAGGAACGGAGGCTGCTGAGAAAGGCGCACCAGGTGCTTCAGCACGTGACGGAAGACATGGAGGAGCGCTGGCACTTCAATACCGATATCGCTCTGGCGATGGAACTGGTCAATGAGTTGATTGACCTTGATTCCCTGATTTTGGCCGGGCAGGTTCGCCCGCAAATATTTAAAGAAACACTTGAGATATTAGTGCTGGTCCTTGCGCTTTTTGCGCCTCACATCGCAGATGAACTGTGGGAAGGACTTGGCCACTCCGGTGCGACTCTGCGCGTGGCGTGGCCGTCCTATGACCCCGTTCTCGCCGCTGAAGAAGAACTTGAGATGCCGGTGCAGGTGAACGGCAAGCTACGCAGCCGAATCCGCGTGGCCGTTGATGTGAGCGAAGAGGAAATCCGCCGGATCGCCCAGGCCGACGAAAAAGTCGCCCAGCACTTGAACGGCAGGAAGATCATGAAGGTTATCGTCGTGCCGCAAAAGCTCATCAATATAGTTGTGAAGTGATCCGCCGCTCGTCATCCGCCGCTCTGCGCGCCGCTGGCGAGCTTGATTGCTCGAACCCAAAATACCGATTCAGCCGTTTGCGACCCCTTCAGTTGGTCGATCTGTTAAAATCTTGCACCAACGCTTCTGGTCTCGTACGGAATGATAAGGAAGCGTTGGACATAATCTGCCTGTGCGCGCCCTGACGCCAGGTCCTGGAGGGTTATCCGGAATGAATTGCTTGGATTGCGGGACTGAGATGATGAATAACAATGTGACGACTAAGCATGGCAGCATTTCCTATGATGTGTGCGAGAAATGCGGAAGCTTATGGCTGGATGCCGGCGAGTTGGACAAAATGGCTTTTCAAGTTCAGGGGAGCATCGAGTACTGTTCGCAGGAAAAGGATGACAAGCCCGACCCCAATCCACTGAAGTGCCCGCGTTGTGACGATTCCACCCTGGACCGGGTTCAGTTCCTGGGCTACCCGGACATCATCCTGCATCGGTGCGACAGTTGCGGCAGTTTTTGGCTTGATGGGGGCGAACTCAATGTTATTGATCAAAAACTTACGAAGATCATGCCCGTAACAGGGAGGGGCTTCTCCGATTTCGTGAACAACGTCCATGTGCCTTACTGGTACAAGCGAATCAGGAATAAGAGTGATGAGACCGACTTCCACTGGGAAGTGGTGCCGATTGCGGGAGCCCATCAGGAAGGGAATACGACCGACGTTTGCCCCGATTGTGGAACCCATCTTGACAACTACAAAGCGTTCAGAATGCGCTTTGAAGGCTGCCCGAAATGCAAGGGCATCTGGCTGATCAAAGATGAACTGCGAGAGCTGAAAAACAAAATCCAGCACGGTTCGATGCGCTGGATGAACGACGAAATCGACGCAATCGAAGACACCAACGCCATGGTGACAAATCGCTTTTGCGTGAAGTGCAGTGGCGTCAGGATGGTCTCTGTGCTCTTCGGGAAGTCCTCCATCATGATCGATTGGTGCCCGCAGTGCCATGGGATGTGGCTTGACCGGAGAGAATTCGAATCGTTGACCGACTATTTGCGCAAGGAAGAAGGGGAAATGAAGCCCCGCGAAATTGAGAAGGTGGCCGTCGAGGAGTTGAAAAAAGTTTGGACGGGCGGGCCGGAGAGCAGGCTGGAGGATCTGCGGGACGCTTTTGACGCATCGTCTGCGCTGCTGAACGCCACCATTCTTGAGCATCCGAAGTTGCGAGATAAACTGCAAGAGGCTTATAGGTGGTCGTGGATCTAAACGAGTTCCAGGACAGGCCTCAATTACTGCAGATTCTGACAGTTGCTTCGACAATACAAAGTAAAACATGAATCGTGCGCGTATCCCAATTCCTGTCGCTGGTAGCGGCGCTCCAGGCGGCTCACACCCCCGGGCGCTATCTCCAAATGTTGTACAATAGTTAACTTACCTTGTATTTGCCTAGAGTCGTATGCACGTTGTGGGCTACTGGAGCAAGCGAGAACAATGGAAAATCCCCGTCCTATTGTCGTCCTCGATTTCGGATCGCAGTACACGCAGCTGATTGCGCGGCGCATTCGCGAGATGCACGTTTATTCGGTGATCGTGCCGTGCCACGTTCCCTTTGAAGATCTCGTCAAAATGAAGCCACAGGCGATTATCCTTTCCGGCGGGCCGTCCTCTGTCTACGACCCGGCTTCACCCACTTGCGATGACCGCGTCTTCCAGCTTGGGGTTCCCGTCCTGGGGATCTGTTACGGATTGCAACTGATGGCTCATAAGCTGGGAGGCAAAGTCGAGCCTGCTCAGCGCCGGGAATACGGATTTGCCCAGCTTGAGACGATTCCTCCCAGCGAGTTGTTTGCCGGGTTTGAGTCGCCGTTACGCGTCTGGAACAGCCATGGTGATCATATTGCTGAAGTACCACCCGACTTTCGTGTCACCGGGCGCACAGAAAACGCGATTTCGGCGATAGAGAACGTGAAGGCAAGGATGTATGCAGTGGAGTTCCACCCCGAGGTTCGGCACACAATGTCCGGGACTGAAATCTTGCGCCGGTTCGTAGAAGACGTTTGCGGCGCCCGTGAGAACTGGCATCCGCAATCATTGATCGAGGAGACCGTCGCGCGGATCCGAGCCGAGGTGGGTGGGGAACGCGCCCTCTGCGCGCTTTCCGGCGGCGTTGATTCAGCTGTGGCCGCCACGCTGGTCAGCCGCGCCATCGGCGACCAGCTCCTTTGTGTGTTTGTCAACAACGGCTTGCTGCGGAAAAACGAATTTGAAGAGGTAACGGAAGCGCTGAAGGCCCAGGCACATCTGAACGTGCGCGCCGTAGATTATTCTGAAAGGTTCTTGAGGCGGCTTGACGGTGTGATTGACCCGGAGCAAAAACGGAAAATCATTGGGGAAGAATTCATTCGCGTTTTCGAAGAGGAGGCCCGTGCGCTCGGTGAGCCGCGGTTTCTCGTGCAGGGAACTCTGTATCCTGACGTTATTGAATCTGTGTCTGTCAAGGGCCCGGCGGCAACTATCAAGAGCCACCACAACGTGGGTGGTCTGCCGACAGACCTGAAATTCCGGCTGATTGAGCCTCTCAGAGAATTGTTCAAAGATGAGGTCAGAGTGGTGGGCCGGGAGCTCCACCTTAGCGAGGAAGTTATTTCCCGGCAGCCATTTCCAGGGCCTGGGCTGGCCGTAAGGATACTAGGCGCAGTCACACCCAAACGGCTTCGCATTGTTCGCGAAGCGGATGCGATCGTCGAGCAGGAGATTCGCGCAGCACAACTCTACAACGAACTGTGGCAATCGTTTGCCATTCTGCTGCCCGTCTCAAGCGTCGGGGTCATGGGAGATGCCAGAACGTACGCATCCACCATTGCTCTGCGGGCTGTGACATCCGAAGACGGGATGACAGCCGACTGGGCAAAAATCCCCCCTGACGTCCTCGAACGGATTGCCACCCGCATCGTGAACGAAGTGAAGGAAGTGAACCGAGTTGTCTACGACATTACTTCGAAGCCCCCGGGAACCATCGAGTGGGAATAAAAGAGCGCTTCCCCCTCCGTATAAGCCCTCGCGCGTTCCCTAGATCCCCGAATGACGAACCGTTCTGGCTAACGGTTCGCTAGTTTCTGCGCCATGTAAAGCAGCAGCCGTCGGTCGCGGTCGTTGATGTTGCCAATCAGACGCCTTACTTTCTGGAAGAACCGCGAATCACGGTCTGCCGGAATCTCCATGGCCAGCTCTTCGGTGCTCTTGCGCTGGGTCAGATTTGGGAGGTCCGGTGGTCTTTCCCCCTCGTAAAACAACTGATAGAGGGGGATCTCCATCGCTGCAGCCAACCGCTCCAGGGTTTCGAGCGAAGGCACTGTGTGGCCATTCTCGACCCGGGAGATGTAGCAGCGCAGGAGTCCCGTGCGTTTCTCAATGTCGCCCTGTGACAGCTTGCGCTCTTCACGCAGCTTCCTCAGGCGTATTCCAATAACCATGGGTCGCATTATTTCATAAGGTGATAAACAAGTCAATAGAAATTTCCGTTACGGGGTAGCCTGGCGAGGCCGCAATTCGGTGTGGCTCCTGTAACCTGAAGTGCTTTATCTTCGTCATTAAACACAGGAAAGCGCTACTATGTTAACTGAATGGCGCACTCTCGACCAGACCCCAGCATGGAAGCTGAATGGATCAGACGTTGCCAGTCTGGGGAGAAGGAGGCGTTTGCTCCGCTGGTTGATGCCTACCGGCGGCGAGTTTTTTCCATTGTTTATCATCTGGTGCGGCGCAGGAATGATGTCGAAGATATCGTTCAGGAAATCTTTATGAAAGCTTTTGCGGCGATTGAGAGTTACAATTCCCAGTCGTCCTTCGGAACCTGGTTGAATCGCATTGCCGTGAACCACTGTTACGACTATCTGCGTCGCCAGCGCTCATCCCGAGTCACTTACTTCTGGGAAATGACGGAGGATGGGCAGCGGGAAATCGAGTCACACAGCCAAAGCCCTGAAGAGGGAAGGCTCAACAGCGAAGAAAAGCTGGCGGTTAACGATCTGGTGAACAAATTGTTGGCACGGGCCCCGGCTGAAGATCGAGTGGTACTGACCTTGAAAGAAATTGAAGACAAGTCCGTGGAAGAGATTTCTGAAATACTGGACTTGAAGCCAAGCACGGTGAAAGTGCGCTTGCATCGCGCAAGGAAGCGAATGGTAAAGGACCTTCAAAAATGGCAGGAGGGACGGTGACCTATGCGTTGTGACGCTGTCCGGCAAATTGTTGAAGAAGGTTTGCAGAAAAAGCCTGCTGTCCAGGTTCATCTCTCATCTTGTTCAGCTTGCAAAGAATACCTGCGTCAGTGGGAGATTGTCCATGCGGGCCTTGTTGCGTTGCGAGAGGATGAGCCGCCCGAGCCGTCCATCGGTTTCACTACGCGGGTGATGCGCAGTTTAGAGAACGCATCGACGGAATTTCCTGTCGGGCAGCAATTTATCGATCAGATCGGGAGGCGGATGATTTACGCGACCTTGATGGTGGCGTTGACGCTCCTGCTGGTTCTGTTGCTGCCGTCTTCGGGCCCATTCCGCAGTTCCGGGGTGTCACAATCCATTCTGGTGCAGGCTCAGGCCGCGACGGTGTCGAATGAGCAGATCCTTGGGGTTGGCGGGGCCGATTTCAGCGGCGTTTCAGACTCTTATCAATCTACAAGCTATAGCCCAGGGGGCCAAGGATCCAGATGAAACGGCGTGCTTATGCTTACTTTGTCATGATATTTGTGCTGGGCATTATCATTGGCGCCGCCGGGATGTACAGCTATGGGTGGTATACAGGCCATTGGCACCGCAGGTTCAGCAGGCACCATGTGGTTGATTATCTTCAACAGCAGCTGAACCTTTCGCAAGCCCAGACGCAGCAGCTCCAGCAGATTTTGCAGGCGATGGACAAGAAAGAATCTGCGTTGCACGATCAGGTTGCACCCCAGTTTCAGGCTATTCGGGAGGAGGCGCGCGACGAGACGCGCAAGATCCTGAATCCCTCGCAAGTCCAGAAGTTCAACGCCATGTGCGTGCGTTGGGATGCAGCAAGGAGAGCAAAACACAGGCCTCCACCACCGCCCAAGTAGGCTCGCGCCAGCAGAGTGTCTCTCTTCGATGCCGATTTCACATCGTGATGAGAGGGAGGCGTTCAATGGCTCCTCTGGCGATCGGAAACTTCATCCAACAAAGAAAAAAGCTGGTGTGGCTTGGGACTCTGGGCGTCGCCGTCCTGTTGACCGTAGGCATGGTCGTCCGCAAGGGCTCGGGCGAAGCCCGTTACCTGGCGGCTGAGGTCCGGCAAGGAAATCTCACAGCCACGGTTGATGCTACGGGAACCATCAATCCCTTAACCACCGTCCCCGTTGGCTCCTACGTTTCGGGCACCGTCAAATACATCTTTGCGGACTTCAATACCCGTGTTCAGGCGGGCCAGGTTCTGGCGCAACTCGACCCGGCTATCTATCAGGCGCAAGTGATTCAGGCACGCGGAAACCTGGCGAACGCTCAGGCAAACGTCGCCAACCTTGAAGCCAGCATCGCGGTAGCCCAGGCCGTTATCCAAACCAATCAGGCCAATCTGGAAAAAGCCAAAGCGGCGGTCGAGTACACTCGTGCCAACACTCAACGCATTGCCAACCTTGCGGAGCAGGGGATTCTTTCCCGCGATCAGGCTGACCAGACGCAGTCAGCACTCGATCAGGCCAACGCCCAGGTCCGCGCCTCCGAGGCGCAGTTGAATCAGTCAGTTGCTCAGCTCAATCAAACCAAAGCGCAGCTGGCGCAGGCTAAAGCGCAGGTGCAGACCATGACGGGCGCGCTCAGGCAATCGGAAACGAACCTTCGCTACGCCACCATTGTCTCGCCGATCGATGGAACCATCGTGGCCAGAAACGTTGATGTCGGACAATCCGTTGCAGCCTCCCTGCAGGCGCCGGTTGTCTTCAGCATTGCCCAGGACTTGAAGCGCATGCAGGTCTACGCAAAAGTGGATGAATCCGACACAGGCAGTATCAGGATCGGAACCCCGGCTACGTTCCAAGTGGATGCGTTTCCCAACGAGGTGTTCCACGGCAGGGTCAGCGCCATCCGGCTGAACGCCACCATGGTACAGAATGTTGTGACCTACGACACGGTCCTCGATTTTGAGAATCCCGATGAGAAGCTACTGCCCGGTCAGACGGCTTACGTCACCATCCCCATAGGCCATTGCACGGATTGCGTCAAAATTCCTAACGCGGCCTTGCGCTTTACCCCGCAAATGCCCCGCAGCCAGCTGCAGCAGCTCTATGAAAAGTACAGCATTCCGACCGAGGCGACCCGACAGCATATCGGGGGAACGCAAGTGGTATGGATGCAGGTCCAGGACAACAAGCTGAAGCCGGTGGCCGTGAAGGTTGGTATCACGGATTACACCTACACTCAAATGATCGAGGGAGATCTTAAGGCAGGTGATACGCTGGTCACCGGTGAGGAACTTGCGCAGGGAAGCCAGTCGCAGGGAACTTTTCCAGGTAACCGGCGCGTAGGAAGGCCACATTAGGTACGGTTATGGCGCATGTCAACTTACAAATACAGAATAAGGATGAAGTAACACTTGAATTGCCTCCTGCTGTCATCAAGGTCGAAAATCTGCACAAGATTTACGATCTGGGTGAGGTCCAGGTTCATGCGCTGCGAGGCGTTTCACTGGCCATCGGCGGCGGTGAGTTTGTCGCCATCATGGGGGCATCGGGCTCCGGCAAATCCACCTTCATGAACCTTATTGGATGCCTGGACCGTCCCACGCGGGGCACCTACTGGCTTGATGGGCAGGACGTGTCAAAGCTTTCGAAGATGGAGCTGGCGCACATCCGGAACCACAAGATTGGCTTTGTCTTCCAGGGTTTCAACCTTCTTTCCCGGACCTCGGCGCTTGAAAATGTCGAGCTGCCACTGATCTATTCCTCGGTCCAGCATGAAAAGCGGCTCGAACGCGCGCGCGAGGCCCTGCGAATTGTGGGCCTCGAAGGCCGTGAAAACCATCATCCCGCACAGCTCTCAGGCGGGCAGCAGCAGCGCGTGGCAATTGCCCGGGCGCTGGTCAACAACCCGTCAATCCTGCTGGCCGATGAGCCGACGGGGAATCTTGACAGCCGCACCAGTGTCGAAATCATGGAGATCTTCCAACGTTTGAATCAGGAGCAAGGTCTGACCATCATGCTGGTGACGCACGAGCCTGATATCGCGCGATTTGCCAGGCGGTCGGTTCTTTTCCGTGACGGCAGGATCCGGCGCGACACTCTGGTTGAGACGAGAGCTGATGCCAGCCAGGTCCTGCTGGGGCTTCCCAAAACTGTTGAAAACGAGGAGGAGGAAGAGGAGAGCTGATGGATTACGCGGCGGTCCTGCGCGTTGCGATCCGCGCCCTGGCGCGGAACAAGATGCGCTCCATCCTGACCATGCTGGGCATCATCATTGGTGTCGGCGCGGTCATCTGCACCGTCGCCATCGGAGTCGGGGCCAGCAACCAGGTGCAGGAAGCCATTCGCAACATGGGTGACAATATTGTGTTCATCTCCGCCGGCAGCATCAATCGGCATGGCGTTCACCTGGGAAGCGAAGCCACCAAAACGCTTACGGTTGGCGACGCCAAGGCCATTGCTCAACAAATTCCTTATATTCGCGCAGTTTCGCCGGGGGTTCGGTCTGGGGGCCAGGTGGTTTATGCAGGCGAAAACTGGTTTACTTCTATTCACGGCGTTACCCCGGATTACATTGAAATCCGGCGCTGGCCGGTGCGGGAGGGCAGTGTCTTCACCCAGCACGATGTGGACGCCGCAACGGACGTTTGCCTGCTGGGCCTGACCGTGGCGGAGAATCTCTTTGGCACCGAAGATGCCGTCGGGAAGATGGTTCGCATCAAGAACATTCCCTTCCGCGTGGTGGGAGTCCTTTCTTCGAAAGGGCAATCGCCCTTCGGCCACGATGAAGACGACAGGATCCTGATGCCCTATACGACAGTGCAGAAGAAGCTGGCGGGGATTGACTGGCTGAATTTCATCATGTGTTCAGCGAAATCTCAGACAGCCATCAACGCTTCGAGGCTGCAGATTGCCGCTCTTCTGCGTGAACGCCATCGTCTGCGCGCGCAGCAGGACGACGACTTCATCATTCGCAGCCCGAATGATCTGGCTCAGGCTCAGGCGGAGTCCGGCCGCGTCATGACGCTGCTGCTGGCCAGCATCGCTTCGGTTTCACTGCTGGTGGGGGGAATCGGGATCATGAATATCATGCTGGTTTCCGTGACCGAGCGGACGAGGGAAATAGGAGTGCGCATGGCAGTCGGGGCCACGGAGGGCGATGTTCAAAATCAGTTCCTGGCCGAGGCGCTGGTGCTCAGTTCCATTGGCGGGGCGGCGGGCGTTGTGGCGGGACTTTTGGGCTCGAGAACCGTCTCGAACATGCTGAGTTGGCCGACGCAGATTCCCATCGAAGCGATCCTGGTCGCGGTCCTGTTTTCCGCCGGAGTGGGCATCTTTTTCGGATACTATCCGGCGAGAAAAGCCGCTCATCTCGATCCGATCGAGGCGTTGAGGTATGAGTAATTTCTCGAAACGGCCCGACTTCGGGCCGGCTCGCAGGGTGGATAAACCATGAAAACATCCAACAGAGCCACGACAGCACGAACCATTCTTGCCAGTGTGATTTTGTGCGGAGGACTTTTGGCGCTTCCTGGTCTTGCAGAGGCACAGTCGGTCCAACGCCGGCAGAGCCCTGCCGACAGTTTTTTCATTATTTCTTCGGTGGACGCAAAAAAGCAGCAGATCGTGCTGAAGTTGCCCACGGAGGTGACCGAGATTGTCGGGGTGACGGCTGCCACGACTTATCGCGATGAGAAGGGAAAGCCGCTGAAGTTTGAGGACTTGCGCGCCGGAGATACCGTCTATGCCACACTCACTCGGGATGCTGGCGGGACACTTACCGTGACGAGCCTCCGCCGCGGCCCCATGACCCTTGAGGAGCTTCATTTGCGGTACTTTGCAGAGGAGTAATCCCTGGTTCACTGACTGCTCCTTGCATGGCAAGGCAGCAGTTGCGCCATATTCGTGGCTGAGAAAGCCATCTTGCACTGCAGCCCCAAAGGGAAAAAACCAGCTTCCATCTCATGGATCATTTCGGAGATACTGTCCTGGTGAGCAGCGGATGGACAGGGAGGTCTTCAGTCCCAGTCCGCCGGGGCGGCACCGGCACAGCGGGAATGCCGACTGGCTGAAGTGCTTAATCCGACCAGGACATCGAGGATTCTGAAATGTATCTGATTTGGCTATTAATCGTTGGACTTCTGGCTGGATGGATCGCCAGCCACGTCATGCGTGGAAAGGGCTTTGGGCTGCTCGGTGACATGGCCGTCGGGGTTATCGGGGCCTGGATCGGGGGCGCCGTCCTGCATGTTTTCGGACTCTATTCAGTGGGATTTATCGGTTCCCTGGTCACAGCGTTCATCGGTGCCGTGATCCTTCTCGTCCTGATCCGTGTCATCAAGAACGCGTGATACTTCCTTCCTTCATCTGCACAACTCCCCGATCACGACGGGAGCCAACCCTTCCTTGGTCGCTTGCGCTCAGGCGGTTTTGGCCGATTGTGCAATCGCTCGGCCGTGCGCCACGGCGATGGCGGCCATATTCACGATTTCGTCGACTGTAGCGCCGCGCTGCAGCACGTGAACAGGCTTCGACATGCCGACCAGGATGGGCCCCAGTGCTTCAGCGCCGCCAATACGCAGCATCAGCTTGTAAGCGATATTGGCTGAGTCGAGGTCCGGGAAAATCAGCACGTTCGCTCCACCCTTTAAAGTTGAGAAGGGATAGTCTTCCTCAAGGATTTCCGGGACGACGGCCGTATCAGCCATCATTTCTCCATCGACCATCATCTCTGGCCGGGCTTGTTTCACCAGCTCGGTGGCCCTCCGCATCTTTCCCGACAGCGGATGGTGGGTGCTGCCGAAGTTTGAAAATGAAAGCATCGCCACACGCGGCTCAAAATTGAAATCGCGCGCCACTTCAGCAGCAAGCAGGGCGATTTCCGCCAGGTCCTCGGCGGTGGGCTCGATGTTTACGGTCGTGTCGGAAAAGAAGTAGACCTGCTGTTTGGTGACGATCACGTAGACGCCGGAGACGCGGCGCACATTTTCCCGGAGCCTGATGATCTGAAGCGCCGGACGGATCGTCTCCGGATAGTGCTGGGCCACGCCGGCCAGGAAGCCTTCGGCATCATCCATGTGGACCATCATCGCCCCATAATAGTTCGGATTGATCATCTGGTCACGCGCCTCGCTCAGCGTTACTCCGTGGCGCTGCCGAAGCCGGAAGAATTCCTCGACATAAGCATCGAGACGCTGCGACTGTTCCGGCTCGATGATTTCGGGTTCAAAGTGGCGGATTCCGAGGTCGCTCAGCCGGCTCCGAATCACGCTCGACCGCCCGATCAGAATCGGCCGTCCGATTTTCTCCTCGTTGATCTGGTAGGCTGCGCGAATGATCTTTTCGCGTTCGCCTTCTGAAAAGACAATCCGCTTAGGCGCCGCCTTGGCCCGCTGCCTGACACCTTGCATCACTTCATATGTCCGCCCCAGTCGGCGCGAGAGGGCGTCGCGGTATTCTTCAAGTTTTACTTGAATTCTCGCCACCCCCGTCTGCATGGCGGCTTCCGCCACGGCGGCCGATTCCCAGATCAGCACGCGTGGGTCAAACGGCTTGGGAATGATGTATTCCGGCCCGAAGCTCAGCCGGCGCAGCCCATAGGCGCGCAGCACAGAGTCTGGCACATCTTCCCGGGCAAGACCGGCCAGGGCACGGGTTGCGGCGATCTCCATTTCGTGATTGATGGTGCGCGCCCGGACATCCAGGGCGCCGCGAAAGATAAAAGGGAAGCCCAGCACGTTGTTCACCTGGTTGGGAAAGTCGGATCGTCCTGTCGCCAAAATTGCATCTGTCCGGGCAGCCTTGGCGTCCTCGTAGCTTATTTCCGGCACCGGGTTGGCCAGGGCGAAAATGATCGGACGGTCGGCCATGGAGCGGACCATGTCCTGGGTCACACAGCCAGGAACGGAAAGTCCGGCGAAAACGTCGGCGCCCTTCAAGGCTTCGGCAAGAGTCCGTGCGCTTGTTGTCGAGGCAAGGCGTGATTTGTATTGATTCATGCCCTCGGAGCGTCCTTGGTAGACCACGCCCTTGGTGTCGCAGAGGATGACGTTCTCACGCTTGACGCCGAGGCGGATGTAATGCTCGGCGCAGGCGATTCCGGAGGCGCCTGCACCGTTGAAGACCACGCGTACCTGGGCGATGTCCTTTCCGGCTATCTCCAAAGCGTTCAGCAGGGCGGCTCCGGAAATGATGGCCGTCCCATGCTGGTCATCATGCATGACAGGAATGGACATCGTGCGCCGCAGTTCTTCTTCAATGGCAAAACATTCCGGGGCCTTGATATCTTCAAGATTAATGCCGCCGAAGGTGGGTTCGAGCAGCTGGCAGAACTTGATGATCTCGTCCGGATCCTTGGAATTCACTTCCAGGTCGAACACATCGATATCCGCAAAGCGCTTGAATAGCACTCCCTTGCCTTCCATTACGGGCTTTCCGGCTGCGGGGCCAATGTTGCCCAGACCCAACACGGCCGTGCCGTTTGAAACCACGGCGACGAGATTGCCACGAGCCGTGTACTCAAAGCTGAGATCGGAAGATTTCGCTATTTCCAGGCAGGGTTCTGCCACGCCAGGGGTGTACGCCAGGCTGAGATCCCACTGGGTGCGGCACGGCTTCGTCGCCACAACTTCAATCTTGCCTTTGCGTCCCCTGCGATGATAATCGAGAGCGTCCTGCTGATGAATTCCCATCTGACACCTCCCGGGGTGGATTGGGCAGGATTCCTACAGAATTGCTGAGCCCAAACCGTGGAAACGCCTGACCGGCAGGCGGCGTTGCCATCACAACGGCAGATGAGGAACACACTGCGCCTTTCGCTGCCTGCGGGTCTGTGCTCGGAATCACGGCGTTGCGTGATCGCCTGCATCTCAAAGTATACATCCTGCGCGGGTCGCGGTTCCCGGCCGGTGGCGCAAATGCACTCTTTCAGGAGTTTCGTTCAGGGCCGGAACTTGCTTTCAAGCGGCCGTCGAACTGCAGAATGTGGAGCTGCGAATTTCACTCTGCAAATGTCCGGTTACCATTGGCCGAAGCGGAAGACAAGGCCCGCGGAGATCTGCACATCGTTTTGGGTGTTATTCGTGAATTGGGCGCGGAGATAGTCCAACTGAATCAGGCGCACCCAGACGTGCCGCGTGGCTTTGACATTGACCCCTCCGCCAAAGTCTAAGCCGACAGCGCCTTCGCTGACCGGGCCGGAAGGAAGTTCTGCTGTGCCGTTGACCGTTCCGAAGAGGGCATGTACGAACGGATGGATTCTTGGTAAGGCAAGTGTGAAGCGGGGTCCGTAAAGTTCCGTGAACTGGGGAACGTAGTATCGCCCGTTCTTTGCGGGGACTCTGGGCGAGATTCCATAGTGGTTGCTGTAGTCGGCCTCTATGCCGAGTGGACCCAGAAGGTGGAGGTAGGCGCCACCGGCCCATCCGTTTGAACTCGATCCGATGTTGGACGGAGCATTGTTCAATTGGAGGTGGGAATATCCTCCAAAAAGTTCAATCTGACTGTAGGCTTTCGGTACTGAGACAGCCGTCAGGAAAAGAAGAAACAGGGAAAGGGTAAGCAGTCTTCGCATAGGGGGTTTTTCTCCTTACGATTCAGCATTTGAACTTCAGCCGTTACGAAACCAGCCATGGAGTCCCCCATACCCCGACCTTTTGATGTTACCGAATTGTGATCGGTTGCAGCAATGTTTATTAAGTCCAGACCGAATCGCTCCGCGAACCCGGTGGGGTTGCCGCCGGCTTCCGCACGGCCATCTTGCGGGATGCAAAAGGCCTACGGCGTGAAACCGGTCCTGTGGCTGCCGCCGCTAAAGACAACCTGCGCATAAAACCGCTGGACCACGCGACTGGCCTACACTTTTTCGAGGGCCAGTTCCAGATCGCGGATGAGGTCGTGCCAGTCTTCCAGCCCGATCGAGAGCCGGATGCCTTCCGGGTGCATTCCGAAGGCGCGCTTCTGGTCGTCCGGCAGTGCCGAATGGGTCATGGAGAACGGATGCTCGACGAGGGTCTTGATCTGTCCCAGGCTCACCGCGAGGGTGATGGAATAGGCGTGCTCCGCAAGGTAATCCACCAGTTTTTCCGCGCGAGTCTGTTTGCCCTCCGCACTTTTGAGCACAAAGTAGAGCATGCTGCCCGGCGCGAACTTGCCGTCGGGATTGATCATCTGCCGTCTCGCCAGGTCCTTCTGCGGGAAGCCCTCAACGCCGGGGTAGCTGACGCCGGCCACCTTGGGGTGCTGCGAAAGGAACTCCGCCACTCGTTGCGCCGTCTTCTGCATGTTGACCATGCGCGTGGCGAGCGTGGGCAGGCCGTAGACGAGGACGTCCCAGGCGGCGCCCGGCGAGAGCACGCCGCCAAAATCCTTCCGGAACAGCATGATGAGGTTGTACCAGTCTTTGGAGGCGATCACAGCGCCCCCCGTGTCTGTTCCGAAGCCGCCCAGGGCCTTGGTGAGGCTTTCCACCACGATGTCTGCGCCCAGCATCAAGGGGCGCTGGCAGTAAGGCGTGGCAAAAGTGTTGTCCACGATCACCAGCAGGCGATCTCTCTCCTCGCGGCCTGCGTTTGCGCGGTCGGCCACGCGCCGGATGGCCGCGATGTCGATCAATTCCAAAGTGGGATTGATCGGCGTTTCAAAGTAGAGCACGCGAGTGGCGGGCGTGATGGCCTCAGCCAGCGACTCCGGCTTGAGAAAATTCGCGAAGCAAGGCTGAACGCCGAAGCGAGGCAGCCAGTTGGTGATCAGGCTGTAAGTGCAGCCGTAGAGAATTTCGTGGGACAGGATCTCCTGCCCCTGCCGCA
>JBJKQK010000119.1:0-3230 GCA_046705285.1 Terriglobia bacterium
GTTCACGCTGTATGAGATCGAACACGGCCGCCATTTCACCTGACACGATCCTGCTTGATAAGTAAGTCAAACTTTCCAAATAAAGCTTCCTTTCGGATTTTCCGCGCCAAGCGAAGTCTGCCTCCGAAAGAGGTGGTGACTTTGCTGGATTTTACTGGAGGCGGAACCATGACCAAAACGATCTGTGAGGAACGAACCGTCTATATGCTTGTTCGACACCGTCAAGTGCGATGTCGCTTATGGTACGAAGTCAGTTTGGTGCGCGAAGGCCTGTTCAGATACTTTCTCGTAGGCATTCAGGAACTTGAGTAGAACCAGTCGCAGTCCGCTGTGCACGCGACCACCTGAATTCTGCCCACATCTTCCATACTTTGTTTGATCCCGCGCAGCATCATGGCATCAACAAGATTGCCCTGAAGCGAGGGAAGGCGGGAGATCCATGGCATTGCCAGACACGGGCACCCAAGCGTAACAGCGCGAGTCAAACCGTTAAGGCCTTGCAGCGAGACGACATGAAGGAGGGGGACCAAGCATGGACAGCCAGAATCTTCTGTTGCATGAGGGACATATCGCCATCGATGCGCTAGGCCAAACGGTCAACCGGCAGCTACGGGGCCGGGCAAGAATGACTCGGCCTTTAGAGTTCATCGTGGATTTTGCAGGCTTAGCCTCGGCATTCGCCATTGCTTACCTGCTCCGATTTGACTTCGTACTCCCAGACCAGCACACCCTGTTCAGAATCGCGCTAGAGCTACCCCTAGTCGTTTCCATTCAGCTCTGGACATTGAGGGTAGGGGGCGCGCACAAGTTCGTTTGGCGATACTTCAGCCTGGCGGAGACACAGGTGTTTCTGATCATTGCCACCGGTTCTTTGGCCCTCTTGGTGCTCGTTCGTTTTGCCGTGGCCTCAGCTCTGGGTGACTGGTTTCCCCCCGTTTCACTTCTCGTTGTAGACACGATTGTCGGTTTCGGAGGTTTGGTGGGACTCCGGACGGTTTGTCGTATTCTCAGCGAGAACGAGGACAGCAAGAGAGACGACGAACCAATAATGCAGAAACAGAGGATTCTGCTGATTGGCGCCGGGCGGGTTGGGATGGTGGTAGCGCGTGAACTTCACTACCGTGCCAGCGCTGAATACGAAATTGCAGGCTTTGTCGACGACGATCCTCTCAAACAGGGTTCGGTGATTCAAGGAGCAAAAGTCCTTGGACCCATAGAAGTCCTGCCCCGGCTCGTCCGAGAACTCAACATTGACCATGTGGTGATAACCATCGCCTCGGCTTCTCGACGAGACATCTTCAGAATCATTAAGGTTTGCCAGGGTATTCCCATCAAGGCACGGATTGTGCCTCCTATAGATGAAATCCTTCTGGGAAAGGTCGAAATCAGCCGCATTCGGGATGTGCAAGTTGAAGACCTGCTGCCGCGCGAGCCAGTTCATTTCGACGAGCAAGGCGTCATGGACTTCCTGCACTCTCGGCGAGTTATGGTAACAGGGGCCGGTGGATCGATCGGCTCGGAACTGGTGCGTCAGGTGGCCCGGTACCGTCCGTCAGAACTGCTCCTTGTTGAGCGGACGGAATTCGCTTTGTTCAATATAGATCGTGAGATGCGTAACACCCATCCTGAGGTTTTCAGCATCCCGCTCCTGGCGGACGTAGGTGACGAAGAGAGAATGGCCTCTATTTTCCGTGGTCATCATCCCCAGGTTGTGATCCATGCGGCCGCTCACAAGCATGTTCCCATGATGGAATTCAATCCTACGGAGGCCGTCAAAAATAATATCCTGGCGACCCATACGCTCGGGAAAATGGCCGGCGAATTTGGCGTGGAAGCGTTCGTCTTGATTTCGACGGACAAAGCGGTGCGGCCTACGTCAGTTATGGGAGCCTCAAAGCGGATGGCAGAGTTGGTGGTACAGCACCTGAACAGTCATTACGTGACGCGCTATGTCGCGGTCCGCTTCGGTAATGTGCTCGGGTCAACGGGTTCTGTCATCCCCATATTTCTGGAACAAATCCAAAAGGGCGGTCCGGTCACAGTAACGCATCCTGAAATGGTACGCTACTTCATGACAATCAGTGAAGCCGCGCAGCTTGTGCTGGAGGCCTGCACAATCGGCAAGGGCGGCGAGGTCTTTGTCCTGGACATGGGAGAGCCCGTGCTCATCCTTGAACTGGCCGAGCGTCTAATTGCATTGTCGGGCCTGAAACGCCGCCGGGATATTGATATTGTGTTCACCGGAATGCGACCGGGAGAAAAGTTGATTGAGGAAACAGCTCATACTGAGGAGCATCTCGCAAAGACTGTTCACCCGAAGATTTTCATCGGGGATATAGCAACTTACGGGCAGGAGTCCCTCCAGAGAGCCTTAGAGCGTTTGGCTTTGTTGGCAAAGGCTGGGGATGAGAGCGGACTGCGGATATTGCTCAACGGGGCGCTTCCTGAAGCTCACCTGCAGATTGACGGGATGTATCCAGCAGAGATTAAAGGGCTAAGGGAAACCCCGGTGGCAGCGCTGCCCGATGAGCGACCTGGTTCGGCACCTGAGCAAGTACTCGGGACAAAGGGTCGGGCCGCCGGCTTTGGTTTGCTTCCTATCGCACGTCAGCACCTGACAGAGGAAACCGACTCTGCGGCATAGCGCGAGCGAATCGTGCAGCCACCCAAGCCATTTTGCACTCGCCTGGTTTCTGGTGAACCATCAGGGTAGGATTCCAACCTATTGCGCATTCTCCTTACGCTGGCGTTCAGAACAAAGAGGACCACAAGAGGGATGAAAGTACCATCGATGCTCAATACCCTGAGCCACGTCGACCCAATAACGATGGGTTGAGATTTTGCCTCCGTTACACGCAGAGTGATCTGCACTTGGATGTTTGTCCCGACCAGATTGACAAACTTGTAACTTTTCCCTCGAAGCGCCGAGTGTAGAGGGTTCCTGACTTTTTACCAACGCCAGGTTACTCTCCCCATCGAGGAGCCGATGGCCTTATAACACTCAGAGTTACAAAACAAGTCTGGGCTACCTGTTCTCAGTCTTCAAGCCGGCGGCAATAAAGGCGCTTAGATGTGGATTTTTCTCCTTAGGGACATAGCTACGAAGCGCTTGAATTGCCGCAGGAGAACCGATGTGGAATAGTATTCTGGCAGCCCGCCACCTGTCGATTCTGTCACCCCTCTCCAAAACCCCCGCAACCGAGCCGACCGATGCCTCCCCTATTTCAATG
>JBJKQK010000120.1:0-47438 GCA_046705285.1 Terriglobia bacterium
GCATCGAAGAGGGTAAGAAATTTATGCGAGATGAAGTCAAATCGGTGAAAACCAGCCGGCGCGGAATGCTGAAGCAGCTTGCCGGAGTGGCAGTGGCAACTGGCCTTTCTTCTCAAGGCTTCGCGCAAGGCCCAAGCGGCGATCCGGGCCAGGACGCATCCAGGCCGGCAAGCGTCACCCTGGAAGATTCCGAATTCCGCGTTGCCTTCAACCACACCTCGGGCGCCATAACCGGTCTCGAATACAAGCCGGCCCGCTGGGTGATTCACCGGCGTCCCGAGCTGGGAATATCTTTCCGCATGCAGGCGCCCATACCGGGGCGGGCCGATAACTTCGTCCTGGGGCAGCAACAGCGGGCGTCAAAAATTGAGAAGGAGGGTAATCGAGTCCACCTCGAGTGGCGGGAACTGGTGAGCCAGCACGCCGGCGTACTGCCCGTCACTTTCACCGCCACCGTCACGCTCGAAAATGGCGCTCTAACCTTTGAATCATCGCTTGCCAACAACTCCAAACTTCCTATCAACACGGTCTCCTATCCCTATCTGGGAGACCTCAGTGCGCCCACGCCGGAAACCCCCATGTGGCGGCGGCACATGTGGTACGGCAATCTCCAGATAGATGAAATCCATCCGCGTTTTCGCAACGAGAAAGGCTATTGGGGCGATCTGTCGCCGCTGCAGATGTCTGGTTCACAGCGTAGCCTGTTCTGCCTGATTCAGTCGGTTGGCCAGGGGCTCTACGTGCAGGTGAGCGATCCCAAGGCCACCTATCTGGTTCAGTACACGTTTGATCAAAAACCCGGCGATCTGGAATCGGTCACCAACCTGGTTCCGGAGGAAAACGCGATTTCCGGCACTCCGGTCCACCTGGAATTCAGGACGACTCACTTCCTGTTTACGGCTCCGGGGTCTTCGGCAAAGCTGACACCTATCGTCATGCGCGGCTACCGGGGCGACTGGCAGGCAGGCGTTGACCTTTACAAATCATGGCGAAAGACATGGTTCATCGAGCGATCTATTCCCGGCTGGGCGAAGGAGGTCCACTCCTGGCAACAGATTCAGGTCAACTCGTCTGAGGACTCGCTTCGTTACTCTTATCGCGATCTTATAAAGCTCGGTGAAGATTGTGCGCGCAACGGTGTCAGGGCAATCCAGCTGACAGGCTGGAGCGTGGGTGGCCAGGATCGGGGCAATCCCTCGGAGAATATTGATCCGCGGCTGGGCACCTGGCAGGAGTTGCACGATGCCATTGCACAGGTTCAGGCAAAGGGAGTCAAGATCGTTCTTTTCGGAAAGTTCAATTGGGCGGATATGACTACGAAGTGGTATCGCAGCGAACTCTATAAGTACGACGTCAAGGACCCTTACGGCATCCCTTACCAGCATGGCGGCTACAGCTACGACACGCCTGAACAACTGGCAGCCATCAACAACCGGCGTTTCGCCATCATGTGTTTTCTTGATCCGGCCTATCGTCAGGTGGCCGAGAGTCAATTCAAGAAGGTGACCGCACTCAACCCCGCGGGATTTCTCTACGACGAGGTTTGCCACCACGGCATGGCCCGTTACTGCTTCGCGGCCGACCACGGGCACCCGGTCCCTGGATATCTTTACGCGGGTGACATCCCGATGGCCGAAACATTGAACAGGGTAACCGATGACAATCCGGATTTCCTTTTCGCCGGAGAAGGCCCGGAAGACATCCTGCTCCAGCATTATCCTTTTTCCTATTTCCGCATCGGAAATCAGCACACACCGGTCTGCCGCTATATCGACTCGCAGGCTCCGCTGATGATCGCCGTCACCGGTTTCGATGACCGTGAAATGCTGAATCGCGCCTTGATGTACCGCTATATCATCAGCTATGAGCCTTACGACTTTAAGGGGCTACTCAGTGATTTCCCCCTGACTCTCGCGTACGGGAAAAAGATCGACGCACTGCGGCGGCGCTACAAGCGCTGGCTCTGGGATGCTGAATACCGGGACACTTTGGGTGCCAGGGTAACTGTGGAGGGAAAGCCCCACCGTCTTTATTCGGTGTTTAGCACGCAGGAGGGAGAACGGGCGGTAGTAGTTGTCAATCAAGACCCCTCGAGAAGCATTTCCGCTGAAGTGGAACTTCCAAATCATCGAGGGCTTGAGGTGGTCACGCCAGAACAACCCGAAGGCCAGCGGACAACCGGCACTCTGAGAATCCCCCCGAGGTCGGCGGCCGCGATTCTCGAAAAATAAAGGCGGACCGCGCCACCCAATGAGACGATCTCTATTTGACTTGGACGATTGGACTGATGTCCGCGTGTATGTGGAAATATGAGCCAAGCTCTTCGTATGCTGCCATGTCGTGCTGTGCCTGAATCACGGCACTCCACCAAAGTTTGCCGCGAGGGACGTTGATTCTATTTCTACCTTTGATACCAGCAGCACAAAATCATTTTGATTTGGCGGCGGAGGAAAAGATGAGATTGACTGAATGGAATACTTTTGAACGGCGGTTTGCGACATGTTTAATAACTGGCTTCATTCTGCTCGTAACAGCACCCGTGGCCCTGCGCGCTGCTGGCGTGGAAGGATCGCGAACGGTGTGGCGGATTGGTCAATTCAACAGATCATCCGCAGAGTTTCACTCGGGCAGCGTACCCACGCCCGCACCTGTTTATGTGGTTGGAAAGAGCCAGCCGGCCGAAGACTGGTACGCTTTCCAGCCCGGCACTGCAAATGCCGGCGCCGGAGCACGGCCACATCCCGTTACCATACGGTTCGATTTGAAAGGATCTCCGAAAGGTCTGTACACCCTGAAAGTGGGAATGCTGGTACAAGGACGACAGCGACGGCTTTCGATATTGCAGGTAGACCTGAACGGTCATCAAGGCTGGGCTTACCAGCGCCCGCAGTGGCACGATGTAATAGGCGATAAATACTATAAGGACTCGGCCACAGTTCAGCTTCCGACCCGTGATCTCCGCGCTGGCGTGAACAATCTCGTGCTGACGGCCATCGACCAGCCCAACCAGCCTGATGCGGTCAGCGACCCGGGCATTACCTATGACGCATTGGAACTGGACCAAGATGCGTCTCAGAAGTTTGAGCGCAACGCCATCTCGGTGGATGTCCATCCCACGATTTTCTACCAGCGGAAGAATGGGAACCTGGTTGAGCTTGTGGATGTTTATACAACCCAGAACAGGCCCTCGAGTAAGGGCAGCGTGACGCTTTGGGTGAACAACCAGAAGTTCAACGAGCCGCTGTCAGCGGACCGGGATTTCGGCCAACAGCGGGTCGAATTCGCAGTGCCGGCGTTTGCTGCAGGAGCGAAAGGCCGGGTCATGGTGAACCTGGGCGGAGCCCGTCGCCAGTTTTCGATGACTCTGCAGCCCGCCAAGAAGTGGACCATATATGTGGTGCCGAACGAACACCTGGACGTGGGGTATACCGACTATCAGTCTAAGGTTGCGGAGATTCACAGCCGCGTTGTCGACGAGGCCTTGCACATGATGAAGGAAAATCCGCAATTCCGCTACAGTCCGGACGGCTTCTGGGTGCTGCAGAAGTTCTTCGCGGGGCGGGACATGGCTGACCATCAACGTCTTCTCCAGGCTATTCAGGCACGGAAGTTTTTCGTTCCGGCTCAATACGCCAACCTTCTGACGGGTTTCCCGACCGTTGAGACGCTCATTCGCTCTCTTTATCCCAGCTTCGATTTCGATCAGAAGCACCAGGAACCGTTCAACTACGCCAACATCACCGACGTCCCCTCCTACACCTGGTCGTACGCATCGATCCTTGCCGATGCTGGAATCAAGTACCTGATTGCGGGATGCGATCAGACCCGGGGACCGATTCTAAACGAAAGCCATCTGTTGGAGGAGTCACCGTTCTGGTGGGTAGGGCCGGATGGCAAGAAAGTTCTGATGTGGTATTCCGACAGTTACGGGCAGGTTGGAGCTTTTTTCGGCCTGCCTCCCAATGTCGTGACTGGTCATGCCGCACTGCCGAGATTCCTGCAAATGTATCCCAGCTCAATCTACAAATCGAGCTCATTTCTACTGTTTGGCGCGCAGTGGGAGAATTCAGATCTGTATCCCCAGCAGGCCACCATCGTCGGGAATTGGGACAAGATTTATGCTTATCCAGATCTCCGTTATTCAGGATTTGCCCATGCCATGGCGGAAGTTGCCAAAGCCGACGGGAATTCCATTCCCGTCTACCGGGGCGACGGCGGGCCCTACTGGGAGGATGGCATCGCTTCCGATGCCTATTACGCCGCCATGAATCGGCGTAGCGAGCAGCGAGCGCTTTCTGCGGAGAAGATTGCGACTCTTAGCTTCCTGGTGAATCCTCCCAGCCGTCCGAATCGTGGAATGATCGATAGAATGTGGGAGAATCTGATCCTGTTTGATGAGCACACCTGGGGGGCGGCGGGAAGTATTTCCAGCCCTGAAAGCGAAGAAAGCATCCGGCAACTGGCGGTCAAAGACGCCTTCGCCACACGTGCCAGGCAACAGGTGCGGTTTGTTCTGGGCCGAGGCTTGGCCGCGCTGGCCGACAGAATTTATGATCCGAGCGGAACCTGGCTGGTCTTTAACGCGCTGAATTGGCCGCGAACAGGGCTGGTGGAAACGGATCTTCCCAAAGGTTCCAAGATCGTAGATCTGTCCACCCATCAGACCGTTCCCTATCAGGTGCTCTCGGAGAGCGGCAACGTGCAGCACATTCGATTCGTTGCCAGCGACGTGCCGTCAGTTGGATATAAGTGTTATGCCATCAAGCCGGCCAAAACTTCTCCCCCAAGCCCGCAAACGGAGCCCGGCGACGTGATGGAGAATGCCTACTATCGCGTTGTGTTGGATCCACAATCTGGGGCAGTGAAAAGTATCTTTGACAGGCAGTTGCAGAAGGAACTTGTCAACAACTCGAGCCCGTACCGCTTTGACCAGTACCTCTACGTGACAGGCGGCGACAAGCCCGCTCGCAACAGGCTGCTCTTCAACGACCGGCGCTTACCCCTGCCCAAGCTCACCGTGCACCCGGCTGGCAACGGACGCCTGATTTCCATCACTCGAGAGCCTTTCGGCACGGTGGCCCTCCTGGAAAGTTCCTCGGTGAATACTCCAAGGGTTGAGTCGGAGATCATTCTGTTCAATCACCAGAAAAAGATCGAGTTCATCGACCACGTTCACAAGAAGATGGTCTACACCAAGGAGGGCGTGTACTTTGCCTTCCCCTTCGCGATGAACCATCCGGAATTCCGTTATGAGATCCAGAACGGTTACGTGAACCCGGCAAAGGACCAGCTTCCAGGAGCCGGGAAGGAATGGTTTTCAGTCCAGCACTGGGTTGAAGCTCAACAGGGGGATACCAGCGTGGCACTTGTTCCCATTGACGCTCCCTTGGTGAGCTTGGGCGACATCGTACGCGGGACCTGGCCGCTTGAATTCGGGCAGCGGAAGGGAACGATTTTCTCTTACGTGATGAACAATTACTGGTTTACGAACTACCGCGCCGGCCAGGGGGGCAACTTCACCTTCCGTTACGTGCTGACGAGCGACCACGAGTTTCAACCAGCGGCACTGAGCCGTCTGGGATGGTCTGCTATGACACCTTTCGAGGTTGATGACATCATCTCGAACGATAAGGCCGTGAACACGCCTGAACCGTTAAATGCCGCCGAGAACAGTTTTGTAAAGGTAGACTCACCGCACGTAGTACTGATTGACTGGAAGCGGGCAGAAAACCGCCAGGGTACGATTATGCGGTTTCTCGAAGTGGCTGGGGAGGACGGCAGCGTAAACGTGCGAATTCCCCTGATGGACGTGCAGCAGGCGTGGCAGTGTGATGCGATGGAGCAGGATCAAAAATCCCTTGCCGTTACCGGAAAGGGATTTCATTTTAAGGTGCACCCTTTTCAGATTGTTACGGTGCGCGTAAAGGGAACCGTGAGTTTGCCGGCGGCGGGAAATTAGTACAGTAGCCTGGTTGTCTGAAAAACTTATGCCGGGCAGAGTTTGGGGGAGGCGTGAAGCTCAAAAAGCGGTAAAGGCCCCGACGAAGCCTTGGAACTGACGTGCTGCGTTCTTAGAAAGATCGAGTGTTTGGACACTACGGGATGCGGTCCTGTCGAGGGAAAGGTCGGGTGATTTTTCGCCCTGCGCGGAACGTCAACTCCGAAAATATGCCCAGATTGCTGACCCCGATCTCCCTTGCCAGCTTCATTTTCTCAAACATCGCGGGAAAACTGAGCTGGTAGATCTTGCGGATCATCCAGTCAGAGTACAGCCCGCGCAACAGTCCGAGAATTCTGGCACGCAATGCCGGATCAGCAACTTCGGACATGCCAAGCCACTTCTTGTACATCCGTTCCCTATCCGAAAATCCCTTGTCTTGGCCCTGGCGCAACAAATCGATCAATCCTCCCTGCCGGGACGGGGTTCGGTCAACTTTCACGAGGGGTTCGGCGACAAAACAAAACTTAGTCTTCAGCGCAAGTTGAAAAATCAAGTCCGTGTCTTGCGTGATTACAATGGACTCATCAAATCGGCCGAGCTCTTCGACCAGGGATTTCTGGACCAGCAAGCTTTGAATCCAAATGACAGGATAGCGCGCCAGCACATAATGCATAGCATTGTCGAGGATTCCAAACAATTGGGCCCGATCCAATCCACCCAGTTCAAACGCAGTCTTGTGCAAGCTTGGATCACCGGCAAACTGGCAATCTGTAAAACATGCTCCAAAGTCCCCGCCAAGCTCGGTGAGGGCCTCAAACTGACGTTCCAGCTTCGTAGGAAGCCACATATCGTCTGAGTCGAGTGTGGAAATCCATTCACCTCTGGCAACTTTGATTCCCGCGTTTCGTGCCGCACTGGCTCCCTGGTTGTCTTGATAAATATAGCGGATCCGATCCATGTACGGCTGGAGCTTATGGCGTGTGTCGTCTGTAGAGCCATCGTCAACGACAATCACTTCGTAATCCCTGTAAGTCTGCGCATAAACACTTTCTAACGCGTTGACGACAAGCCCGGCACGATTAAATGTCGGTACAACGACGGATACGGTTGGTCTCATATCGAAACACCTCTCGGGTGCACACTTTTAAAAGAGTATTACTCCCTTAGTCGCTGCGCTCAGACTACGGTATTCGGTCCAACCTGGGGAAGGGTCTTGTGATTTTCCGTGCTGCACGGGATGTCATCTTCGAAAATATCTCCAGGCTGCTGAGTCCAATCTCCTTTGCCAGCCTCGTTTTTTCAAACGTCTCACGGAACCTGAGTTGCTTGATCTTGCGAATCGCCCACTCAAGGTACAGTTCCCTCAACAGTTCAAGGATTCGTCTGCCTGCTGCTGGATCAATCGCTTCGGCAGACTCGAGCCACTTCTTATACATGTGCTCCTTACTGCAAAATGCTTTCTCATCGCCCCGGTAAAACAGTTCCATCAAACCTGTCGATCGAGTAGGAGTCCGATCGATCCTGACAAGGGGCTCCGCGACAAAGCAAAACCTGGTCTTCAGGGCAAGCCGAAAGAGCAAATCTGTGTCTTCGGCCACGGTCATGGTTTCATCAAACCCACCTAACTCGTCCATCAAAGACCGCCGAACCAGCAAACTTGGAATCCGAATGACGGGACGGCGGAATACTACGTAGTACAGGGGATTGGCAAGCACTCCAAATGACCGACCCTTGTCCAGCCCGCCCAGCTCAAAGACGGTCTGATGCAAACCGGTATCCCCCGCAAATTCGCAATCGGTGAAACAAGCTCCAAAGTCTCTGCCCAGCGTGGCAATGGCTTCAAACTGGCGTTCCAGCTTGGTGGGAAGCCAGACGTCATCTGAGTCCAGCATCGAAATCCATTCCCCCGCGGCAGCCTCAATGCCCCTGTTCCGTGCAGAACCGGCTCCCTGGTTTTCCTGATAGAAGTAGCGAATCCGCCCCATGTAAGGTTTGAGTTCAAGGAGTGTGTTATCTTTGGAGCCATCGTCAACAACAATGATTTCGTAGTCCCTGTAGGTCTGTGCAAGTACGCTCTTCACGGCACCTATCAGGTGCTCACCGCGGTTGAATGTTGGTATAACCACTGAGACCACTGGCTTCAGCGCTTCCCTTCGTGCTCACACTGTAAAAGCGACGGGTACCCGCAACGGTCAGTTCCCCGGACCGAATGCGAACTCAGTTAAAAGGTTCCTACGAGGCAGCAGCAACCCCCAGCGTCTCGACCTGCTGGCACGAAAACTTTAACAATGGGCCGGCCGCTCCCATGAACTTTCCCGCAACGACTGCAGCGTCGAACTGCCTGAAGAACGCCTCCCGGGGAGCACGGCAGTGCAGAGCGCCACGTCGAAAATCCGAATACAGGCTGGCAATCGCGGCCTGGATCGCCGGTGCGTCGTCTGGGTCCACTCGCAGGAGTTCACCCGCTGCTGCCATGTCAGCCGCAACGCCAATTTGTGGGCTCAGAGCAAGGATTGGCTTCCGCAGGGAGATATAGTCAACCAACTTCGACGGAAGGAACATTCCTTCGTCCATCTTTGCTTCAAGCAAGACGCAGACCGACGCCTGGGAGATGCATCTTAGACTCTCCTCATAACTTATCCGATCCACCTGGACCACCTGTTCCGACAGCCCGAGTTCTTCCACCAGCAACTGTGTCTGCTTATCTCCCGGACCGACCAGGAGCAAGCGCACAGCAGGCCGGGCTTCGGGAACAGCGGCCAGAAAGCGAGCGAGTCCGGCAAACAGGCCTCGCGCCGAGCGACCGGAAAGTTCAGCGGCCCCCAACTTTCCGGCATGAACGAGCTTGAAAAGCGATTGCCCGCCCGCCGGGCCATCCCTGTTGTCAGCCGGTTTTGGGCTGCAGCCAATATGAGGGATGATCACTGTTGCAGGATGCCTGCCCGCCAGCCTGAAATGAAAATTCGCCAGGCGTTCCGATGGAAACGTAAGTAGCTGTGCGTGTCTGAAGGTTCTTCGTAGCCAAAAACTCCCGGGAATGCGGTCCAGGATCGTCCCGTGCATGCCTTGTGATCCTGGCCAAAAGCATCGATCCCAGGGGTCGTTGGTATTGGCAACCCAGGGCAGATCAAGTGCCCTGGAGCACCAGTAACCTGCCGCGTGAGCGATCATTGGCCAGGATCTTGAATAAATCAGGTCAAATTTGTTTTCCCGATGCAATCTTTCTGCAAGTTGAACAACGGCCTCCAACCATCGCGCATTGAGGGACTGATAACGAATCGTAGCCCGCAGGCGACGAAATCTTTCCTTTTCCACTGGCACTGGAACATTCGTGTTAAGACCCTGGGCGAACTGCCAAAGGGGCGAGTGGTCCAGCGGAAAGCCCGGTCCGTTGATGTTGCTTGCTGAAATCACTCTTACGTCGGCTCCAGAATCGGTTAGGGCCTTGACCATCTTTGCCCCGCAATACGCCTCCGAATCCGCGAGTGGCACGAAACTGGGGCTGATACACAGAATCCTGATTCGGTCAGACATGTTCATACTCCCTGACCGGCAGGGCGAAGTGTTCTTTTAACGCACGCAAAATGCGGCCGGTTGCTTGGCCGTCACCGAAGGGATTATGTGCGGTGGCCATCGATTGGTAATAAACGGTGTCCGTCAACAGTCGGCTCACTTCCTGCGAGATCAGCACAGGGTCCGTCCCCACCAGTTTCGCCGTGCCTGCAGCGACCGCCTCCGGCCGCTCTGTAGTGTTGCGGGTAACCAGCACAGGCTTCCCAAGGCTGGGCGCTTCTTCCTGGATGCCTCCCGAGTCTGTCAAAATGATCGTGGAACGAGCCATCAGGGTGACGAACTCAAGGTAAGGCAGCGGACCCAGCAGATGGACGTTTCTTAAGTTTCCCCGCAATCCATTCCCCGTACCCAGCAGTCGCAGCACAGTCGAACGCACGTTGGGATTGAGATGTACCGGATAGACAAAGTGCACGTGCGAGAACCGCCGAGCGAGGTCGGTTACGGCTTCACAGACGGCTTGCAGCCCTGCTCCAAAGTTCTCGCGCCGATGCCCTGTAATAAGAACCACAGGTTCACAGTAGTTTCCATTGAACAATGAAGCGTCGAGACCGGGAATCTCCGGACGACACTCTCTCACTCGCCTGAGCACAAGGTAAAGGGCATCGATGACGGTGTTGCCGGTCACGACCACACGTTCTGGAGGGACGCCCTCCTTCAACAGGTTCTGGCGAGCAGCCTCGGTTGGCGCAAAATTCAAGCAGGCCAGGTCTGACACAAGCACCCGGTTGGCTTCCTCCGGCCACGGAGACCGCAGGTTTCCCGTACGCAGACCCGCCTCCACGTGACCCACAGGGATATTGTGGTAGAAAGCGGCAAGTGAGCTGACAAAAGCCGTCGTGGTGTCTCCTTGTACCAGGACAAAGTCGGGCTTCGTCTCGTTCAAATAGTTGTCAAGCACCCGCAAGGCCCGGGATGCCAAACCACACAGTGTCTGGTCGCGCTCCATCAGGTTCAAGTCTGTATCAGGGACGATCTCGAACACTTTCAGAATCTGACTAAGCATCTCTCGATGCTGTCCGGTTGCGCAAACATGGCAGCAGAAGGCAGGATCTGAGCGAAGGGCCTTGACCACGGGCGCCAGCTTGATGGCCTCGGGTCGCGTACCCAAAATGACCGATATTTTTAGATTTCCCATAACGGCCACTGTAGTAGCCCAGGCTTTATATAATCTGAGGCGGAGGTAATATCGATCGTCCCCACGGTTTCGAGCTTACTGAGCGTGCGCCTGCGGAGCCGCGATTTCTGCTTACGGAGTTGCGATGTGAGCATGGGCTGCCCGATGGGTCACCGCAATTTCCATCCTGGTGCTCCCGGAATCTTCAGGCCGGGTTTTCCGGGGCATTCGTCTGGTCTGAGAAGGTCTGATGGTTTTTGTATGTTTTGCCCGACCTTTATTTTCCGGACCAGGACCCACTCATCAGCCGATGCAACCCACGCCCCGTTCATATCGATGTCCCCCACTGTGCCCGGCTCAGCGCTACAAGGAAAGTGTGTCCGTTCCGCTTTGAGAATGGCGACGGCTTCCTTCCCCCACAAGGCCTGGGCGGAACCCCAGGGCGAGCGAAACGGGAAGTAGTCGCAGGCGCGCACCAGGTTGACAATCTGCGCAGCCGGCCAGGACCAGCAAATTCGTCCTCCCTCCGGAACACCTTTGCCGAAATATTTCCTCTGTTCCAGGTTCTGTGGGACAGAGGGTATGTTGCCGGGATTCCTCGAAGCCACATCGAGCAATTGAGACATCAGGCGGATTCCTTCGCGGTCGCATTTGGCGTACACGCCGAGGGCCGAATCCGTCTCTTCGATCGGGAAAAGCGTCTGATAAACAATCGGTCCGGCGTCGACTTCTGGCTCCATCCTGTGCACGGTCACACCGTAGGTCGTCTCTCCGCGATAAATAGCCCAACTCACCGTGTTCCGCCCTGCATAGCGCGGCAAAGGACCGGGATGCAGGTTAAAAGCTCCGATACGCGGCGCCTTCAAAACCTCTTCGTGAATCAGGTAAAGCGAGTGAACGTTCAGAACAATGTCGACGGACTCTGAACGCAGGCGGTCAGCCAGCAGCGGGTCCTTGACCATCTTGGCGGGCCATCCCTGCAGGCCCAGCTTTGCAGCCGCATTCCAGAGGCTCGCCGAAAAAGAACCGTTTGGAGCCGTTGCCATCACCGCAACTAATCGGTGTCCACCACGCAGAATTGCGTGCAGCGTCTGAATGCCGGCCGATTCTTCTCCGATCAGCAGAACATTCATTGGAACCGTCCCACGCTGAATGTCCTGAATCCCAAAAGCTGAAGCCGAGGCAGTGAGATCCTCAGGCGATTGATACTCTGCCCGTTCACGGTCTCCCGCTTTGCTCCTTTCGGCAAGAAGCGAGTGACTCCTCCCGACTGTGTCGTGTGTCATTTACCCAACTGATTCGCTACGAAATCACACAATGGCCCGACCACCGTCATTAACTCGGGATCCAAGTCCTCAAATGCGATGTCGCGACCGCAGTACTCCTGAAGAGCGGTGATCAGCTCCAGCATCCCCAGGGAATCAAGCAGTCCCGACACCATGAGGTCGCAATCGTCGCCTAATTCGCGTGCAATTTCTTTCTCCTGAGAAAACAGTCTTTCGGCAACGTAGTTTTGAACAAATGTCCTCAACACTTGCGAATCCAATTGACTCATAGTCCTTTCTCCAGCAATCCTGCCATCGCTCTCCGGTCTAACTTCCCGTTCGGGTTCCGGGGCAGCCGGTCCATGAAATGGTACCTGCGAGGGATCATGTACTCAGGCAATTGCGAAGCGACTGGCCCGCGTATCAGCTCGAGGTCGCGCCGTGGACCCTCAAGAAAAACTTCCACACCACCGTACCCACTCAGGGTCACCGGCCACCCGACCGCGGCAATTCCGTCCAGCCCGGTCGCCTTCCGCACCACCGCTTCGATTTCAAACAGTTCGACTCGATGGCCGAAGATTTTTACCTGATGGTCCACTCGCCCCAGATGCGTGAGCGGAGCGCCACCAGCGGGACGTCGAACCCGGTCACCTGTGCGGTAATAGATCTCCGCTTCTCCCGGCGGAACAACAAAGGATGCCGAGGTTTTCTCTGCGTCCTTCCAATAACCAAGAGACATCTGCGGCCCGTTCATGAGCAGTTCACCTTCTTCGCCCGGACTAACCTCACGCAGATCATGGTCAGCCACCAAAACCTTCATGCCAGGATACGGATAGCCAATGGGCACAATCCCCAATTCGGATTCACCCGGCGAGCGAACAGGATCCCAACGATATAAGGTGCAGGCAATCGTCAATTCCGTCGGCCCATACAGATTTTCCAGGATACCGTTTGGGGCCGCCTTCAGCCATGATGTTGCTGAAGACACCGGTAACGGTTCGCCACAAAAAAGGCTGTAACGGAGCGACGGATACGAATCCGGCTTCAGCATGCCTAACTGCTTCATAAAAGCGATCGTTGAAGGCACTGAAAACCAAATCGTCAATTTCATCCTCTGTATAAAGCTTCCTGGATGGATAAGAGTCTTCCACGTAGGACAACACACCTGCGCTCCCCGTTCCCAGGCAACAAACATGTCGAAAGCAGACAGATCGAACGTCATATCAAATGTCTGGGACAGGCGGTCCTGCTCGGTAATCTGGTAGCGATCGACCATGTAATCAACGAAGGCCACAACGTTTCGCTGAGCGACCGCAACCCCTTTGGGAACACCCGTACTTCCCGAGGTGAAGAGCAGATAGGCGATGGAGTCCTCACCGACAGTCGGCTCGCTCCAGGTATCTTCGGACTCCATCTCGCAATATCCCACAACACGATGCTTAGGCCAACGCTGCTGCCACTGTCCCGCATCCCTTGTCTCCGGCATAAGGATCAGCACAGGTTCCAAAAGGCCAGACAGGACAGCATCCATCTGCGGTATCGATTCTTCATCCACCACAATCGAGCAACATCCGGAGCGCTGCAGCATTGTGCGAGTTCGTTCGATGGGGAAGTTCCTGTTCAACGGGACATAGCCATTTCCAGCCAGCAAGGCCCCCAGGACGCCCGCAAAGGCAACCTGACTCCGGTAGGCGAACACAGCAGTCAGCGGAACGGCCGAGGTGTCGGAGTACGACTGCATTGTGGCCGCCAAACGTTTTGCAAGCGTCTGCAATTCTCGGTATGTGACCACGCGGCCTTGCACATTGAGAACTGGCCGCTCGGGAAACATAGCGGCAGCTCGCATAAAACCGCTCCAAACAGGCCTCTTCATCTTCACCGATCCTTTGTGGACATGTTCGATGTTGCTGTCAGACTTGCGTCCCGGCCGGCGGCCACCTTATCGGAAGCGGGGCTGTCTTTCAACGGCGCCACTTCGGCCAGTCTCTTACGCTTCATGAAAACCTTTGCCGGAACTCCCCATGCGACCGCGCCGTCAGGCACATTGCATGCGACGGTGGACCCGGCGCCGATCACCGCTCCTTTGCCGATCCTTACGCCGCTCAGAACAATGACTCCGTGCCCCAACCACGCTCCATCCTCCACCACGATGTCTCCCTTCACAACTAGAGGTTGAGAACTGATCGATTGCCCTTCAACGATGCCGTGGTTGTGTGGATAGAATGCACAGTGGGGAGCGACACCTACGTCCGCACCCAGGCGGATTGATCCTTCGGCGGCTGAGAGAAAACAGTGAGGTTGGAGCGCCGTTCCCTCTCCGATGGCCACGCTTCCGCCCCTCGACGTCTCGATGGTCGTGCCCCGGGAGATCGTCGCTCCTGCGCCGATGTCGATAGCCCCGCCGTCTTCCGCCTGGAAGAGCACGGTGCCATCACCCACGAAGGTATTGGGCCCCAGGTGAATGTCCTTGCCGTACACAGTTGCGCTTGCCTCCACAAAGCCCTTGGGGCTCAGGTAGCGCAACTCCAGCCGGGAATTGTCCGGCGGTAAGAAGCAAGCAGCAAGCCGGGCAGCAAAGCGCCCCGCTGGCCCGGTCCCCACGAAAAGCATCCAGAAGCGGATCCATGCTTGCTTAAGCGAGCCAACTACGCCCCGGGTACGAAATGACTTGATAAGCCGTGTGGTGTAGGGTCCTTTCTGCATGGCCATTCTCAATCCCTCCCTTCTCACATCCGGCCGGCGTGCCAAAGAGCTCTCAAGGCTGGAGGGGCTTCAGCATAGGCCTGAGCGTAATTTCGGTGACTTCTGCGCTCTGCTGAACCCTGAGCAGGCCGACCAGCAGGGCGGCGACCTCTTCCGGTTGAATCAGGTCCTCGCCGTGGTAGATCCGTCCCTCCTGCCGGTGGACCCGCTGCTGCATCGGGGTAGCAGTACGTCCCAGGTACACAGTCAGAACCCGGACACCGGCAGCGTTGACTTCTTCACGCAGCGAATCCGCCAGTGCCTTGAGTGCATGTTTGCTGGCAGCGTATTGCCCCACATTTGCCCTTGCTGAAGTCCCGGCAGAAGAATTGATGAAGACGACCTGCCCCCCGCGAGCCCGAAGCGACGGGAGCAGCATTTGCGTCAGAAGGTACGGCCCACGAACATTTGTGCGGTAGTGGGCGTCAAGATCTTCAACTGGAGCCGACTCCAGGGGCCCCAGTGAAATCACGCCGGCAGAATGCACAAGAATGTCCACATGCCCAAAATCGTGTCCAAGGCGAGCCGTCAACCGCCGGATGTCCGCATCTGCGGCGAGGTCCGCCGAGTAGCAGTACAGTCCTTCCTTGCCGTCTGCTTCGCACTCGACGGCTGACCGCAGTTTTTCCAGGTTGCGGGCAACAAGGCATACCGTCGATCCCTCTGCTGCGAGCCGCCGCGCCAGACTTTTGCCCACTCCGCTGCTTGCGCCGGTTACGACCGCCACTTTGTCACGAGTGAATAACAATCCGGTATCCATCTCTTAGGGAACTATCCGACTATTTCCCGCTGCCGGCAGCATTCCTCAAGAAGGCCGCACTCCAACAGCGCTTTTGCCGCCTGATGAATGTGGAAGAATTCCAGGTTTGCGCGCTCGGCAATATCGAGCAGGCTGTGCTCTCCGTCGGACAAATTCAATACCCACAGCAGGGCCATTTCCCGCGAATGCCGGTCCTTCTCTCCGCCCACCGGTCCATACAATCCCCGTTTGCCAAGCTGCGGCTCACAATAAGGGTTCAGGCTGCGGTACCGCCGGTTGTTTTCCAGTACGTCAAAGACTGAAAGATATTTCTGGAGGGAGTCCGCCAGGAATTCGGGGCGCACGAAGTCCAGATTGTCGGCCGAAGTGTGATATTCCGGGTAGCGGCCATGCGGAGTCCTTCTCAATGAGCCGACCGCAAGATTAAAGCCCGGAGAGCAATATTGGCGCTCATCGTACCCATACGGGACAAAATCCAGGACCTCGTATTCACCTGCCGCATGCTTTAAAACATGCTGGACAGTGGTGTCGATCTCGGCATTTCCCTGGCGGCTCTTCTTGTAGGTCAGCTTCCCCGGATCTCCGACGCAGGTGACCACGAGCCCATGCTTAATCCTGCCCGTATTCTCGCGATTCCGCGCCAGCCATGTGATCGACCCAATTGTTCCCGGAATAAAGAGGAATCGATACGTGTAACGCCTGTGGATCTCGCACGCGTGCCTGGCCAGAAAGGTGGTCAGAGCGATTCCCGAAAGGTTGTCATTGCAAAGCGACGGATGACATATGTGGCAGGAAATCAAGACCTCGTCCCCGGTTTCACCCGCCAGCCGGAGTTCACCATAGGTCAGGCCGCCGGGTGCCAGGGTCGCGTCAATATTGACCTCGTACTTTTCGCCCTCCTTCAGCTTTAGAAACTGCCGGTAGGTCAGGCAGAATCCCCAGTCCTCGGTGTAGTACGAGGTTCGATATGGAATCCACTCCGGGTGGTCCGGCAGAGTAAAAATGTGTTTCTTAAGCTCGCCGCAATCGACAGTGCCGTGGAAAGGAATGCTGTAGCCAACCACGTGAAGATTCGAGTCGCGGAAATCAACGATCGTCTCCCCGTGCGCGTTCTTGATGTACGCCCCTCGGATATTCCATTCGCGTGGAACCACCCAGTCGAAAACCTGTGTTCCGCTGGGCACTTCGTGGATTTCAATGGGGATCTCCTGCAGGATTCGATGCAGCGTCTGGCGCACGCCATTGCCGGTAATGCTTCGGCAGATTGGATACAGATCGACCATCAGGTTGAACATCTCCTGACCAAGTTCGGAAGCGCGGAGTGTTTCTCTCAGTTGGGAGAGACTCATAAGCCGCCTTTCTCCGCGTCGAAATCGGGAAACTCCTGGTCACGGGCAGAAATCACTCGCGGCGCCTCAGGCCACTCGATGGCAAACGCCGGATCGTTCCAGCGAACCCCTGCGGAATGTTTCGGGCTGTAGAACTGGGAAATCTGGTAGAACACTTCCGCACCGTCGGTTAGGGTCAGGAACCCGTGTGCAAAACCCTCGGGAATATAGAGCGCTCGGCGGTCTTCCGACCCAAGCACCATCGTGAAGTGCTTCATGAATGTCGGCGAACTCTTCCGCAGGTCGATGATGACGTCAAACACCGCTCCGGCAAAGCATCGGATCAGTTTGCATTCTTGATAGCCGTCGGCCTGATAGTGCATCCCGCGCAGCGTACCCTTCTTATGATTGAAAGAGATGGAAGCTTGTTTCAGTAAAGGATTCAAGCCCCGGTCGCGGAATTCTCCTTCGCACCACGTACGCGCGAAAAACCCCCGCTCGTCCGCCACGGGTTCAATGTCCACAATGTATGCGCCGCCGAGAGGACTTTCTGTAAATTTCATGAGTAAACTTGCACTTCGGGAATGGGCACGACGAATTTCCCCCCCCAGGATCGGATGTGGTTCATTTGCTGCATCACTTCCTCCCTGAGGTTCCAGGGAAGGATCAGCAGATAATCCGGCCGCGTCTTCTCAATTTCTCCGGGTGGCAGGATGGGGATATGGGTTCCAGGAAGAAACAGCCCCTGCTTTTGTGGACTCCGGTCGACAACATAATCGATAAAATCCATCCGAATCCCGCAATAGTTCAGCAGCGTGTTCCCTTTGGCCGCCGCCCCATAGGCAGCAATGCGCTCGTGAGCGTCTTTAGCTGCAACGAGAAATGCCAGAAGGCGCCGTTTGGTTTCTTTCACCTTTTCCCCGAACATGAGGTACGGCTCCAGACGGGTGTAACCTGCGCTTTCTTCCCGGCAAGCGAGGCTGTGCACCGCTGAAGCAACGGGCCTGCTGCTATCCTCGGCGTGGCGCGCGTAGATTCGTAGCGACCCCCCGTGTGTTGGCAGTTCTTCCACGTCGAAAATCTCCAGCCCTCGCTCCGAAAAGACACGGCGGACCGTGTGAAAGGAGAAATAGGAAAAGTGCTCGTGGTAGATCGTGTCGAACTGGTTCTGCTCCACCAGGCGCATCAGATGCGGGAATTCCATGGTGATGACGCCATGCGGCTTGAGCACCATTTTCATCCCTCTCACAAAATCGTCCAGATCGGGTACGTGGGCCAGCACGTTATTTCCGACCAACAGGTCCGCCTTCCTGTTATCCGCCTCCAGCTCTCGGGCCAATTCCGACCCGAAAAATCGCATCATTGTGGGCACTTGCTTCTCGATCGCCGCCTTCGCGACGTTGGCAGCGGGTTCAATCCCCAGCACCGGAATCCCTTTTTGGACAAAGTACTGCAGCAGGTAACCATCGTTGCTGGCAAGCTCCACAACGTGGCTGTCCGAATCCAGTCCGAAACGCGCCGTTACCCGCTCCACATAAGTCCTGGCATGCTGCAGCCAGCTTTCCGAGTACGAGGAAAAATAGGCATAATCACTGAAAATGTTCTTCGGGGTTTCAAAAACTTCGACCTGGACAAGAAGGCAGTTACGGCAGATGAAGGCGTGAAGAGGATAGAATGGCTCCCCGCGATTCAACTGTTCACCCGTCACGTAACTGTTGGCCAGCGGCGACATGCCCAAATCGACAAATGTGTCGCGCAACGATTCTCCGCAGTTCCTGCAAGCTGCAGAAACACTGTCTCTTGTCATAAACGTCTCACAGGTTGGTCAGGCTTCAGATTGAACCACGTTGCAATGGGCAGGTGAGCGAATTGGTCCATCCTGCGGCCCCTGGTCTCTATTCGCCAATTTTCTCGATTCAAACGCAGCGCAGTGGCCTGATGGCAGGGGCCTGAATACCTCGTTGCTGCATAAGAACGTCTGCAACCATAGGTAAAATCTAAACCTTTCGCATAATCAGCGAGAAAAACGGTTTAAATTCCGGTCGCAACCAGGTGAAGTAGTCCGCCATTCGCCAAAACAGCCCGCCGTAGTAGCAGTCGCGAAAGATGATGCCCTCGGGCCGGAACCCGATCCTGTCCAGAAATTCCATCACTTCCTTCGGAGTGTATTCCCGAATGTGGCCCATGATGCCTTTCGTCTCCAAGGATGCAAAATTCTCGTAAATGTCGCCCATGCAGGAATAAGCTCTCTGGTGGACCAGCAAGTTATAGATCCCGCGAACCGAGTGCATATTCGGGGTAGACATCATTAACAAGCCGCCATTTCTTAAGACGCGATGAATCTCGCGCATGGAGGCAATAAGGTTGCCGCGCAAGTGCTCGAAGACCTCGTTCATAATCACCGCATCGAAGCTGGCATCTCTCGCTGGGATATTGTCTGCATCCAGGTCGCAATTGAGTGCCTGGATGCCGCAGATATCCAGAAACGGCTGCACGTGTTCGCGGGATTTGAATTTGTTCAGCACCGTGACTCGGAAGCCAAGTTGCACCAATGGGACCGTAAGCAAATAAGGAAAAGCTCCTACTTCTAAAACACTCTGGCCGCACTCCAAAAACCGCCTCGCATAATCCAGGTCAAAGGCCAACCTGTTCTTCGACATGGAGTAATAGCGCTGCAACCAATCCTCCAGGTGGGGCAGGACTCCCTCGGCGCTCCGCTCAATCAACGCGGTGCTTTCCTTGCTGGGCAGCCACCCTTCTCCGATTACAAATATGTTCCTCGTGACTGGGCCTTGACCTTCCTTGCCGCCGCGCAAAACGCTTTTCGACACGAGGTACCGCGATCGGCGACGAAGAGCAAAACGCCTCCGTTTTGAGTTACGTCGAGGAGTGCGCGTGCAGCAACCGGCCTCTTGCCCGGAAGCTATCTGTCTTGATCTCATTCGGAATATCTTTGGCAAGGATTTCCTCCAGTAAGCTGCTTTGCCCTGAACCTTCAGCTATCCAACAGCCAGCCGCAACAAGCGTACGCGGTTGCGTATGTGTGGGTAAATGAGGCGCCTGTCTTCAGCTTTCAGATGGTCCACACCACATCTCCAGAATTCCCGGCGTCTCAAGCCAGCCATCTCTGAACGTCCAAATAGAACGCCTCAAAGGCAATCATCATGACGTCATCTCCCGATTACACAACCGTCCACACAGGCGATCCATTTCGCATCGTGAATCTTGTGCAAGTCCACGTGGTGCATTCCGGACTTATTCCAGCCGACGCCACCCGGACCCAGGATCGGGCTCTCCGGACACTCACTCTCGCGGTAAGTCGTGGTGCTCAGTTCCGAGATTTCGAAGGCCCGAACCCTTGTCCCGTATACGGGATAACAATCCTGCGCAAAACGAATAAGCCGCCCGTCGATCACCTGGACCCTGCCGGCGGGTCTGGCGATTCGGTTATTCCCCTTGATGATCGGGCTCATCGGATGCTCCTGCCAGCGACCCGTTAATTCTTCTGCAAAAAAAAGGTGAAGCGTGCCAAACCTCTGTTGGAAATTCGTTTGGGCGAACATCCACCACCTTCCCTCGTAATACACGACCGAGGGATCGGAGAACACTCCCTCGATGGGCGTGCACAGGAACGACCACTGGTCTGGAAATTTCTCTGCTTTGTACAAACGGATGCTGCCGGCCGCGTGTGTCTCGGGAATCATATAATGCTCGTTCTTCCATTCGAACACGTAGGGATACGAAAGGTGGAACGGTTCGGCCAAAACGATCCGGCAGTATCTCCAGCGTAAGGCGTCGTCGCTGGTTGCGAGTCCGATTTGGCCCCTCTCCACCGTCCTGTTCCACACCTCGAAGAACATGGACCACTTGCCATCCGCCCGCAACATGAAGGGGTCGGCCACGAATTGCGCCGGGACGTCCGAAACGTCCTTGTGTGTAAGAACGGGGTTTTCGGTATTTGCGTTGTCACGCAACAAAAGCGGTGAAGCGCCCGCGTAAATGCCTATCGACCAATGCTGCCTTTCGGGGTCATCCCATGCACCATTTCTCGTCCTCACCGCGTTTCGAAGACGGCCGCGAAACTGATGAAACTGCTTTTTAATCGTGTGGTGGATCATTTCTGCATACCTGACTTCAGATGCTGCTGGATTGTGAGCTCTGTGATCCAGACCCCGGGCCGGAACTTGCAGCTCATTGCAAGACAAGGCGATGACCTCTATTGACAACTGCCTGACCTAATGGCGCGGCCGAGCCCCTCACAGACAACCACCCGGACCCTGTTCAGTTGATGCCGAGCGCATTTTGTGGTTCAGGTATTGGTCTGGACTCCCATACCGGTCGCGGCAGTTCAGCGATTCTGGCACAGAACTCTGCGTGATGTTTGGCTATGACCGGCAAGGAGTATTCCTCCATCGCAGTCCTACGGCCGTTCGCGGCCATTCGCGAACGCGAGGAGGGATCCTGCAGAAGTTCCTCGATTCTCTGGCCTAAAGCCCGCGCGTCGCCCGTAGGAACCAGACGTCCGGTAATCCCTTCTCGGACCGTCTCACGAATCCCTCCGGTGGCAAAGGCGACGACGGGCGTGCCGGCGGCCATGGCCTCGATTGCGGTCACGCCAAAGGTTTCTCTCAGGGACGGCATAACAAAGATATCTGCGGCAGAGTACGCCAGCGAAAGGATTCGCTCATCGCGAACCCGGCCAAGGCGCAGATGCTGGACCGGCACTTCGGCTGGAATCTTTCCGCCGCCGGCGATAACCAGGAACAGGTCTCTCCAATCCTTAACCTGCTGGAGTGCTTCGACAACATACATAAAGCCCTTTTCCCAGCGGTCGACTGGTTGGGCTACGTAAAGAAGGACGCGCACACCAGGAGGAATATCGAGTAATTCTCTGGCCATCTGTTGCTCCCTTGGTCGAAAGATTTGCACGTCGATCCCGTTCGGAATCACCTCGATGCGGCAATCGCGCAACAAACTGCTGCGCTTTGCCTCTTGAGCAATCCATTGACTGGGCGCGACAGCGTATAGGCGGCCGCCGATCTGCGAAAACACGGCACGCTTGCGCTCCCAGATCCGCCGGGAGAGATCATGCTCAGTCTTTGACAGCAACTGGGGACACTTTCCACAACGTTCGACGAACCGTCCGCAGCCACAGTCGTGGGTACAGCCGCCCGTGAAGAAGGACATGTCGCAAAGGCGGAACACAATCGGCGCTCGCTGAGCAAGCAACGGAAGATCGCGAAAATAATCAAGAAAACCATTAATGCCATGGATATAGATCACGTCGGCTTCCGGCATTTGCGAGATCGCACGGTCCCCGGCAGCCGCACGATCGTAAATGAAGGCCGGGGTATTGGGGCGCAGCGTCCACTTAGATCGTTCGCGTGAAATCCAATATCGATATGCCCGAGTTTTGGCACGCCAAACCAGCCCGACAGGCCAGCCCCGGTACTCTTTTATGGTCTCATCTCCAGTTTCGTCCAGCCGGCGCTGAACAAACATGGACGAATCAACACCCAATCGGCGAAGTCCCTGGTGTAAACGGAAGGCATTTAAAAGAGCCCCATTCCCATTGTCAGAAACACTGATATGAAGTACGCGCATCCCTTCACCTCTGCCATATTTGGCTCTTTCTCGAAAGTTTCCAGCATCTCGACCACCGATCTCCGTACTTCCCCTCGGGAGATTCCCCTTGTACTAATCAGCCACCAACAAGACAACCACCCTTCCCCGTGCCTATTCAGACGGCAAACCTGCATTGACCATCGAGTCAGCAGACTTCTCGACCTTCTGCACGGTCCAGTCCAGCATGGGCGTCGTCAGGCCCAACCGGTTCAGTTGGAATTGATATCCGGTCGGTGAGATTTCGAAAGATAAAACGTTGTCATGATAGGCAAGCACTCGACCCATCGGAATGCAACAAAAGATACTCAAGCTATAACGTCCCGGACGAAGGATTTGCCCCGGAACCCTGCACCTCGAGAGATATGAACCGGGTTCCCGAACCCTTCCGTTCCAGGCTCCCGTGTCCGCATCCTGCGACTCCCACAACTTATTTCCCTGGATATCGTAGAGGTAGTAACCGACAATCAGATGACGCAAAGAGAACGTAAGGTCATATGTGATTTCGATGTCGAAGGGGTTGCTGAATTCGAACACAGCATTTGCTGTCCCTTCGGTTGACAGTACCCGCGCTCGCCTGACTGTGACTTCTGAGGAAGAAGGGCAAGCCTCGGGCCTGGTCCAAACACCTGTGGTTTGAGCTCCCTGCGTGAGATATTGACTCACGGCGTCGGCCGCGGCTCCGGTCAACTTAAGACATCCATGGTCGAGCCACATAGCCCGGCTGCATAGCTGCGTGATACTTCCCATGTTATGACTGACAAACACCACCGTTCGGCCGCCCGTGGCGACATCTCGCATTTTCCCCAGACATTTCCTCTGAAACTCCACGTCCCCCACGGCCAGAACTTCGTCCACGATCAGGATTTCCGGGTCCAGGTGGGCCGCTACGGCGAACCCCAGTCGCGTTTGCATCCCACTGGAGTAGTGCTTGACGGGCGTGTCCAGGAACCTGTCAATCTCGGCGAAGGCCACAATTTCGTCGAACTTGCGGTCGATTTCAGCTTTGCGCATGCCGAGGATGGCTCCGTTCAGGTATATGTTCTCGCGACCGGTCAGTTCCTGGTGAAAGCCCGTCCCGACTTCCAGCAGGCAACCCACCCGGCCGTGGATATCAACCGCGCCCGTGGTCGGCTCAGTAATGCGCGAAAGGATTTTAAGCAAGGTGCTTTTCCCTGCCCCGTTGCGCCCGATGATCCCCACCACCTCGCCGCTCTTAATCTCAAACCCAACGTCACGGAGCGCCCAGATGGTGTCGTCAAGATCCGCGGCTCCAGAAGCATGGCCGCGCAACAGCTTGCTCATCCTCCGCACGGGGCTTAGAAAGGCATCCATAGCAACTTCTCGGAGTTGCTTGTGGCCAGATTGAAGCTGGCCGATATGAAATTGTTTGCCCAGGTCTCCCGCCCGAATTGCGACATCAGTCATCGGCAACCCCTAAACGACGTCTGCGAACGTTCTTTCCAGACGCCGGAAGTAATATGCACCGCTGATCAGCAGACCCACAGCAACGACCGAAGATACGGCAACCATCGGTCCTGGCGCCGTCTTGGCGTCCAACAAAGCCCACCGGAAACCTTCGACAACGCCAACCATCGGGTTGATTCCGTAGACGGTGCGCCAGGGTTCCGGAAGGAGGCTGCTGGGATATACGATCGGAGTGGCATACATCCAGATTTGAATGAGGAAAGGGATGGTGTACTTGACATCTCTGAACTGCACATTCATTGCGCTCAACCACAGGCTTGCTCCCAGACACGTTATCAGAGCCAGCCCCAGATAGAAGGGCAACCAGAAAACTTTCCATGTAGGCACGACACCATACGAGGCCGTCATGCCGAGTAACACAACGAATGCAAGGCAAAAATCAACGCATCCGGCAACCACCGTTCCCAGAGGCATGGCCATGCGCGGGAAATAGATTTTCTGCAGCATGTTCGAGTTCGCAACAAGGCTGTTGGAAGCCTGGGTCAGTCCCGTAGCAAAAAAGGTCCACGGTACCAGAGCCGTGTAACTGAACAGCGGGTAGGGGATGCCATCGGATGGCATTTTGGCCAGTTTCCCGAAAAAAAGGGCAAATATCAACATGGTGCAGAACGGCTGGAGGATGGCCCAAAGCACCCCCAATACCGTCTGTTTGTAGCGAACCTTGATGTCCCGCCAGGTGAAAAAGTAGACAAGCTCCCGGTATTCCCACAGTTCGGCAAGCTTCAGCGAGGCCCATCCACGTGTCGGCTCAATCCGAGTGTAAGCCGGTGACTGACCAGTACCTGCAAGACGAGTCTTTGAAATCACATCCATTATTCCCATTCGCACATCCTCAATCGTTAAGTCTTCTCGACGGTCTTTCTCCTCAAGCAACCCTGCGAACTGATTGCCTGATGACTCCAGCCCTGGGGCTGCCGCGCATCCCGCGGACAACAGGCGACCACTCCAGTTGATCGGTGAGCCATCCCCGTGAGCGAAGCTGCTTGAGCACGTTCAGGCGCACAAAAGCGGAGTTGCGAAAGTCTGTATTCTGGAATCCAATCGCTTTAAGCCCTTCCTTCAACTCGAGTATGGTTGTCTCCAGATCCGCTTTCGGCTGGTGGTGCGGAGCCAGTGCCCGGAACCGGCTGAAGTCCACCCGGTAGGAGCGCGTATCCGGCTGCGCGCCACTGTTGATTGAGACTTCGACTCCAGGAATCACATGGGCCACTGCCGCAGCCAGATCTTTCACCTGGAAGTTCCACGGATCGAAGCCTGCGTTTACCACCAGATAATCTCCGCCGGCGCTTGCATGACGCGAGATTGACCAGTCGATCGCCCGCGCCATGTCTTTGACGTTGATGAGAGGACGCCAGGGCGTACCGTCGCTCAGGATCACAATGCGCTTCGCAGCTACGCCACTTGCCACAAAGTCGTTCAACACCAGGTCGAGCCGGAGCCGATCGCTCATCCCGCAGGCCGTCCCGAAGCGCAAGCAGGTAACCTTGAAAGCCGAATCGGCAAGAGATTCCAGGTCGCGTTCGGTGAATACTTTCGATTTGGCATAGGTCGTCAAAGGGTTGACGGCGGAAAGTTCCGTGCGTGGTTTTTCATCCGCCAGGCCGTACACGCTGCAGCTTGATGCAAACACGAAAGTCCGGACACCGGCGCTCTTTGCCTTGCGCGCAAGTTCCACACTGGCGCGATAGTTGATGTCCAGGGTCGCATCTTCGAAGCAATTGCCCATAGGATCGTTCGAAATGGCGGCCAGGTGGACAATCGCGTCCACTCCCTCCAGCAGCACTCCCGAAACCTTCCGCACGTCCGCAAAGTGCTGAACGTCAACCCTGCACTCAGGAAAGAGTCCGCCATCAACCGTGAGGCAATGCGCGAAGAAACCGAGGTCTAGTCCCGAAATGGAAGCACCGGGATAGGATTCTCGCAGTTGCCGGACCACGCTCGGTCCCACATAGCCCATGTTGCCCGTCACCAGGATCTTCATGATCTTTCCCTTTCTGCCCGAACCGGCCTGTTCGATTTGAAGGCTGGCGTCAACGCCACCCATGCCAACCGCTCTTCGCCCATTTCTCTCGCTGTCCGTCCCCGCCCGGATGCACCTCACCAGATTTTCCAGGGGGGATCGTCACCGGCCCAAAGCTTTTCGAGGTACATCTTGTCGCGGAGCGTGTCCATGTTCTGCCAGAAACCCCGGTGCTTGTACGCTGCCAGCCTGCCGTCCCTGGCAAGCTTCTCAAGCGGTTCTTGCTCCCAGACCGTGGAATCTTCGCTGATATAGTCCAGCGACTCAGGTTCGAGAACGAAGAAACCGCCATTGATCCAGCCGCCGTCACCTTCCGGCTTCTCCCGGAAATGCGTGATCCTGGTCTGATCCCGTTCCAGATTGATCGCGCCAAAACGCCCCGGAGGTTGCACCGCCGTCAATGTCGCCAGGACTTTCTGTTCGTGATGGAAATCGATCAACTGCTGAATGTCAATGTCACTGACGCCGTCACCATAGGTACAGCAGAAGGTGCCATCAGAGACGCAACCCCTGATTCGCCTCAGGCGTCCACCCGTCATCGTCTCTTCGCCGGTATCAATCAACGTGACTTTCCATGGCTCGATGCCGTTGTTGAGCAGTCGCATCTGGTTTTGTTTCAGGTCGAACATAACGTCGCAGGCACGCAGAAAATAGTTGGCAAAGTAGTTCTTGATGTAGTACCCCTTGTACCCACAGCAGATCACGAAATCATTCAGGCCGTACGACGAATAGATCTTCATGATGTGCCAGAGGATTGGCTTGTCCCCGATCTCCACCATCGGTTTCGGTTTGACCTGCGTTTCTTCACTTAGGCGCGAGCCAACCCCGCCCGCAAGGATAACGACTTTCATGCCCGTGAACCCCCTTCCCCGTTTAGCCGCGGCATTTCCTTGACCATCAACAAATCTCTTCGCAAAGATGGAAGGCATCAGGGGGCAGCCGGCCTTGAGACGGCAGAAGTTCGCACCCGTCTCCACCAGCGGTTGTCTGGAAGCTTGTTTGCCCTGAGCAGAATCTTCGGTTCTCCTCTTTCGTTGAGGGAATCGCAGCCTCGAACGAGCGTCCGACAGGCCTCTGATGAGAGGCTACATTGCTCATCTACCACTTCGGTTGCGGTTGTGGGTGCAAGCGGGACGGGACTCTTCGCACATATCGCAGCGGTCTGGTTAACGCCTTGAATGGCTCAAGAAAAATATCAGCCGCATTAAGCAGGGCGCCCTTCAAAAGACGCGCAGTCTCTAACGAAAGCCCGAACTCCTTCATCATTCTGCGGTGATATTGCCAAAAGCTCTTTTCCCGCAGGTGGAAGAGTTCATGGCCCTGACGCCGGTAATATCGATCGAGCACCTGTTTCAGGCACCGCTCGTACTCTTCCGGATTCAGGTAGACCCGGCCGTAATGCTTGACAAAGTACAACTCATTCAGGATCCACTGATTGTTGCGCTCGGCAAGCGAACTGAGTGCTTCGTCATGGATACGCCAAAAGCTGAGCACCTGATGAACGAATCCATAGTCATGGTTCTGCAAAACGCGAAAGTTGACTTCCCAATCCGCCAAAAGATACTTTTCGTTTAGAAATGGCGTGCAACCTCGTACAAGGTTCGCCCGCAGCAGAAATGAAGACATGCTTCCAAAAGGAGCCCTTCTCGCCAGGAAGTACGTCCGGCATACTTCCCTTCCTGGGGTTACCGTGCTCGGGTACGCAAACCCGTCACAGCGAACCCAGCATCCCCAGAGCTGATAGGAACCGACAATCCCGACGGATGGATGAGTTTCCGCCAGGTGCACCATTTCGGACAGGCATGTCGGAAAAATCATGTCGTCAGCCTGGACAAACTTGCAGTACCGGCTGGTGGGAGTAATCAGACCCAGCGCAATGTTGTGGTTTCTAAGCGCGCTTACATATTCCCCATTGTTGACGATTCGAATTCGCGGGTCCCGGCGAGCGTAGTCCGTGGCGATCTCAAGTGTGCGGTCCGTGCTGCAATTGTTGACGATGATGTATTCCCAGTTCCCATAGGTCTGGCTGATAACGCTCTCGATACACTCCGCCAGGTAGCGCTCTCCGTTGTAGACAGGCGTGAGCACGCTCACGAGGGGTTCTTGAGATGTGGCAACGGTTTGTGTCATGGAAAATACTCCGCGATTAAACACTGCGTCTTTCATTCCTCAGCGAGTACCCGCCCCCAGAGAGGTGATCTGCCCCTTGGCACTTGCCGATTTCCCCTGAAAGGGCATCTGAAGCAAACCACCGTAGACGCTGGTGGTCACCTCGCTGAGGGTGTCCCAGGAATGACGCTCGGCCGCGTAATCTTTGATTGCCTGCCGCCGCCTGTTCAGGTTGGCGTACAAATCACTTGCGAAATATCGGTCGATGGCCGAGGCCAGGTCGTCAGGATCTTCCGGCCTGAAAACGAAACCGGTCTTTCCCTCGACAACTTCGTCCTTAAGCGACCCCACGTCAGCCGCCAGCACTGGCAGGCCAAAACTGTATCCCAGAAACAGAATGCCGCTCTGGTAGATCGCTCTGTACGGCAACACCAGAGCGTCCGACGCTTTGAAGTAGATTTCTACCTCATCGTCCGGAATATGCTCCGCCCGCAGCAAGACTCGTCCCTTCTGTTTATCCTCTAAAACAGACTCCCGGATGCCATTCCAGTACTCCGCGCATTTCTGAGGCACGCCGGCAATGATCAATCGATAATTCGCATCTCGCGCCGCAATCTCATGAAATGCCGCCACCAGGTGTTCGAGCCCTTTATAGGGTGTGATTCTGCCGAAAAACAGGAGCACTTTTTCATCTTCGCGAATGTCCAGCCGCCGTTTGGCGCCGCGCGGAGTGAGGCGCGTATCCGGAACCGCGTTGTTGATCCCGTAGGTGATAAGACTGACGCGCGCCTCCGGCACCCCAAACTCTTTGACAAGTTCACGCTTCATCTTTTCCGTATGCACAAAAACGTTATCGGCAAGCCTGTACTGTGCTCGCAGTGTAAGACGGTTGAGGACTGAATCTTTCGCGTCGCGCCTGGCAGCATTTATGTTGTGAGCGGTAAGAACAATTCCTTTTCCCAGCAGCTTGTAGTACAGCATCAGCAGCGTGCGATCAAAAGTCTCACACCTGTTATTCCACAAGATGTGAAAAATCCTTGGCTTGGCAGTGGCTGCATAGGCAATCAGCCTGGCGTAGTATCTCCCCAGCCGGAGTGTCTTCCTGGCCAGACTGGCATCAGGCTGCTGGCTGCCGCGCAGGTTAATGAAATTCACGCCCGTCATGGTGCGGAATTCCTTGCAGTCGAGGTCGTCGCTGCCGATAACGTCCAGTGCCACTCCCTTCGACTGAAGCGCGCTTGCCAGGCCGAATGAATAGTGCTTGTCAATTCCACCGGTCAGCAAGGTCACTGCGATTTGACTCGGCGTGCTTGATGCCGCCGGATGATCGACGGCGTTTCGGACCTGCGGGCTTCGATCCGTTTCTTCTCGCACTTCCAGTGGTCTCATCGTCCTTCTGCCGCCCTCACCCTGTGGTCCTGATTCTGGCGGTCCGCATTCATACGATTGGAATTGTGGTTGTGCGCACTGCGGGTCCCAAGCCGGTACATCGCCTTGTCCCACCACCTGATCAGCGAAGCCTTGAAACTCGGCAAAGTGTCCTCTGCCCATTTCGCGGCTTTCCATCCAAACACCGGTTTCATCCAGGCGTATTTCCACCGCAGACGGGGCGGCGTCAGGCGCCCGCCCAGTTGTGCCGCCATATCTTGCAACTCAGCAACCAACTCTGTCCGTTCGGGATAAAAGTTGCCGTACCACGTTTGCAGGTAGTTCAAACATGCCTTCCGCGTCCGCTCGCTCTTTTCCAGCGACCGCAGGGATTGCACGTGTAATTTCATCGAAACAAGCAGCCCATCCTTCTTTTTATCGGATCCGCCAATATGGCTCAGACGGCTTGACGGACCGATCCTGTAAAATACCTTCGCTTCCGGAACAAACCGCGTGCCCCGGGAGGCCAGAAGCACCCGGCAGGAATACTCGCCGTCGTCATCGAAAACCAGCCGCGTGTCCCATGGACCGGCATCTTCCACCACGTCTCTGCTCATCAACCAGCTTGAGATAGGCATATACAGGTTCAGGCCAATGCTCCTCACAAGCCACTCGACAGGTTCAAGGTCCTGCCACAGGGCGGTCGGCAGGAAGCGGGCGCACGCGGTCCGGTAGTTGAAGTAAGCCCAGGACGAAGAAAGGAGTATCCGCGTGCTCTCTCCATCCCGCAAGGCCGCAAGCTGCCGCTCGACTTTATCCGGCGTCAGAAGGTCGTCCGCGTCCAGCCACTGAATGTAATCCCCCTGGCTGAGCCGATAGGCATGATTGCGCGCGGCCGCTGCACCCCGGTTCTCTTCCGATACAACCGTAACTTCCTTCGATTCAAACCGCCGCGCAACTCCCCCGGTCCGGTCCCGGGAGCCGTCGTCCACCACAATGATTTCTTTGCGCGGCCACGTCTGCGCGATCGCCGACTGGATCGACTCCGCAATCCACTCTTCGGCGTTATAAGCGGGAATCAGGATTGAGACTAGAGGTCGCATGCCGGAGGAAACACCTGGCAAAGTACCTGACCTAATTCAAGGCTTTCGTACAGCTACTTCAACGCGTCAGATTTAGTAGTCTATTAGCGGGATATTTCGAAGCTTTGGAAAGTGACGGTTGAATTGCAAAGGAACGGACTTCAAACGCAAGGTCCTGGCTGCTGTGCCGAGCTTCTTTTCAGGCCATCGACGCTGGACGGTGCCTTAAATTTCACGCGATGAAGACATATCCTGGAACCGCTGCCTGCTGCTTAGCCTGGCGTGCAAAGTCTCCAGTAGACATATCCATCTGGCCCGGGAGCTGCTCATACGATGGCGGTTTCCAGTACCCGGCATGAAGTCAATTGATTGCGTTGAATCGCTCAACAAAACGACCACTTATGGAGTCCCTCAATGACCGGAATGACGAAATATCTTTTGTGCATCTTGCTTTGCAGCGCGCCATTTTGCGCCGCAGCTCATGCCCAAACCACGATCACTGCAGCCTCTTGCAACGAAGGCGACGTCCAGAACGCCGTTGCCAAAGCCACCACAGATGGTGATACTGTCTCCATCCCTGCCGGAACTTGCACATGGACGAAGCCGCTGAATGCTGCCCTGTCGAATTCCCTCACGATTGAGGGTGCGGGAGCGCAGACGCCAGGCGGCGGCACGGACCAGACAATCATTGTGGATGACGTTAACCACAGTAGTGGCACACCCGACATGGCATTCTCGACCACGGCTGGAAAAAGTTTTCGGCTCACCGGCATGGCGTTCTATTCTGACTCGGGCAATTCGACCGTTCCATATAACGGTCTGGTAATGATCACAGGAGCTTCGAAATCGGTGCGGGTTGATCATTGCCACTTTAATCTGACGGTTAGCGGAAGCAAAGGACTTTACATCAGCGGGTGGATTTACGGAGTCACAGATCATTGTCTCTATGATACAACGGCCGGCATAGTCACAAACGAGATGTCGGTTAACGACCCCGGATGGTCCGGTTCGGCCGGTCTTTACCAGGGTGACGCCTCTTGGAGTGATTCGGACAATTGGGGTTCCAACAAGTTCTTTTTTGCGGAGGACAGCACCTTCAACAATGGCTTCGCGTATGACTGCTCGCTCGGCGGAAGGCTTGTTTTTCGGCACAACACCGTTTCCGGACAGCTTATGGCCCACGGGTTGACCTCCTGGAGGAATCGCGGCTGCCGGGCCGAGGAAGTTTACGACAACACGTTTGATTACACACAAAATGGCTACGGCTCGTACCTTATCATGATTGAAAGCGGCGCTTTGCTTTTCTGGGGAAACACTTCCACTAACTATAGAGCTATGGTTTACGCTGACGTGCCGCGTACCAACAATGCCACCTACACTTACTCTGCGCCTCCGAATGGTTGGGGATATTGCGGCACCGGCATAACCGGAGCCTCCAGCGCATGGGATGGGAATACTGACTCGACCGGCTATCCATGCCTCGACCAGGTTGGACGGGGCAAAGGCGACATGCTTTCCGGGAGTTCCTTCCCTAATGTCGTGAACAGTGCCACGGGTACCATCGCCTGGCCTCATCAGGCGCTTGATCCCGTGTATGTTTGGGACAATACCTACAACCCGGTTCCCAACGAATCCCTGGATACCCTTTGGCTTTCGTATTGGGTCAAAGGCATGACGGTGACGCAAGAAAACCGCGACTATTACCTCCAGGTTCCGAATTACAATGAGCCGAACACGACTTTCAACGGAACCGTAGGTATTGGACAGGGAACGCTCTCTGCCCGACCTTCGACCTGCACGCCAGGAGTCGCCTATTGGGCCACCGACGCAAACGGCGGGAATGGCGAGCTCTATGTATGCACGGCGGCAAATACCTGGACGGCCTACTATACGCCTTATACTTATCCGTACCCGTCCGATCAATCGGCTTCCACGCCCAAGGCTCCAAGTGGTCTCGCTGCGATGGCTCATTGACCGCTACCTGCCTCCACAGGAACTTCCACACGTCCTCGAAACAGGACGGGAGCGGAACCATCCAGAAACTGCCGTTGAATGATCTCCAACGTCAGCAATTTGTGGATCTCGCTGGTGTAGTTGCAGGTTCCTTTGAGGTGGCCGCGCAAAACTCTCTCGAGCCCTTTGCGCCAGACATAGGGTCTGGAAAGGCTGCGCGAGTCGAGCAGAATTTCTCGAATGTATTCGGCCAGTTGGTTCCGGTACCAGCTTCTGAAATGAAAGATCTTATGCCGGCCCAGGAAGAGACGTTCGGTGCGCCATCGAGAAAACCCATGGTCAAGCCAGGCCAGCCACTGGGGCATTCCCAGGTCATAGGCATATTCCGCCTTGAACAGGAACTCCAGGAAAACGTGCGAAACAGGCGCTGAAAAACCGCCCCCGTTGCCCGAAAGGCCACGGTCGGTCGGAATCCGCAGCAGCATCCGGTTCCCGTCCCCGATCAGTCGCCAGCAGAACGCATCGCCCGAAAGGGCCGTTTGCGGCGCGCGGTACACGGTCCGAACCAGGTCGTTGTCAAGAAAAGGCGACCGCATCGAGACCTGCGTCCGTTCCAGCCCAAGCGACCCTTGCTGGGACCACGGCGCCTGCCGGAAAACCGCAAAAGAGAGCGGGTGCCCCCGAACAACCTCTGCATAGGTCGCCTCCGCCTGCCGGATAAACGGGACAAAGTCCGGATGGAACAGGCCCGGCCGGGGCATTTCCGGCTTGAACGTACGAACCCCACGCAGAACCTCGCCGCCATAGAGACCGGTCATTCTGACGGGAGCAATCGCCCGCGCCCTTTCATTCAAATAAAGGTCGGGTGCGTGGCTGACATCGGCGCATCCGTCGGACAGGAAGACGGCACGCTCAGCGTAATGGGCAAACCGGGCAAGGAATTCCTCCCCGGCAGGAATCACCTGGAATGGTTGTCCGCACTTACGGGCCACCTCGCGCCCCGAAGTCACGTCCTGGCATTCGCGCAGCATCCCGCCAAAGGTGTAGCACGGCAGAGACCCTTGCCCGGATCTTTGCCATGCCATCACCATCCGTGTATCCAGCCCGCCCGTGATGGACATAGCCACCCGCTCAGGCCCTTCGAAATACCGTGGGAGGTTGTGCGAGAAAACGTCCCGGACCTGCCGGTAAAAAGGCTCTGGCTTCAGTCGCTCCTGGTTCTCCCATTCCTGCGGCTTGAAGTAGCTCCCTTTCTCAACAAGCAAACCGCTGCGGAAGGTCCACTTTGAACCGCCCGGCAGAGTCCGAATTCCCTCAAAGAGCGAACGGCCTTTGAGCGTACAGCCGCAGGCGACATACTCGCCCAGCCCGTGGGGGTCGATTTCCCTCGCTTCCGGACACACGGCCAGAATCGCCTTGGCTTCCGCAGCAAAATAGAACGCTTCCCTGCCCTCGAAATAGTAGAGCCGGTGCATCCCGTACCGGTCATTGAAAAGCTCCGCGGTGCCTCGGCTTCGGTCGATCAGCAGCCCGTGAAACAAGCCATTCAAATTGGCCGGGAAGGACGGCTCTGCCCGGTAGAGATGAACCAGATAGGAGGCCCTGGCGGGACCAGGTGCATGCCCTCTTTCTTTCAGGCGCCGGCGGATGTCCGGCTCCGGAAATTCTTCCCCCGAAAAGACCAGGGTAATGTCTCCACGCTCGTTCCGCACGGGCATACTTTCACAAAAGGAACCACGCCGCGCCGCCCAGCCAACGTACACGCCGTGCGATTCGTCTCCCCATGTTCCCGCGACGTAGAAAGCTTCGTGCAGAAGTGTCTCAACCATCTGCCTTAACTGGAGCATGGCCTGCTTGCTCGGCATTTCCGTGATAAGACCAACAATTCCAGGCATGTTAATCTTAGGCCGCCCTTCGCTCGGATCTGTTGCCGGAATTTCTCGCGACCGGGAGACTCTTTGCGTACCAAAGGGCACGAATTCTGCGGTAGGCGGCGGCGATTGGCGCGGGAATCCAGTCAATAAGCCTGTGGTGAAGACCCAGTCGAAGCGCCATCCGGCCGGTAGCCGTCAGCGGAACGTAGTACCTGGGCAACTCAACTTTCTTAAAACCGTTGTGGCGCTTGAAGTCCGCCAGGCTGTCATCCTGTTTTTTCCCGTAAGAAAAGTTCGCGTACCATAGATAGGAAATCTTCCGCTCGGCGCATGACCGCACGGCTTGCGCAATCAATGCATTGCTCGGCGCCTTGTCCTGATGCTGAATCATCGAAACAATCTGCATCAGACCGGCCTGAGACCAATCCTCGTTGGCCACGAGCTTGACAAATCCAATCAGTGTGTCATGGAAAAATGCCCCGATAAAAATGCTCCGATCAAAGAACGTTCCGTTCATGTTGCGAACCGCCTCGAGATCCTTGCCGTAATGCCAATAGGGCCTGCCTTGCCGAATCGGCGATTCGCTATAGATGGCATGAACACCTCGAACGAGCGAGTCGTCAAACGGGATTTCACGGGCGGCAACCCCACTTTTCGCCGCCTTCCGAATCTTGTTCCGGACCTTGAAATTGATCTGGTGCTCCATCCATTCGTTGAAACTCGAAACAGGAAGCACGGCAAAGTTGTCCCATTCCATCGGGTAGCGATACCTGGGCGAGGTGTCAGAAAGTCTTTGAATGAACGTAAAAAGATCAGGCCGCGCCGGGGACTTCCCCAGTTCTGCCAACGCCGCTTCCGGATCCTCCAGAAACTGGTATCCCTCGCCATCAACGTGCCCAATCCGAACCAGCCTTCCATAGAACCGTATCTCTTTGCCGCAAAGTTCCATGGGTTAGCTTCCTTATCTTCTCTCCAGGGAGTGATGAAGACGGAACCGGATCCTATCTGGCCTCGATTGATAGGCTATCAAGCCTTGAGACACCCGCAAATGGGACCAGCGGGATTTTGGAGCAAAAATGCCCCAAGAATATAAGTTGCTGATAATGCGTGCTTTAATAATGTTTTCAGTCATGAGAAATCAGAAAGGATTCGAAAACTGTTCACTTTCAGCATATTGGGTAAAAATTACAATCCCCCGCCTTACACCCAAATCGTCATCTCCGGTCACCTGCCATTTCATAGGGAGAAACCGCGATCTCCTCCGTCGGAACCTCACCAAAGGCAGGGACTTTATGGAATCGATTCCTGATGCGTTCAGGGACGCTCATAGCTCCAAACAGGATGACCATCCACAGTAAACCGCCTCCGAAAGCCGCCTCGGTAACGTTGTAGAAAAGCAGAGCGATCCAAGAAGCCAGCATGAGCGCGCTGAGATCCGTAAAGGACTTGAGCCTTTTGCAGATCCGACGATAGCTGGCGACCAGGAACGCGCAGATGAGGAAAAGCCCAACGAGACCGAGCTCAAGGTACACTTCAAGATAGCCGTTGTGCGCCTCACTGACATGTATGCCGGAAGCCAGCCAGAAGGTTTGGAGACGGGACCCTAACCAGAAGCTCGCGTAGCCGGTGCCAACCAACGGATTGGTCCCCATACCCAGGAGAGCGTGCCAAACATGAGTCCTGTCAGTAAAGTTTGCCTGGCGGCCGATGGCCTGATTGAGCTCCCCGCTCATGCCGAAACCCATTGCAAGAATCACATATAAGAAAAAGCTTGCCGGCACCAAAGTCTTGAGAAAGCCAGGGTGCCGTTTGCACGCCTTCGTGTAGGCCGCCGCAATCACCAGACATCCAATCACCAGGCATACAGTCGAAGTGGCGCTGCTGGCTAGTCTGAGCAGCCAAAGGGTCATGACCATGAACGCCAAGTTCACTAGAATGATCCGCTTGGTCTTCCGGTCTTTGCGCTCTGACCAGCGCGTCACCGTATCCCAGAAAAAGAAGATGCCGCTGATCAGGCACACGACACCAAGCATGTTCTTGCTGGTGGCAACTCCCACATACTCAGTCTCGCCGGACCAAGGTGAATATTGCCTGCTCAACCCGATGTAATACTTGATCAGCACAATGGAAAGCGGAATCAGCAGGTAGCAAAGACGCCGGAGAACCGTTCGCACGGCTTCCAGCGGCTGAGGGTCGGACAGAACAATGAGGATCACCAAATAGCCACCGAGATCTCTGAACCACCGTTTGAAAGTAATCAGGGGAAAACCCGACCATGCAACGCTCAACAAAGCGAAAGAGAGAAATGCCATCAGCGCCAGATTGCGCACAAAGAACTCGCCCCACCGGAAAGACCGAGAAAGCAGAACTCCGATCGCCAGCACGATCAGCAGCAACCAGATAGTCCGATCCAGAGGATTCCCTTCCTGAAGCTCCTGAACGGAACTCCCGATCAACTGATAGTTGGCCCATTGTGACGGCAGACGCGACGCGACGATGAACATCCATGTCACCGGCACCCACAAAGCCAACGAAGTTCCTGGCTTCTTGGCAGGATCGAAACCCAGAAGCGCCAAAAGCAGAAGGAACCAAGCAAGCAACGCTAATGAAGGGGGCATTGTGTCAATCCGCTTGAAGTTGTCCCGACCTACGTCACCTGATCAAAGGCCGAAAAAGGAAAAGACTGTTTGGAGACAGCTGACACGAACTACGTCGAGGACATGATGTCTTTGTGCGGGCCAGGACTGGCGTGCCGCCAACTGTCTAGGTCACACAAGCATACGCGTTGGCACTCTCGTCGATAGGCAGGTCGACATAACTCTCCGAAGCGTGAGTGTCGGCCGCGGATGTGCCTTGCGCCCTATGAATCCGCAGTCGCAAGCGGGGGAGATTATCGCCATGGCCTCCCAAAATCTTGGCTCTCACCAAACCCGGATACTGAGGGTCCATTTCAAAAGCTGCCGACCGGCGTTTTCGAAACCAACAAACCGCCTGCCCGGCCGTTGGAAACCAGGCGCCGCGACTCTTCAGGCCCTCAATCAAATCACGGTAGGGAGCTTCCCATAACCTCTCCGGTGCTGTACTGCGATCATGCCAATTGATCGTAAGGCACCCGCCGGTTTCAACTACGGTGTCCATCATTTGCCGGAGAAGTATCTTCGCCTGTTGTCGTGACAGCCCAAGGTGATCGGGCGAGAACAGAGCCGTGTCCATCACGTGCATCGGCAACTCGAGCAGGTGATGCGTGTGGAGTGGTCTATATACCTGTGTTGTGCCCGCACGATATCCTACTGTTTCGTTGAAGCCCACGGTGGAATCGTAAGCAGCGCCGGCACTTTCCAAGACTGCTGGCGATCGTTGGTCATAGTAGAGCCAGTGCATCCGTACACCCATCTCAGAGGTCCCGCTTACTCGCCGAATCTCTTCCAGTTCCTCTCGGCCCATCGAGCTTTCCAGCCATGCGTCAATGCCGTGGAGCCCTATTTCGCAACCATTCGCCACCAACCTTCGAATCACATCTGCGAGATCCAGAGCACCATAATGAGCTGCGCGAAAAGCGGGTGCCAAACCATGAAAGTCCTTCCCGGTGCGATTCTTGAAAGGAATCACAAAAAAGGTTGAATGACAATCTCCGTCTAACTGAGCATAACGTCGATCGAAATCAAGCCAGAAGTCTTTGAGAACACCCAAGTGAACCAGAGGCAACTTCATGACCGCAACCCAATTCATAAGCAGGTCGCCAACGGCCTGCCGGCCTCTGAGCAGGTTGGCCACAGAACCGAAGACGGCACGATACAAAAATCCAAACGCTGTGTGGTCGAATTTATGTTGGCGAACCGAGGGATGGTCCACATCGTGAGTCAGGCAGGCCATGAATCGATAACCATCCGGAACGGGAGGGATCTCCACTAACGGCAGTCCGCATCCGGTGATTAAGTCTCTCAGCAGCCCGATATGCATTTCCAGTGTCGGCAGATGGGCTTCGGCAGGTGGCTGTCCCACTTCCAGCAAGGTGCGAACTTCGTCAAACAGATCGTAGCCAACCCGGACTACGGTTCCTCTCTTCGGGCGGTCCAGATACGCAGCAAGCTCCTGGGAGTCCTCGTGCTTCAGGAAGCCGTCCCCGATTCCGGGAAAGGTGACGATCTCTCCATAAATTGGGATATGGACCCCATGGTACGAAAGAGTGCGGGCGCTTTTCCGCCGGCCATAGCTCTGGAGATTGTTTCCCCGGTCAAAAGGAGTCTTTCTTCCCGCATAAACCACAACAAGATTCGATCTGCCTTCGAATTCGCCATCTCCCGCGCAGAGAAGGACGTCGTATCGCCGATTTTCTCGGCAAAATTCCCACGGAGTCTTGAACAGCTCAAAGAATTCACAGACAACAGCTTCCTTTCCGGCGTCAGCAATCACTCCAATCATTGCAACACGGTCCTGGTCAACGGCCCTACGGGCTCTTCGCGCACGCGCAGCCAATGCTCAAAGAGAACGAGACTGAAGAGGATTTTGTGGTTGTTCTGCCGGCCTGAAACATGGTCAACAAGCAACTTTTGCACTGCAGCCGGACGAAGGTATCGATAGATCATGGAACTGCCGTCAAGGAGGTCGTCAGCCATCTTGCTGTCAATAGAGCTGCGAAACCAATCATCCACAACGTTGACCGCGAACCCGCGCTTCGGCCGCTTTAGTATCGACGCAGGAAGATAGGTGTCGCACACTTTGCGGTGCAGCCATTTGCGAATGCCGTTTCTCACCTTGAAGTCCGCGGGCAATCTTTCGACATATTCCACGATCTCTTTGTCCAGATACGGAACGCGAAGTTCAAGGCTGTGGGCCATCGACAGCTTGTCGGCATACATGAGGAGTTCGTCTGGCAGGCTCGATCGCACCTCTAAAAACTGCAGGCCGCCGAGTTCATCGGTCGCAGCCATCAGCTCAGAGAGATCCGACCAGCATCCCAATATCGCGTCACCCGCATCAGGATTCAGCAGCCCGTCCCGGAACAGTTCATCAACCTGGCCTCCTGGCATAACCGAGAAAACGTGCTGATACCTGCGCATCCGGTCCTCGATTGCCAGGGAGTAAACCCCTCTCTTCAGGGTTTCATTTCTCGGAAGGGCCGCGATCGCCGACGACACCGGAGTGCGCATCCAACCCGGCAATCGTGCCCAGAACGTTCCGTAGCGCACGCCCAGGTGGCGACGATAACCGCCGAAGAGTTCGTCCGGACCCTGCCCGACCAAAGCGACCTTGACATCGTGGCTGGCCCGTTCACATACGAAGTACATCGGAACAATTGAGGAAGCCGCAATCGGTTCTTCCAGGAAGCCGATAATCTTCGCCAGCATGTTCTCGAAGGTCGTCTCTGTAATGTTGACGCTGGCATGCTCTGATCCCAGGAGGCGAGCGGATTCCGCCGCATCGGCCAATTCGTCGTCGGCATAGATTGACCCGTATCCTACTGTATAAGTCGGCCAGCTATTTCCATTCAGATTCATTAAGGCAAGCAGCAGGGCAGAATCCATGCCGCCACTCAAGAGCAGACCCACCGGGACATCGCTGATAAGCTGGCGTTTCACTGCCTGCTGGTAAAGAGCCAGCAGTTCTTCCTGAGCCTCCGAGCGTGACTTTGGCGGCGTAAAACGCGCGGGCCTGAATGCATACCATCGGCTTATCTTGCATGTACCCTTTTCGATTGTGAGCTTAGTTCCAGGGGCGAGTTTGCGCATGCCAGCGAGAATCGTATAGGGCGAAGGCGTATAGCGATAGCGCAGGAAGAGATTGAATGAAGTTGCATCAATATCAGCCGTCTCCGGCATAGCCGCCTGAACAGCGCGCATCTCCGAACCAAAGGACAGACGACCCTCATCGATTCTGTAATAGATCAGCTTGATTCCAAACGGATCTCGCGCCAGAACCAGCCGCTCTTGCCGCACATCCCAGATGGCCAAACCAAACATGCCATTGAGCCGGTTGAGCACCTCATCGCCCCACTGCTTGTATCCATGGACGATGACCTCCGTATCCGATTTCGTACGGAAAACGTGCCCATAACTTTCCAATTCGCGTTTGAGCTCGAGAAAGTTGTAGATCTCACCGTTGAAAACAACCCAAACGGACTCTTCCCGGTCCGACATCGGCTGATGGCCGCCTGCAAGATCAATGATTGAGAGCCGGCGAAAACCGAGCCCAAGAGGTCCCGAGACGTAATACCCCTCGTCATCCGGGCCTCGATGGGTGAGCGTGCCGGCCATCACTTCGATGCTCTGAGGGTGGATCGGCTTCCGATCCCTGAAATTGTATTGTCCGCAAATGCCGCACATGAGAAGTTGCTAGTTTATGGACTTCGACGCCAACAACTGGTCCCGACATCCGGCAGCCTTGTCACTGTCTTTTCTTCCGTTTCGGTACAAGAAAAAACAAAAGCTTCGAAAGACCTGCGACTGTGCCCAGCGATGCATCGGGACGTTGTCCCAGCCCACCAGAAGCTGGCGAGCCCTGAACGAGCCGTCGGGTTTCTGCCACCGTGTAAGCAGATCCGTCAGGACCCCCGAAAGGATCCTGTCCAGGTCCGGAAACCTGCCGTGCAGCAGAACACCCAGGTTGACACACTCGGCGTAATCGTAAAGCTCTCGGCGGTATACAGTGAGCCGCGGCGCCCTGGAAAATGGCATCGGCAGTCCCTCTGCATCGAACAAGTTCCTCACGTAATAGCTGACGCCTTTTTCGATGGCAGGCACAACCTGAGTCCATCCTGTGAGTTGTTCGATTTTCGCCAGGGCTTTTAGAACGAAGCAGGTGTGAAAATGATCGATAAAATCTCTCTTTCCGTCTGTCGAATAAAACCAGGAACCATCGGCGTTCTGAGCGCTCAGGACGAAGTTCAGGTTTCTCTTCGCAACCTCAAGGTACTGCGGCTCTGCAAGCTCGATCCCCGCCTTTGTCAGAAGAAATGCCCGATAGGCGCTTGCGTTGATGACACCACACGAGTCGTCAGGTGCCGGGGTATAGGCACAACTCGCAGCGCCGGGACCCATTTCCAGGTCCCGGTAACTTCTTAAGGCATGCTCTGCGGTTGATTTCATGATCTTCAACCACTTCTGATCGCCATCGATCGCGTAAACCTGGGAGAATGCTTCATAGGCATAAGGGACGGAGGTTATCATCGGAGTCGCTTTTTTAATGATGCCGCTTCTCGTCTGCCAATCGAACGGATATCCCCAGCCCGAGTCCCGGTAACCCTGGCAGCGGGTCTGCTGAAGGACCTCGAGGAAATGCATTGCTTTCCGGTAGTATTTTTCCTGCTGTCGCAACTCCGCGAGAAAGGCAAAGCCCATTGCGTAATGGGCGTCAGCAATAGGAAATCGTTGCCGCTTCCAGAAGTATTTGCGCGCCGAGGGCACAAAGGCCTCGCAAAGAACCATCGGAGCTACCGCAAGTATCCCAGCCACAGGCTTGCGATAGTAGAGCGCCTTGGCGCGTCGCCCAAGCTTGCCCGCAAAAAAACTCTGGTGATCGTAGGATGTCTCGCCATAACGATCAAGCCATGCGGAAAACCGGTCAATGGCAGTTTCAATTTCTCTAAGCGGAGCTTTGTTCATTGCAGTCCTGTAGCAATTCAGCAGGCACCCAACTAATCGGGCAGAACTTTGAAGTTGTCGACTCTCTTGAAGGTCAGGACCGACTTCAGGATCGCCATGAGCTTAGTCATCTGCTCCTTGCGGTGGAAAGCCATGAGGTCGCGGGAAACGGGACGCGGAGTCCGACGCAGCAATGCCCAACAATAGCCTGCTCCAATAGCGACTCCACCGAGAATATACGGCTGCCGGGTGGTTCGATAGGCCACTCGGAACAATTCCCAAACCGGGTGCCCGCCCAGGTAGTAGTCCTTTTCGCCATAGGAGAACAAAGAGGAGAGTACGCTACGTTCCGCAGTCCCCAAGTGACGATAGTGGAAAAATGATTTTTCTCGAAATGACCGCGTTTCCCAGCCCATCATTCGCGCAGTGGTCACTGCCATCCAGTCAACTCCTCCGGCGCGATGTGGAATATAGCCACCAACCTGTTCCCAGCATTGCTTCCGGAACAACTGGCATTGACCGGCAACGTGCCTGGAACCTTCGAAGCTGTCCGTTTCAGAGCTGTAGCCGTCTTCCCTGAAGATCGTTCCAGCTACTCCGAGCTTCGGTGTCGTCGAGAATTTCTGGAGGAGAAACTCAAAATGATCTTTGTCAAAGGAAATGTCGGCATCCAGGTTGCCAATGATTTCGTATTGAATGCCTCTTACTCTTTCAAAGCCCTCGTTGAACGCGTGTACCTTGCCTGCAAAACTGCGGTCAAGCCGCGGCGGGCGTTGAACCAATTCGATCCAGGGATGTCGGGAAAGGTAACGGGAAACAATCTCGGCAGTCTTATCTGTCGAGCCATCGTCCACAATCACCCATTTCAGGGGCAGAACCGTCTGACGAACTACCGACTCCAATGTCTCGGCAATGAAGGCTTCCTCATTGCGAGCGGCCGTGATAAGAACATAGGACAGATTAGTTCGACGCTGATTCATTTCCATTTAACCATCCTGGTCCTGATCACGTGCTGACATTCCTGTCACACTCCTGACAGCAGCACTTTGCGGTAGGAGATCGCCGACCGGCGCCAACAGGTCTTGCCGGTCCTGGCCCCGTACTGAGAGTTGGACATTCACGCTGAAGCGTTGAGGAGTTCTTCTGGCCATGCTTACCCGTTTCCGCGCTCCTCGATCGCGCGTCCTTCGGGAGTCAGGCTCGTGCCCTGTACAGATTGAACCGAGCCTTCGCCGCGACCTTATCCGCGTCTGCGGAGTGGACGCTGTCTCTGGCGGTTTCCCGCTCGACCTTCAGTCTGTTGGACGAGTGAATTGCCTGAAGGATATCCGATGGCCCCAACCGGCGAAGGATCTCGATATTGGGCATTACGCAATGCCCACCGATTATCCCTGAAAAATATCGGACCGGCGGGAAGAACTTGATTTCGTCGTAGATGGAAACAATCTCATCGTAGTTCTGGTCAAGTTGATCACAGTATCGTTCCACTTCCTGGGCCCAGGCGATCATCAAACCGAAGTAGGTTGTTTCAGTCAGTTTGGCAAGCTCGCTAGCTTCTGGACTTGAGAGAAGGCGTGTCTTCATACCCACCGACTGGAAGTGTTCCGCCGCTTTCTTGCCGGCCTCAGGATCGGTTGCTCCAATGAACTTTGTGTAACGAAGGAGTTCCTCGTGCATGCAGACATGCTTTCCTCGCACGGGGCTGTTCACCACAACCGCTCCCGTCCGCTCGGCCACGGCCCGTGTCGTGCCAACCGCCACTGTGCTGTTGATAATAGTCAATGCGGGCCGGTAGAGATCGATATAGCGGGCGCTCTCGCCAATGAAATCTGCTATCTGAAAAGGGTAGCAGATGTGCAAGATGCTAACATGCTTGGCCTTCTCGATGGGCGTCGCAACATCAACCCCCAAGGTCTGAAAACGCTTGGAAACAATCTGGTAAATTGGCCGTCCCACCTCGCCAAGTCCGACGACCACTACATTAGTGATTTTGTCCATGGACAAGACTCCTTTCGAGGTTTACCGGGTAACGCATGGCCCCTTTCGGTGCGCTGACACTATTGGTTCTTCGTATCGCACCCGCGACGCACTATCAGAATCGCAGCAGCTACAACTGGCTGCATGCCCAGCGCCGAAGAAAGGCGGATTCCGCAAACGTGTGATGCCAAGCGCGTCGACCTATTCGCTCAACACTCAATCCCGTTGGATGAGTTCCTGATGTCCTTCTCACCGTGCACGGAAAAGCAATGGGTCGCTTCAAGGTGATGTTCAAGGCACGGCTTTTTGTCGTGAGTAAAGTACGTCCCTTTCAGAACCTGACTCGAGAACTTTTACATTCAGCAATCTGGCAACCAGCGCGGTGAGTTGGAGCCTCTCTTTGGACCAGCAGTGTTCCTGATAGACTGCTTGTCCCCTCCGCGCTATCGCTGCTGTCTCCCGAGGGTGCGCGTGGACATATTCGATCTTCCTGGCAAGATCTGCCGCATCTCCAAGCTTGAAAAAGACTAACGATTCGTCATCAAAGTAGTCACGGATGCCAGCTGCCTCGGGGGCAATCACCGGCTTGCCCAGAGACAGGTACTCGAAGATGCGGGTGGGAGTGTTGAGCTCTGTGAACATACTCCGGCGGTTTGGAATTATCCCTACGTCGCACTCCTCGATTACTGAAACGAGTTCCTCCAGTGATCTCGGCCCAAGGTAGCGGACCCCTTCCTTCCATTTCTCATTTCGGAGCGAACTCATCACCCTGTCCAGGAAGGGGGTGTGCCAACCATAGATTCTCAGTTCTGCTTCGGGAATCGACTGTCGCAATAATGCAAATGCTTCAACGGCCAGGTCCAGGCCATTTCGTTCGACGATAGAACCGTGGTACATGACTACAAACTTCTTGTGGCCAGGTTCATTGCGCCCGGTCTTCGCGCGCGGAGTGCGAGGTTGGAAAATGCGCTCGTCCGGTGAATTCATGACCACATGCATCTTTTGTAAGGGGCAACCGCGCGACGTGAACAATCTTGCGCATGCACGGTTGACGGTTATTACAGAGTCTGAGAATGAGATGCTCCGCGCCTCAAACCACTTTAGAAGACGAACCGCCAGTGCATCGGGCCGGAACCCGAAAATGGTCGTCATGAGCTCCGCCATCGGGTCATGAAGATCGAGGATTACTTTTGCGCCGCAGAGTTTTGGGATGACTCCACTCATGACCAGTATGTCGGGCATATTGTGCACGTACACCAGATCGTACCCACGAGTCAGTGAACGCACAGCAACAATTGCAGTGGACATCAGGAGGAATGCCCCGTATTCAAAGCCATACCTGAAGATAGAACCCCGGCGGCGGGCGATTGGAAGACGCAGGATATCGACGCCATTTACAATCTCACTCCTCGGAAGTCCTTTTTCTCCGAGGCAGATCAGGTCGACTTTCATCCCTTTACTGACAAGGGTCTCCGCTGCTCGACGCGGCCGAGGATCGCTCGGGTAAAGGGAAAACATAACCATAGCCACACGCTTTCCCTGAAGGCTCCAGTCTAATGAACCAGCCAAATCCGGTCCGGACGGCGCGTGAGGTGTGGACAAGGCAACTGGTATTTCGCCTTCCATATGGCGAAGTCGGGGCGCGTTGCGGTCGGGCACGCAGGGCCAGCAGGAATCTACACTGATCCGCGCATCCCTGACTTGACGTATGTATGTGGCGACCTCTCCAGGCAGTGCAAACCATGCTTCCTGTCGGTATCGACCGGCAACGTATTCCAGGAAATCCCTGTAAATCTGAACCGTGTATTCTGAGGAACTCCGGACGCCATCAAACCCCATGTAGTCAGGGTGAGCGTCGACTAAGGCCATCCCGCCATGCCGGGCGATCCAATCAAGTTTCCGAACCCAGGTGTCAATTCCTGACTCTCGCAGCAGAAGGAAGAGAGTGGAATCTTGTGGCAGGGTGGAGGGAAGTTCGACAAAACCAGAATTGTCACCTCGCCCAACCCAGAACGGGAAAATCGTGTTCGTGCCGTCTGGTTGTAGCTCAAACGGGTCTGTATCGAAACCGGAAGCGTCGTATCCGATGTCAAGATCCCGAAGCCAATCAAAATTGTGAAGCATAAACCCCGATCGGAAACCGGCAGAGCCCCATTCTGCTAAATAATGATTGATTCTTTGTGCATATCTTCTAAATTTGTTATGCGACGCAAAGAGCTTGCCGTCATGACGGAGATCGTGGACGCCCACTTCGAATCCATGTGCAGTAAGGAATTCCCGCAAATCTCGCGGCGTTTCATATTCCCCTTCAGGTACGAAGTTAAAGGACGAACGGAACCCTGACTGCATCTCCAGTGCTGCCAGTTCCCGACACCGATCCAGACCTCTTCTTCCCTCAATGTCGTGGGTGAGGACAAAAGCAAACCTTCGCTCATCGGGCCATCCAATCCACCAGTCTGGCACTCTACTGGCAACCTCATTAATGGACCAATTGCCTGAAAAACGACGCATCAACCGCTTGGCCAGGTAGCGTCGGAGCGGCATTCGCAATTTCCCGGGAAGTGTTGGCCTTACCCGGAAAGAAGTTCCCACAGGTCTATGTCTCATGAACACACGCAGGATGAAAGGAAGCTCTCCCGGATCGACTTATCCCTAACGGTGTACCTCATCTACTGCCGCCGGATACCGAGCACAAGCGAAGATTCGAAGGAGTGGATAATGATCTTCAATCAGTTATGCAGCAGCCTTCCGAGTCTCGGGAGCTTTCTCTTTAGCCATCGAAAAGAAGCGTTGAATTCGGTTGACGACGTAGGCTTGCTTTTGTCGGTCAAGTTGCGGATACATCGGAAGGGAAAGTATTTCTTTCGCCACTTTTTCGGCAACGGGAAAATCCCCTTCCTTGTAACCCAGGTGCTCGTAAGCTCTCTGAAGGTGAAGGGCTATGGGGTAGTGAATTCCCGTGCCAATATGACTGATGGCAAGTTCATCCCGCAGCCCATTCCGGTCGGGGACGCGAATCACATAAAGATGGTAGACTCCCTTGGAAAATTTGGGTTCAAACGGAACGCGGCAACCCGTTCCCGAGGCAGTCAATAGATCGCTGTAGCGAGCCGCCAATTCGCGCCGCATACGGTTCCACTCGGCAAGATATCGGAGTTTGACTCGCAAGATGCCCGCCTGAATCGCATCCAAACGCCCGTTGTAGCCCTCAACGTCGTGATAATACTTTTTCGTCTGTCCGTGGTCGCGGAGCATTCGAACCCTCTGCGCAAGCTCGCCGTCATGAGTCGTTACGGCGCCACCTTCTCCGCAAGCGCCCAGATTTTTCCCCGGATAGAAGCTGAATGCCGCAGCTCGCCCCACAGACCCAGCCCTTTGCCAGCAGTTCGCCTTTCGGGAATAGTACTCCGCTCCATGGGCCTGACATGCATCCTCAACAACCTTCAGACCGTACCGGTCTGCAATGTCCATGATGGGGTCCATGTCGGCCATCTGGCCATAGAGATGAACCGGTACAACCGCTGTAACGGCTCTTCCGGTTGCCTTGTGAACCAGCTTCCCCGCTCGCTCGTCCATCGTGCACTCTCTCTCGACAAACTCGCGTAAGCGCTCCGGACTCAGCGTGTAGGTCTGCTCATTAAT
>JBJKQK010000121.1:0-4009 GCA_046705285.1 Terriglobia bacterium
TGCTGCACATTGACACTCGTGGATGGTGTTTGTCATAGGTTTGCCTCGCTGCGTTTTTGAGTGCTATTTTACAGCCTCGCAAACCTTAACAAATCATTCTGCGGTGTAATACTTTTACAAGCCCTAAGAATTGTGATTTCCACTTGGCGGTAACTTGTGCCTACCATCATTGCGCTGCAAGACCATTTCTCCTCGCTTACTGCCTTTTTGTGCAGGCATTCCATTAACGAGCAATTTTGGCCCTGACCAGAAGCCAACATTCACTTCGATGTCCTGACCTTCAAATCCCTCGATATTAGCAGTGTAATTCATGGTGATCTCCTTGTCGAAATGGCATTTATAAGGTTGATGCGAAGCGCCTAACTACGCATCAACCTGGCACGGCGACTTAACAGCTATGGGCAAGTTGCTCTGTCCCCTTCCAATGTGGGTGTGATGGATCAATTATAGAGCGGATTTTTGGAAAATGTGACGCCGGGAATAACGGGATCGGCAGTCCCGTGTGGGAACGATCTGTATAGGATTGGGGATGGGACATGTGTCAAGAGGTCTGCTGTTTTTCGGGACGCCGTATTGGGCAGCGTAAACCTTGAACAAAATCTCATTTTTCAGTCATTGTGGGAATAATATTGTGTCGTGTCATGGTGCAGCCGGCACCTTGAAGATCAGTCCTACAACGTAACCAGCCAGTGCGCTTAGTGTACCGATCATCGCCATTTCCATTCCACTACGAAAAGGCTTACCAACCGTTACACGAGCTTTGTAGGCGCCTACAATGAATAGCGTCAGGGCAGCGATGAGGATCGAGAGAATGATGCTTAGCTTTACAGTCCAGAAGAAGAACGGGAAGAGGGGGATGAACGAGCCTGCCAATGCGGAGAATCCAACCAATAGGGCAGAATTGAGCGCCTTGGATTTTTCAGGCGGGGTCAATTGAAATTCTTCCGCCATCATCACGTTGACCCACACATCTGGGTTGGATGTGATGACTTCCACGATCTTTTCGAGCATCTCACCATCAAATCCCTTTTTGCGATAAATGTCTCGAATTTCTTCGACCTCCACATCCGGCGCGAGATCAATGTGACGATACTCGCGCTCGCGTTCGCTGTGGTAGCGGTCGTTCTCTGCCAGGGTGGATGTGTAGGCGACCGCGCCCATCGAGATGGACTCGGCGAAAGTCGCTGCAAGGCCCGCGGCAATGACGATACGGGTATCCGCTGTTGCAGCGGCAACGCCCAGAATGACCCCAAGCACATTGACCAATCCATCCTGCCCGCCGAGGATCACATCCGAGAGGCGGAATTCACCAAGATGCGGATCGTGATGGTCATGTAATCGGATTTGTTCAATAAGCGAATTGATGTTTTGGTGTGCATCTTCATGTGTCATTTGCTATCTACCCTATTCTTATTATGAAGGCGTAATTCAACTACTACTGTCTGGACTGCCAGTGACTTAGTGGCGTTAACTGTATTTGCTCTGAAAGCCCATAGGCAGTTGCCAGGTCGCCGTCGCTTTTCACAAGCACGCGCCCGGCCACGAGCACCGAGTTGTTTGGCGAGGCTATCTGCTTCATGTCGCTCGGCACCTGCCCTTTCCAATTCCGCCCCGTAATGAGATAGTCTCCCGCCTGCGTACCCGTGACGCGCGTGCCGACGTAGGCGAAATTCGTGTTTTTCGACGGATCCGTGAACTGCACGCTGTAGTAGCGATCGCCCATGTCGGGCACGTGCAAGACGAGCGGCCCCTGGCGGAGGTCTAACCAGCCGGCCGTAAGGAGCGTGTCGTGGTTTACGCCCACCGTCAGCACATTCGAGCCCGAGGCGGTTTGCGCCGTAATGGGATCGGCAAAGAGTTTTTGGGGCTGTGTATGAAGCGTGTTGACCGGAATGGGGCCATCGCCGAACCCTTTGCCGAGCGCCGCCCGCTTGTACACGGACAGCATCAGGTGCGGCCAAAAGTAGATCACCACGCACCACACTACGACCACCACAGCAGCGAAGATCAGTAAATTCTGGATGTTCATAGCCATCAACTCGCTTCGACCACCGCCGGGACGCTGTACTCACCTTTGAGGATGGCCTCGCCGGGGATGTAGACGCGCAGCCAGAGGATGAAATTACCCGAAGGCGCGGGCAGCCAATTGGACTCGTGCCCCGCCGGAGCCGCCTTTTGAAGGTATACATCGACTGAACCGTCGGGGTTTTGGACCAAGCCGGTACGATCGCTGACACTGTACCGGTTGAGTGGATTCGCCACAAAGCGATTCCCCGCATCCCCCATCGTAATCGACCAGAAGGCCCTGTTCGGCGGGAGCCCTCCCGGCGGGAAGTGCATGACGTAGTCGTGCGCCCCGGAGAGCGCATGGCCGGCGCCGTCTGAATTTGTCCACCAGTACATGGCCTCCTGCGGCATGTTCACCGGGCCGGGGAAAAGCTGGGCATGCGCGGCGCGCAGAAACATACCGTTGCCGGGCTCGCCCAACCCATACATGGTGATCCAGCCGTTGACCTTTTTAGCCTTGATCCGAGCGTAAACCTGGGCCGAGACGAACGCCAGCCCGAAGCCGATCAGGGCGCCTTGAATGATGGCATTCCGCAAGATCATGTTCTGGGGAAAGAGGGCGGTGCGGACGATGAAATAAACGCATATCACGCCGACGAGTGTCGCCAAGTAAGTGAATGTTCTGCTCACATTATTATTTTATACCCATCACGGTGAAAATTGTGCTTTTCCCCGAAGGACGCCAGGACGGCGTATCGAGCAAGAATGCCCTGATTCAGGCTTGACACGGGAGGTGGCATCGAACTGACCTGCCCCCAAAAGCTGATCCAAAAGGAATGATAGGATTAGATCAAGCAGGAGGCAGGTCAATAGGGCAGGGAAGGTTTACTGGTCTGTTTCTTTCGATATAGGGCGCTTCGTCAGCTGCTGCCACCACCAGCGGATGACGAATCCCACCAGGACGCCCACCACCAGCCCGGCAAGCAAGCCGGCCAACAAGCCGACCAGCATCCCGTTCCCCGGCCAGGCGGACTCGGCCATCCGGTAGGCGACCTGGCCGCAGGCGTTGCCGGCAGCCTCGCCGGCCCAGGCGGCTGCCAGGAGCGTGACGAGTAAGAGCGAAGCAGTAGCCGTTGCAGCCCGCGAACACGCTTGTAGCCGCCACGAATTTGGGCTTGGTAAATGCGCTTCTGGATGCGGAAGACGTTCCGCTGAAATTTCTTCCAGGGGAGTGCTTTCCAGTCTTCAGTATGAGCTTGCTCACCTGTCATAAGACCTGACATCCTTCTGTACCTTTACCTTCCTGTTATCCGTGCCCACGTCAGCATATCCTTTGGCTTTCCCGAAGGCATTTGCTTCTTGGGCAATCTCTCCCGTTTGAGCTTGCGGTTGGTTGCCTGCTCCGACAGTTTGGAGAGCGTCAAACGGGTTACTCTGTTCCGCACATCCATTTCGCGCGACGTTAGGACGGTGCTTTATGCCGGGTTTCGTTGTGAGTGAACGCCTGTCGGCGATGTGCCCGATAGACCATTGAAACCTTCCCCTTTTGGGGCCAGCCTGTCATCCGGGTTTGGCTGGTTCTGCATGACGACACCTCAATGCACCTTTAGTTGTCTTATCCATAATCGCCTTCCCAACCAGTCCGGTCATCCGGTTTGACTTTTCTGGCTTTTCTTCCCGCTTTCGACCCGCGTTTACCAGGCGCACGCCGAGGGAAGGGGCTGTCTCCCGTTCACCAGGGAGGCAGGGGTTGTTGTGACACCGCTTGCGCAGTATCATTGTCCTGCATGGATATGCAGTTACGAAGATCAAACGACCTCCGCCGCTCATCCCCCACCCTTGCTGGGTGGTTTCGAGCGAACAGGTCGCACACAATGCGTCCTAAGAAACCAGAATCGGGCCAAAAAACGCCAATTTGGGGTATTTTTCCCAACCTGACCTTAACCAAAAATAAGGCATTTCAAGATGCCCCTTTGAAAACGGCGTCAATTATCGAGAAGGA
>JBJKQK010000122.1:0-29795 GCA_046705285.1 Terriglobia bacterium
CTTGAAAAGACAGACTGTGATTTCAATCACAGGACAACGTGAGCAAGCTCACTGCCCCATGTGGCATTTGTTGCTAAAACTTCGTACCTGAACTGATAGCTGGTCACGTGAGGAGTTGGGAATGCAACTTGGGAATGCGGCAGGAATGGGTAGCGCACAGTCGGCAACAACCGCCGCAGCAAGATGCTGCTCTATAATTCGCAAAAATGTTTGCTGGCATTCCGGACGTCGGGCCCTTCCGAGCCGAAGGAAGGCCCCGGTTATTATTACCTCAGAAGGTATTGAACGTCTGACCGAACGAATGCTAAAATGTGATAAAGGTCACAGAATTTCTGAGCCATCGGTAAGTTTAGGCGGTACTAACCCGGCGTCTGCCGGATTCATTCCAGGTCGGTTGGGTGAGGAGATGCGTCACGAACACGAGCCGCCGATCGCTGGCAATTTTCCCCCTGCATCGTTCTTACCTGCCTTGGCTAAACCAGGGTTTGGGGAAAATCTGCTTCCAGACCGGCGAGCAGCTTCATCACGGCTGACGCTGCAATTGCTGGAGGCGCGCAGCAGCCTGATCCACGAAATGGTCAGGGTTCAGAGTTCGAGTTTCGCACACGCAGAAGAATTCTTTGGTTAACGAAAGCGGAAGAGGAGAGAGCGAAATGAAGCGATTGTTCACTTTCATTATAAGCGCTGCATTCCTGATCAGTATGTTTTGGCTTGTGCGCGCAGCCTTCGTCTACGCTCAGCGACGGCCGGCGCCAACCAAGGGCCCGTCTGTTGCCTGGAAAGCGCCGACGAACGCGAAAGCAAGCGACTACGTCGGTGAAGCCACGTGCGCAATCTGCCACCAGGTTCAAGCAGAGCAATTTAACAAGAGTGCTCACGCCGGCATTGCTCCCAAGGGAGCGAAGATGGGTGTGGGTTGCGAAATGTGCCATGGCCCCGGCGCTGCGCACGCTGAGGCCGAAGAAAAGTCTGGTGGTGACAAGGCGAAGCAGGCTGCGGGCGCGAAATTAATTTACGCCTTCAATGGCAGCCCCACGGAAAATTCTGCGCGTTGCTTGCGCTGCCATACGACAGGAAAAGACCAGGCTCCCTTCGCACATTCCCTCCACGCTGCGGCCGGCGTCAGTTGCATTGATTGCCATTCTCCGCATCCTGTGGATCTGATAAAGGCCGGGAAACCCCAACTTCAGACTGCGCAAGCGCAATTCTTCTCTGTGCCAAGGCAGAACAAGGAACAAGCTTGGCTAACGGACGGCATGCTGAAGGAGCCGCAGCCCGAGCTTTGCTTCAGCTGCCATCGCACGATTGAGGCGAGGTTCGCATTGCCTTTCCACCACCGTGTTGACGAAGGCTTCATGAAGTGCACGGATTGCCACACTCCTCACGGCACCATGAACCATTACCAGTTGAACGCGAGCAATTGGGAGACCTGCGTGAAATGCCATGTGGAGAAACGCGGTCCTTTCGTTTATCCCCATTCGGCTGTAAGGATAGGAGGATGTGTTGCCTGCCATAATCCCCACGGCAGCGTGAATAACTTCATGCTGAAGCGCCGTCAAGTTCGGCTGCTTTGCCTGCAGTGCCACACGGGATTCCACAATCAGGCACAAGTCCCTCACCCCCAATTTTCTTTCTCTACAGCCGGTGAATGCACCCGTTGCCATGTGGCCATTCATGGATCCAACCTTAATCCGGATTTCCTGCGATAGGAGGTTTCGCGTGCGAATTACACGTAGTTTGCTCTTTTTCTCTGTAGTCTTCCTGGCGATGATGCCTGTGCTCAAGGCACAGAGCCAAAGCGAGCCTCCGCTCGATTGGGGAGGCTTCAATATCCAAGGCTCAGCCAGCATGGGATACCGCTTTACGGATGTTAAAGGCTATGAGCCGATGTTCCAGGAGCTTTTCGACCTGAAGAATGGGCCGCGCCTTACAGACTTCAGCCTCTTCGGCCATAACAACAATCCGGATGCTTTTGCCAACGATTTCTCGTTGACCACAAGCGGCTTGGGCGGCGACCCGTATCCCGGCGCGCAGTTCACCCTTTCAAAACACAATCTCTACGACTTGCGCGTCAATTGGCGCCAGGCGTATTTCTATTGGAACCAGAATAACGATGTTCTTCTTCCGCCCCTGGTCGAGCCTGGTTTGACAAATAACCACGGCTGGGACACGGTGCGGAAAATAGGCTCCATTGACTTCACTCTGCACGCCACGAACAACCTCCGCTTCCACTTCCAGTATTACCGGACAACTTTTAGCGGAGCAACCTTTACGACCTTTGTGCCTGATTACTTTGGTGCCCCGGGGTATGTTCCTGGTCAGTATGGGGCGTTTATCGGTACTAACCCTTATAATCTCTATGCACCTACATTCAACAACACCAACCGTTTCAGTGGCGGGATGGATTACACGTGGCGCAACTGGAATTTCCACTACGACGTTGGATATCAGACCTTTAACGGCTCGACGGACTTTAACAACATCACATCGCCGGAGTTCAGCTTCAATACCACGACTGCCAGCACGGCGAGCACGCCGCTTTTGAATGCTTCCTGGACACAGTTCGAGCAGCTTACGACCCCCATCAGTGAGTTCTCTTATAATGGGAAGGCGGAATCCTGGGTTGATGTTCGGGGGAGCTACACCTTTTACCGTTATCGCGGTCCATCCACCTTCGACCAAGCCTTTAACGGATACTGGGCGCCCGGAACTCCCTACACGGTGAGCGAAAGTGCCCGAGCGACCGTTTCGGAACCTGACAATATCATCCACCAGGGCGCCACGTTTCATGTCAAACCGTGGTGGGATATCGATCTGGACTGGCGCTACGACCGGTTTACGACGGACGCAGTTGGAAACTACAAGAGCTTGTTCAACGGGACCCCCGATAGCGGCCAAACATTAACGCAGTGGAAAGATGGCATGAATCAGCTTGACCTGGCCCTGGAATTTACACCCACTACCAACTTGGTTGTGCGGCCTGGCGTCGCCCTGCTGCAGTCCAATATTGAAAGGTTGGACGACCACGTGGCAGATCCTGCTAACACGCTGCGGATCAACACTGTCAACCCCACACTGGGCGTTTTCTACAGGCCCACCAAGTGGTTTGATCTGCGAGGCTCACTCCAGACTTTTGACACGGGTGCTTCCTTCTTCGCTATCTCACCCCACACGGACGTTGTCGGGCGCGTCGTCGGTACTGTACGCCTCAACAACAAACTATCCTTGAGTGACGAGATGTATATCGACAATCAGCAATTGCTGGCCACCAATTACCATGGCAAGGTCCAGTCCAACTCTACCATGCTGAACTATGCGTTTAATGCCAAGTACATGCTTTTTGCGGGCTTCAGCTATGACAACGAATTCGCCACTGGCGACGTTCAGTACGCCCGCGGCGGGGCCAGCGATCTGGTGCGCGACCAGGCTCTTAACCGGATCTGGCAGGCGGGCCTTGCAGTTGAGCCCATCAAGTACTTCGGCATCCGCTTTACGGGAAACTTCGACCGCACGACCGGCGTGGGAGAGTTAAACGGGCAAGTACCGGAAGCGCCGGCCTACGGCCCGCTGACGTGGCCGCTTGGGACCGGTTCCGTCTATTTCAATATCCCGAGGGCCGGCAGACTTTCAGTTGATCTGCAGCGCAGTTATTACATCCAGCAGATTGTTACCGGCAACAACTTCAGCGCCAACATCCTGATGGTGCGCTGGACTCGTAACTTCTAGCGTGGGTGGATGACGCTTGAAAAGCGACACAAGACGAGAGATTATCTTTTGAGACAGAGTTCAACGACTGGTTCGCACCAAGGAGGAAATCATCATGAATAAGTTCGTCAACGCTGCAGGTCTTACCGTTCTTTCAGTTCTCCTGGCTGGGGCTTGGCTTCTGCTGCCCGTTTCCAGGTTGCAGGCGAAGGATTCCGCCGCGTCGACGTTTGACGCAAAGTGCGCAATGTGCCACGCAAAGGATGGAACGGGAAATACTCCAATGGGCAAGAATATGAAAGTCCCCGATCTGAAATCTAAAGCGGTGCAGTCGAAATCCAACGCTGATCTTTACGATGTTATTGCCAAGGGTAAGGGCATCATGCCGGCGTACGCAAGCCAACTCAGCAAGGCGGAGATTAATGACATGGTCGCTTACATTCGGCACCTGGGTGGAAAGAAGTAGATCCCGAGCGAGTCAAGGATGTTGTCACCCGGTGCACAAGTCCGGAGGTAACCACTGATGAGCAGACTTGTTAAAACCGCAGTGTTTGGCATGGCCGTGGCCTCAGCAATAACGCTGTGTTCTCTCTCTTCCCCGGGCACCATTCAAATCGCCACGAAGGAGAAGACGGCCTGCACGACGTGTCATGTAAAGATGGGATCGAAAGAACTGAATGCTGTGGGCAAGTGCTACGAGAAGAAGAAGAACTTGAAGGCTTGTGAATCTGGACAGAAAGAAGGGAAGAAGTAGTGCGAACCGGTTCCTTTAAGGCTTGGCAGTTCGCAGGATTTGCGATTGGAGGTTGCTATGAACCTCACATTGTACCTTGCAACATGGGTTCCGCTTGTGGCGGTGGTCGCAGTACTGGCCATTTATCGCAACATGTTGGCCAGCCACGAGGACGAGACAATACATGTGCTGGATGGGGACGCGCCGCAGGTCGCCGCCCAGAGCAAGCTCAGCCATAAACTGGAAACCATTGAGCGGTGGGGCAAGATCCTCACTGCGGTGGTTGTGGTTTACGGCTTAATCATTGGAGTCATGTACTTGTATTACGTGTGGCAGCAGGGCGCTAAACTACCGGGATGAACCTCAAGTCCCTGGAAACGACGGCTCAATATGAACGCTTGGCAGCGGTGCGCTGGAGTGTGGGCACCCTTATTTGTAATTTCACCTGGAACCTCGGCACAAGGTTCTGACCCGCGCGAACGCACCATCTGCCATGCTGATAAGGCGCAGGCCCGCAAGGGTGCCTCGCATGCCGGCCCGAGCTATGCTGGTTGCTATGCGTTGCGCCGGGTTTTTCTATCGCGGGACGCGCTGTTCATTGTCGACCCGGTAGATCTATCCGAGACGGACAGCAAAGGCCAGCCCAAAGTGGCTATTCGCCTTGCGCCGAGGTCTGTGACCGAGCTACCAGGCGGCCGTGGGTCACGAGCCGTCGGCTTCGTCAGTATCCCCCACCTCTCACGCATCCCCCTTCTGATCGGGTTGAACTTTCCGCCTGACGCGGGCGATTGGACTGGCAGGCGAGGTGATCCGCGCCCCCGTTGGCAGCTGTGCTGGCGGAGTCACGATACGGTCAGCGATGCCCTTGCGGCCTTTGCGTATCGTCTCAGTCCACGGCACAAGCGATCGGTGCATTCGTTCCACGGCGACTACGAAAGTGCGGAACAGCGGACGGTGGTTTGGGGAAGCATCCTGATATCCATCGTAGGGTTGGCGCTGTGGGTGCATAATCTGTTCTTGGCGCTGCTTCCCAGGGTTCTTCTGAAACCGGTCAATGCAGTTCATTTTTATCAGGTCATGCTGGCAGTGCTTGCCATTCCAGTCTGGCATTCCTATTCTGTATTCTTTGATTCCGAGGTATATCCGCTCGATGCGGTTGGGTTGACTGGCCACAGTGCAAGGCGATGCGGGGCGGAATAGTCCGAACCCGGAAAGGGCGAGGGATGAAGCAGGGAGAAAAAGATAGGCGAACTGGGGCAGGAAAGGGCTGGCAACTTAATGCAGTCTGAGGAGGATAAGGGCGCGGATGGTTAATCAAGGAAATGATTGGAAGAAATGGCTTTCTCCTTACGTTTATCTTTCAGGGAATTGGCTAAGCCGCATCGGTGTCGTCATGGCGACGACAGCCGCAATCCTGTGGTTCATCCTGCTGCCGGTTCTTGTGCGCGGTTTCCACGGCAACCCCTATGCTGGGATCTTTATCTTTATGGGATTGCCAGGCATCTTCTTCGTAGGTCTGATTCTCATTCCCCTGGGTATTGTTCTCCGGGCGCGCCGGGAACGCCGCAAGGGTTTCTATCCCTCGAACTTCCCTCCCCTGGACTTTAAGAACCCCGACCTGCGACGGCTCCTGTATTTTGTGGCCGTGACCACTGTCGTCAATCTGATTATCGGGGCCCAGTTGACATATTCCGGCGTGAACTACATGGACAGCGTGACTTTCTGCGGCAAGACGTGCCATACGGTCATGCAGCCTGAATACGTGGCATATGAGCACTCACCCCACGCTCGGGTGGCTTGCGTCCAATGCCACATCGGCCCCGGGGCGTCCTGGTTTGTGCGCTACAAGCTGTCAGGGGCTTACCAGGTCTACGCAACAATCTTTAACGTGTACCCGCGCCCGATCCCAGTTCCGGTGACTAACCTGCGGCCCGCCCGCGCGACTTGCGAGCAGTGCCATTGGCCGGCGAGGTTTGAGGGGAATCGGCTGGTTATCATTCCGCACTATGCTTCGGACCAAGCGAATACGCTGACCAAGACGGTGCTGCTGATGCACATCGGTGGAGGAAACGGCATGGGCGGAATTCATGGCGCTCACGTTGGCCCAGGAATCGTTATTCGATATGGAGCCGATAAGAGCCGGCAAAAAATGGACTGGGTCCAATATACGGACACGAGGACCGGTAAGAAATTGCTCTTCGTGAGTCAGAAAACAAATCCCAAGACGGTTAATCCTGCCACTGGCCGGGTGATGGATTGTGTTGACTGTCACAATATGCCTTCGCACAAGTTCCATCTTCCCGGACCGGCCATGAACACCGCGATGGCTGACGGAAAGATTTCGCCGTCGCTCCCGTATGTCAAAAAGGAAGGCCTGGTACTCCTGAAGGCGAAATACGACAGCCAGGCAGAGGCCGCGCAAAAGATTACTTCCGGGCTGACTGAGTTTTATAGCCAGAAATACCCCGAGGTTTTCTCAGAGCATCGGGACGAGGTCTCGCAGGCTGCAAAAGGGTTGGTTGCGGTTTACGAGCAGAACGTCTTCCCGAAGATGAAGGTAACCTGGGGAACTTATCCCGACAACATTGGCCACATGAACTTCCCTGGTTGTTTCCGTTGTCACGGGACGCTGCATGAAGCTTCCGACCCGAGCAAGATGGTCCCCATGAATTGCGATGTTTGCCACAACATCCTGGCAATGGGTTCAGCCAAGCCGAAGATCCTGCAGGAACTGGGTCTGGCCAACACTTCACAGGATCCAAAGAACTGAGACATGGCTGCCTTTTCAGAGGCAGCACGGCCCACTCCAGCAAGATTGACCCGCTCCGAACGAGTTTCTGGATGACCCGCCGGGGAGGGCGATTCCACCTTGTTCCCTTCCCCTCCGCGGTGGTCATCATACCTCCGTACCGGGCTTCTCTCTGGATGGACTCAATCTTGCAGCGATAGCCTACTTACATCTACGGGTTGGAGATCATAATGCCAAGTGGTATGCTGGATTTTCTGTCAGCATCCTGTCCTGCCTGCCCCAAGAGTCGTGATGAGGAACAATAGAGGGTGTTGAGATCGCATGAAGGTACTGGTGCTCAATGTGGGCTCAAGCAGCCTGAAAAGCTGCTTGTACGACCTTGCTGAGCCGCTGCCGCAAGCTCCTCCGGGTCCGCTGTGGGAAGCGCTCATGGAATGGGAAGAGCCATTCAAAAATGTGCGGCTTCGCGTCAAGCGCGGGGACAAGAGGGTTGTTGACGAACAACTTGGTATCGGTTCGGAGCGGGCGGCCACCAAACATGCTCTCGAGACCCTCTGGCAAGGTCCGGCGCAAGTCCTTAAGAATCCCTCAGAGGTGGATATTGTTGGCCACCGTGTGGTCCACGGCGGACAGAGTTATTCTGCACCAACTCTTGTGACACCTGAAGTCAAGAAGGCTGTTTCCTGGTTGTCGGCATTCGCTCCTGAGCACAACCCTGCCGAAGTCGAAGGGATTGAAACCGCCGAGCAAATCTTTACATCGCAGCCTCAGGTGGCCGTTTTCGACACGGCTTTTCACCGTACCATGCCGCAATGTGCGTCGATCTACCCGGGTCCATATGCGTGGTTTGAGCAGGGAATCCGGCGATATGGTTTTCACGGAACCAGCCATGGATACTGTGCCGAGCGTGCGGCTCAGATCCTTGGAAAGGACCCGCAATCGCTGTGCCTGGTGACCTGTCACCTGGGTCATGGATGTTCGCTGGCTGCCGTGCGGAACGGCCGTAGCGTGGATACCACCATGGGCTTCACGCCCCTCGAGGGATTGATGATGGGGAGCCGCAGCGGTACAATCGATCCCGGTATTTTGATACACCTGCTCAGAGAAGAAGGGTGTTCCGCTGACCGGCTCGAGGAAGTTCTGACCCGCGAGTCCGGCCTGCTCGGAATTTCCGGTGTGTCTGACGACATGCGGCAAGTCATGTCAGCAATCGAAGAAGGAAACTCACGCGCCAAGCTGGCTTTTGACGCATTCATTCACCGGCTGCGCCGCCATACCGGAGCAATGATTGCCTCGCTCGGAAGATTGGATGCGCTGGCTTTTACTGGCGGAATCGGCGAGAATTCTCCCCAGGTGCGCGCCGAAGCCTGTGTCGGCTTCGAATTCCTCGGTCTCAAGCTCGACGGGCAGAAGAATTCCGAGTCGCCGGTTGATTGCGACATTGCGACGGCAGACTCGCCTGTGCGAGTGGTGGTGGTGGCTGCACGCGAGGATTGGGCCATCGCCAAGGAATGCTGGAAGCTTATGCGTTCCGGAAGAATTCCAGCATCGTGACCTGAAGGTAGCAACATGCGATACAGACCTTAGCATTTTTCCCGCCGCACCGGACTCACGGCGGTCCTCCTGCCCCGGCCGTGACCTGCGGGCACCTCTGTCCGCCGCCCCGGCTGAGAATGTGATCCGCAACAGCTCGATGGAGGATTTATGAACGAAGCTGTTTTTGCCCACCGAATCCAGTTTGCCTTCACGGTGATGTTCCACTACCTCTTCCCTATCCTTACCATGGGGCTGGGATTTTTCATCGCCCTTTTCTCAACACTGCACGTGCTGACGAAGGACAAGCGTTACGCTGACGCGGCCCAGTTCTGGGCCAAGATCTTTGCCATTAACTTTGCCCTGGGGGTCGTCTCGGGCATTCCGCTGGAGTTCGAGTTCGGTACCAATTGGAGCCGTTTCTCCAGTTTTGGCGGCGGGGTGTTCGGACAGACGCTTCCTCTGGAGGGGGTTTACGCCTTTTTCCTGGAGTCCGGTTTTCTGGGCATGTTTCTGGCGGGTGAGAAGCGCGTGGGAGCGACGCTGCACTGGATTTCAAGCCTTGGCGTTGCCGGCGGCTCCTTGCTGTCAGGATATTTTATCGTTGCGACGAACGCCTGGATGCAGCATCCGGTAGGTTACGTCATGGATTCCTCCGGCGGCATCCGCCTGAAATCATTCTGGGCGGTACTGCTGAATCCTTACGCGATCTGGGAATATCTCCACACCATCAACGGATCTTTGCTGACAGCCGCCTTTGTGATCGGCGGCCTCGGTGCTTTTTATCTTTTGTCGGATCGTCACCACGAATTCGGCAGGCTATCGGTGAAAACAGCGGTAGTGGCCGGGATCGTTCTTTCGTTGACCCAATTGTTTCCGACCGGAGATTTGAATGGTGCCAGCGTTGTCGAATATCAGCCCACCAAGCTCGCGGCGATGGAAGGCCTGTTCAAGACGGAGCAAGGCGCTCCATTGGCAATCATTGGGATGCCGGACACGCAAACTGGCAACTTGATTGATCCCATTTACGTCCCGGATTTTCTCAGCTTCCTAGCCTATGGTAATTTCCACGCCACTGTCGACGGGCTGAACGATTATGCAAAGGATCTTTGGCCGCCGGTTGAACTTACCTATTACTGCTACCACATCATGGTTGGCCTTGGAACCATCTTCATCGCCGAGATGCTGATCGGCCTGGTCCTGTTGTGGAAACGCAAACTACATTCCAGCCGTTGGTTTCTGTGGATACTGATGCTCACAATTCCCTTTCCGTATATTGCCAATGAGGCAGGATGGCTGGTTTCTGAGGTGGGCCGCCAGCCCTGGCTCGTCTACGGATTGATGAAGACAGCGGCGGGAACATCCACCAATGTCGCGGCAGGCGAGACCATTTTCACCACGATGGGATTTGCCGGGATCTACGCCACGCTGAGTATCCTTTTCCTGTTCCTCGTGGCCCGAATCATTCACCGTGGGCCAGAAGAAGATGTGGCGGCTCATGTGTAGCGGTGCGGCGAACAGATGTGAGGATAATTCATATTGTGGCGATTGCGGGTGGTGAAAAGCCGTAGATTGATCCGACCCGATGGAGGTCTTGAGCGATGAACGTGATCTGGTTTTGGGTGCTTGGGGCTATGCTGACGGCGTATGTCGTCCTGGACGGATATGACCTGGGCGTTGGAACTCTTTCGCTTTGGATTGCGAAAGGCGACGACGAGCGGCGCATGGCGCTCAATTCTATCGGGCCGGTCTGGAACGGCAACGAAGTCTGGCTACTGGCCGCAGGCGGCATGATGGTAGTGTCGTTCCCGCGGGTTTATGCCGCGGGCTTCAGCGGTTTCTATTTGGCCTTAATGCTGGTGCTTTGGCTGCTGATTCTGCGGGGCGTTTCCATCGAGTTCCGGAGCCAGGTGAAAGATCCTCTGTGGCGGGCGCTGTGGGACGCCGGCTTCTGGGTAGGAAGTCTTCTGCTGGCTTTGCTTCTCGGTGTTGCATTGGGAAACGTGGTGCGGGGGCTGCCAATTGGCGCCGACGGATATTTCCAGGGAACTTTCGCCCTGATGCTCAATCCCTATGCGTTGCTCACAGGCATTCTGAGCGTGGTAGTTCTCGCCTGGCACGGATCCAATTACCTTCGTGTGAAGACTGAGGGTGCGTTGTTTGAGCGAGCCGTCAAGTGGTCCCGGGCGCTCTGGTGGGTTGCCTTGGTGATGGTGATTGTGGTCACTGTGGCCACGTTTATCATGCTTGCGGGCAGCCCCCGCACCTTCCAGGTTTATCCAGCCGCATGGGTGATACCCTTTTTCATCCTGGCAGGTTTGGTTTGGGGGTTTATCTCCCGCGGTGAAGGTCGCAGCAGCGCCGCCTTCCGTTCATCAACTCTTCTTATCATTGCATTGATGTTAACTGCTGCGCTGACGGTGTACCCGAATCTTCTCCCTTCCACTCTCAACCCGGAGTATAGCCTGAACATTTACAACGCCGCCTCTTCACCCCATGCGCTTCGCGTGTCGCTGATCGCAAATGCTGTAGGCATGATCGCGGTGATCGTTTACAGCACTTATGTTCATCGTGTGTTCCGCGGGAAGGTGCGCTTGGACGAAAGCCACTACTGAGGCTGCCCGCGCCATCTGGACGCGGAGCAAGCTACACCCGAAGCTATTGCCGGACAGCGGTGGAAGGTGTGTATTTGAGGCAGGAGAGTTGCTCGAAAGTGGTTGTGACCCGATCGCTCAGCAACTGAACGACCCAGAACGCAGCTTCCGGATGACGATCCATGAAGCTCCGAAAATCTTCACACTTGATGAACCCTATCTGGCTCGGAATCGTGGCCACCGCCGTTTCTTCATAGCACTTGCCCGAAACCACGGCGCTCAATCCCAGAATATCGCCCGGTAGAACTGTCCCCAGAACCACCTGCTGGCCATGGTTGCCGGTTACGGACAACTTCACTCGACCAGCGTAGAGAATATAAATGCCCACCGGCAATTGCCCTTCCAGGAAAAGCTCAGATCCCTCCGGACACACCCGCGTCGTCTGGATGGCTTTCAAGGCTGTGAGCGCTCCGGGTGAAAGGGGATTTCCGGGCTTGCCCGACCCGAGACTGCTAGCTGCTGAGGCGTAGTTTTCTTTCATTGAACTTCCCTCAAGCTGATGGGAGTCTAACAGGAGCCAGCGTCGACAGGCAGTGATGACTGTCACCCAAGGCAGTGCCGCCATTCACAACCACTTGTGAGCTTACCTCTAGCCGAAAAAATTCTCCAGTCTTGCATGAGAAGAGGCTGGATGTCACTGTCTGGAACACGGGTCGCAGAGTTTCGAAGGCCTGTTCTGAAGGCTGCAATGTTTCCCGATCCGGATAGCGTAACTGGAACGTTGCCATCCAGAGGGAAAGGGGTTCACCGGCCTCGGGGACGTCCATTTGGCTCCAGGGTCCTGCAAATAACAGCGCGAAACCTCGTCACAGACTCGCATTGCTGCCGGCTCTTCCCAACACAGAGGACACCAGTGTTCCTGTAGGCAACTGAGTGAAACCTGCGATCTTCACGTGCGCGTTGACGAAGGAAGCTACTGGCTGCGAAGGGGCCAGAAAGAGGTAAGCCCGGGAATCGAACGGCGCGTGTGGGGCAAATCGTCGGCCGCTGGGGCGGATTCCCGGGCGGTTTTTATTATCTATAGTCTATGCAAGCACCCGTCTCCATGCAGTGAGCCAAATCACCCTTGATTGTGATGTGGCTCACACTGCTTATCTTCTGGGCGTCCTGATTCCTCCGCATGATGCGGCAACAGGTTACCGTTATCTCTTCCAGCGTGTCTTTCATTCACCAATGCCTGCTTTCGGTCTTTGAGACCCGCGAACCCCTGTCAGACCCTCTCGGGGAGATTTACCCGCCCAAGAATGCCTCTAACGCGGCCTTATTCTGGATCACCAGCGTCGAACCCTTCAGTTCTGCCAGCCGCTTGGATTTAAACTCACCCAGAGTTCTGGTCACTGTCTCTCGTGAAGTGCCGATGATCTGGCCGATCTCCTCGTGAGTTAGGGTCAGCTTGACGCGTATGCCCTGCTTGGAGGGCTGTCCTTTGGACGACCATTCCAGCAGAAAACGTGCCAGCTTTTCCGGGGCTGATTGTGATAATCCCAGTGACCGGACTTGTTCGCACGCCGTCTGGTAACTTCCGCTCAACTGCTGTGCCGCATGGATGGAAGCATCTCCATGCTCGCGGAGCAAGCGCAGGAAGTCATCGCGTTTGATAAAGTTCACCTGGCACGGCTCAAGGGTTTCAGCGGTTGCCTGGAAAGCAGTGTCAGAAACCGTAGCGTGCAACCCCAGGATCTCTCCCGGCTTCACGATCCTTAAAATGAGGGTCTTGCCTTCGCTCGAAGTCATCGAGAGCTTCACGCGACCTTTGCAAAGCAGGAAAACTCCCTGGGGTGATTGTCCCTCTACAAACAGCACTGCCCCCGCTGGGTACGCAGTCGTATACTTGATCGCCTCGAATGCTATCAGCCCTTCGGGGGAAAGGTCACAGAAAAACCCCTCGGCCTTATTCGAACAGGTCTGGCAGTCCTCAACCAGTTCCAATCCGTATGGCGATCGCATCTTATCCTCCGTTCCCACCAGAACGTATTCCAACACGTGTGATTTCGTCAATCACATATTTTGTCATTAAATGCGTTCCCTCAAAGCAGACCCCCTTTTCCACCATTCGCGCCAGGAGTCGTTTTCCTTCAGGATCGATGTATGTGACGTCTGATAAATCCATTATGACATTTCCTGAAGCCAGAGGCGAGTGTTCCACCCAACTTCGCTCCAGCTCCTCAACCCACGGTCCGGAAAGTTTCCCTTCCAGTTTCACCTTTGTGCTTTCCGTTGTTTCCTGGAAAGTAATCTTGAGCATCTTTCACCTTCCTTGATATTACGAATAAATACAGCGGCGTCCTACCATCGCTCGTGTAATCAGTAGGTTTCGCAGTTTATGGTTGCCACATTTTTCAAAAAGCGAGTGCCCGATTGCTAGCCGAAGATTACCGCTACAGCCACCTCGCGGTCCTCTTGCCGATTCGCCGGTCTGTTCTGCCAGCAGCCGTCCTTTGGGTTCATGCAGCACGTGGAGCACTCAGGTCTCGTTTTGCACTGACTAGCTCCTTGTAAATCGCGGCACGAATAATATGAGCTAAGTCAGAAGTAAGGAATGGCGGCGTAACAAAATCGAAAGCACCTTTTTCAATTGCATCGAGATAAAGTCCAACATCCACCATTCGTGAAACGACGATGACTGGCAAGAAGCGCTTTGATTGCTTTGCCAACCTCAGCACGTCTGCCCAGTTCCCATCCGGCAATGCAATTCCTGCAAATACCAGATCGATTCCACCCGACCGTCTGAAGAGTAAGGAAGCTTGTCGGCAATCTTGAGCATGGATGACCTCAATGCTGAGACACCTGAGTGCCTGCGTCAAATCGTACAGCGTTTCATCCGGGGCGTGGACAAGAAGCGCATTGATCTGTTCCGCCATCGAGTTTCTTCTCCTCCCGACAGCCCGTCTGGCCACCGCAGACAAACCTCCCTTTCTTTCTATGAAAATGCATTCGCCTTTCCAAACCGAATGAATTTTTGGACTGAAACAGCCTATTAGAATCAATTGATTATGGACATCGGTTCACAATGGCAAAGAATCATGAGGGCGAAAAATGACGGGAAGAGGTCAGACGACGACATTTCGTCACGCAGAGGGTGTTTTGGAGATTTCGTCGCGGGTTATTCCAAGCTTTCGCATTTTGGAGTTAAGCGTCGTCCGCTTGAGGCCCAAGCGGGCGGCCGCGCCATTCGGTCCGCTAATGATTCCCCTGGTTTCCCGCAGGATGCGGACGATGTGCTCCCGCTCAGCATCTTCCAAGGTGCCGGAGCCGTCGCCATCACCATTTTCCCCTTCCGGTGGTGCCAGTTCCGCTAGAGGAACGCGCAGAACTGGCCCGGGAGAGAGAATGACGGCTCTTTCGATGATATTCTCTAGCTCCCGCACGTTCCCCGGCCAGCGCCATCGTATGAGAGCATCCATAGCCTCCGGGGGAATGACCTCGATGCGGCGATTCATCCTTTCAGCGTGTTTCTGGGCAAAGTAGCGGACCAGGATGGGGATGTCGTCGGACCGCTCACGCAGGGGGGGGACTGTGATGGGGAAAACTCTGAGGCGGTAATAGAGATCACTTCGGAATTGCCGGTCGGCGACCATCTTGGCGAGGTCGCGATTCGTAGCCGCAAGCAGGCGAACATCAACGGGAATCGTTCGGGTGCTGCCCAGCCGTTCAAACTCTTTTTCCTGCAGAGCCCGCAGCAACTTGGGCTGAAGTTCAAGCGGGATGTCACCGACTTCATCCAGGAAAAGGGTCCCTTCGTGAGCCAGTTCCAATCGGCCTACCTTTTGTGAGATGGCGCCCGTAAAGGCTCCTTTCTCATGTCCGAACAATTCGCTTTCGAGCAATCCCGTGGGAATCGCAGCACAATTCAGTTTGACGAAGGTGCGGTCCCGCCTTGGGCTCAAGTCGTGAATTGCGCGCGCAATCAACTCCTTGCCGGTGCCAGTCTCGCCCAGAATCAGGACGGTAGCATTCGTAGGCCCGACGGACTCCACCTGCTTCAAGACTCGCTTCAAGCCGGCGCTCTCCCCGATGATCTCCTCAAAGTGGTATTCGGTGCGAATTTCTTCTTCGAGATAGAGTCTCTCCTCGGCCAGCCTATCCTTTAGTTCCGCCACCTTGCGGTAGGTGAGAGCGTTGTCGAGAGCGATGGCGATATGGCTTGCCACCCCCTGGAGCAGGTCAACATGACGCTGCTCAAATGCGGCTCTTCGCCGGCTGACAAGATTCAGAGTTCCCAGCACGCGGTCCTGCGTGATTAGCGGCAGGAAGCAGGCAGATTTGACTCCCTCGGCCTGCAGCCGATCGGTGGCCTTGGGCCTGGGGGTGACGCTCTCGAGATCGTTAAGAATAAGCGGCTGACGAGAGTTCATCACGCGGCCCGCCAGCGACTCCTGCGCTGGCGAGACCATTTCCCTCCCCAGCGCTGCCTCTATCTGGGGCTGTTCTAAAGAGAGCAGCTTGAGGTCTTTGCTTTCAGGACCATAAAGGGCGAGCGAGGCATATTCATGTGGCATGATCCGGTGAAGGGTCGCGGAGATCGCAGTCAAAAGTTCTCGAACGTCCAGGTGGGACAGAAGGACCGTGCTGATTTCCAGCAGCAGGACTTCCTCAGCCCTCTTCCGCTCGGTGATGTCCGTGGAAATGCCGGCCACGGCGTAAGGCCTTCCCCACGTGTCAAACAACGGAAACTTGATCGAGATGTAAGTGTGAATGCCCCCGGTGTGAGAAACAACTTCTTCAAACTCCAAAGGACCGCCCGCCTCCAACACTTTCTGGTCATTGGCGCGCAGATTCTCCGCCATCTCTCGTGAGAACAGGTCGTAGTCGTTCTTTCCCTTCGCCTTGCCCTTCTCAATCCTGTAAAGCTCCTCAAACCATTTGTTGACGCGGAGGTAACGCCCTTCGAGGTCCTTGACATAAATCACGGCGGTGGAATTGTCCAGAATGCTTTGAAGCTGTTGTTCGCTTGTGCGCAGGTCCTCTTCCGCCTTCTTGCGCCGCGTGATGTTGCGAACCACGCTCAGCACAACCGTCCCCTCGCTTGATTCAATAGGGCTCAACATGATCTCGACCGGGAACTCGCTTCCATCCTTGCGCTTCGCAAACAGTTCCAGGCCGGCGCCCATGGCGCGCATGTGGGGATTGCTCCGAAACCGCGCACGCTCTTCCTCGTGCCCCTTCCGGAAGCGGTCCGGAACCAGGATTTCAATCGGTTGGCCTTGCAGTTCCGAGCGTCCGTACCCAAACATTTTCTCCGTCTGGGCGTTTACCCGCGTGATCAAGCCGCTTGAATTCACCACCAGAACGGCGTCGGGTGAAGACTCAAAAAACTGCTCGAACAGAATTTCTGAATCCCTTGCAGCGTTTTCTATGCGCTTCTCCCCCTCTTGCGCACGGTCGCGGCGTGTTTCAGAACTCATACTCCCACTCTCGGACATGGCAGGGTAACTCTTTACCTAAGATATCATTGAAATTTGAGGTTGATCAAGAGAAGGAGGGTACTTCGTGCGACGGTTCCCCGGGTGGGAAGATCCCGAGCTATAGAACCGTCAGGGAGGATGGGAGGCGAAACGGCCGCGTTAAGTCGCTGGCCTTGCGAAGCTTCCTGTTTGTTGCCGCCGCTGTGCTCCGCTTCTTTGGTGCTTCCCTTTCGCCTGCGTCCATCCTCCTCGCACTTTTATGATTGTACAAATCCCTTGCTCCATACGGTGATCCGAGTCACAGCAGGCTGTGATGACGCGATTCTTATTCCCCAGTGCTACTCAGGCTTATCATCGGAGTTCGGCGGAAAGACCGTGCGCAGCCAAGCGCGGGCTGATGTCCTTGCGGCATCGAGCCGCGTGCGGAGCGAAGGATACCGCTGCTGCAATCTACGCATCAGCTTGTGCGCCCACACATATTCGGATGAGAGGATTGAGACACCAATCAGAATGAAGAGAATCCCTTGAAGGAAGGGAAGAAAAAGGCCTGCGACGCCAAGAGCAACGAAGCTCCATCCGGTAACGAGGATCAGCCAGCGTTTGAGTTTCCTGGTCACGGGAATGCGGCATGCACCACAATTGAGTTCTCATGCTCTCCCTGTGCCTTGCTTCGCAAGCCTGAAGACTCATCATCATCACAGCTGCAAAGTGCAAGCTGGTCCAGGGAGCGCATTGATTGACCCACTTGTTCCAAACGCCTACGAACGAATCAGGCTGCGTGTCTCCCGCCACCTGCAAAACAATTGTAAAGCCAAGCGATGATGGCTCCTCCGATCCCTCCGTCCACAAACCCGTACCCAGTGCCTACCAGCACATCCAGAAAGGTGCGCGAGTCGTGGAAGCCCGGGTAAATCGAGCTTGCCATCTGGAGAAACGCAACTCCGTAGGAAGGTGCTGCAAGGTTAACAACTCCAACAAGAAAAATACACCCGGCCCAGAGAATCCCTATTGCCAGTGCCAACCCCTTTACCGATAGCTGCATCTCGACTCCCCCTTCGCCTTCAGAAAGTCTGCGACCTCTAATCTTTCGCACTGCTGTTGTTTCTCTATGTACGTTAAAGCAACGACCACCGCTGAACCTGTTGTGTCAGGCCGCCTCGGGCTTCCTTGTTTCGGCGGGTTTTTCAGCTTTCTCTTCGCTCACTTCCGCCGGTTTCGCCTTAGACCTGGGAGCTGGAACCTGCACCAGCACTCTGCACGGCGCATGGTGCGTCACGTGTTGCACGGTCGATCCAAGCAAGGTTTCTGCCAGGCCATGATCGTGGTGGTACCCGATGATGAGCAGCTCTATTTCCTGGTCTTTGGCTTCATCGACGATGGCTTCTCCGGCGTTCCGGGCTTTGAGCAGTTTCGTCGCGATTCGCATCGAAAAATTGTTGGAAGCGATTTGCCGAGCCAGTGAAAGTACTTGAGCGCCTGGACGTTCAAAAACTGCATCTTCAACGTCGATGGGCAAACCCGGAGGCACTTCAATGACGTGCAAGGCCACCACATTGGTTCCTATCAGGCTGGCCATCTGGCACGCGAGTTTGGTCAGGCTGGCCGCTGCTTCTGCGTCGCGCAGCGCTACCATAACTCTTGGTTTTTCCATGGCTTGCTCCTTTCTCTGCCGCGGGGCCGACAAAGCTGCACCCGGGCATCGGCTTGCAATGGGTTCAGCCCGGATGGTAGGCAACCTTCGTGGGCGTAGCATCCGGGCACAGCCCTCCTTTTTAATTCTCTGACGAAGCGCAACTTCGTTCTGTGAGCAGGATCACATTCGCTCGTAACCGTGGTCACGGTCGTCTGACTTTCCGCTTGTTAGATTATTTCTTGCTGGGAGGTAAAGCTCCGAGGGGTGCAGGTTAGCTTCTGGGCAGGAGAGGCAACCCAGCCAGCCCCAGCAAGAAGGGGACTCGCTCCTCCCAGCAAAATTCAGCAGGTTGCCAGAAAACGTGCTCGCCTGTCATTTCCGAGATCCGTAAACGACGATGAATCCCATGACGAATCTCACTCCAGCCCGCAATTTCTCGCTGTCCTCGGGATAAGGTGAACGTGCAATGCCTTCGGTAACCTGCCACGGAAGCCGCGATGCTCAGAATTGAAAAGATCCTCTGCCCGGTAGATTTTTCTGAGTACTCCGTGAAGGCTTACGATTATGCGCGATCACTGGCCCAGCATTACGGAGCCAAACTCCTTCTCCAGCACGTTGTCCAGCCGATGACTTCCGCCTACCCTTATTACGCTTTTCCAGATGCCCTCAACGAAGTTTTCTGGAATCTGGAAACCCGCGCCGGCCAGAAACTCTCTGAGTTCGCTTCAGCGCATCAGACGGATGGATTTGAAACCGAACGGTTCGTGCAGAAGGGAACCGTGCCGGACTGCATTCTGGCATTTGCCGGCAGCCAGGAGGCCGACCTGATTGTGATGGGAACACACGGCCGGCATGGGTTTGACCATTTGACGATGGGATCCGTGACCGAAAAGGTCTTGAGAAAAGCCCACTGCCCGGTCCTGGTGGTGCGCAAGCCCGCGCATGATTTTGTCCAGCCGGGCGACGCAGCTGATCCGGTTCGCCTCAAGAAAATCCTCTATTGCACCGATTTTTCGGACTATTCAAACCGCGCGCTTACTTACGCGCTGTCGCTGGCCATGGAGTACAACGCCGAACTAACGCTGCTCCATGTTCTGGAAGATATGCCCCCGACTGGCGATCTTCAAGAGAGAATTGCTGAGACCACTCGAAGGCTTGATGGATTGACGCCTCCGGAGGCACAAGACTGGTGCAAGGTTATCTATGCCGTGCGAATTGGCGAACCCTATCAGCAGATCCTGCAGGTTGCGATCGAGACGGAGACGGACCTGGTGATCATGGGTGTGCGTGGCCGCAATGCGGTGGACCTTGCATTGTTCGGTTCTGCCACTCACCGGGTGATTCAATTAGGAACAAGCCCTGTCCTGGCCGTGCACATCTGAAAAGTGACTTTGCCTGAGAAAAGGGCGGCGACGGCAGGCATCCCTGTGGCGCGTGGTGCAGCGGGCTGCGATTGCGGACAGTGGAACTACTTGAATTCCTGTAATGGCAGGGATCAGAATGGAAGACTTATCATGGCGAATACAATGAAACCTTCTGGGAAGCAAACCATCGAACGTGCGCATGACATTTTCCGACAGGCGTATCATCCTCTGGATGTTTTTTTCTCGCCTGAAAGTGTTGCCGTTATCGGGGCCACAGAAGCTTCCGGCAGCGTCGGGCGCACCCTGCTGTGGAACCTGATCAGCAGTCCTTTTGGCGGCACGGTTTATCCAGTGAACCCCAAGCGCGGCCAGGTGCTGGGTATCAAAGCATATCCTACTGTCGGGGCGCTGCCCGAACCTGTCGATCTGGCCGTAATTATCACGCCTGCCCACACCGTTCCCGGTGTCGTTGGAGAATGCGTTGATGCCGGCGTCAAAGGAGTTGTTGTCATCTCAGCGGGTTTCAAGGAATGTGGGGCTGCTGGCGTCCAGATGGAAAAAGAGATTATGGCGCAGCTTCAGCGCGGCAGGACCCGGTTGATTGGCCCCAACTGCCTGGGTGTCATGAGCCCTTTGACGGGTCTCAATGCCACCTTCGCGCGGACCGGCGCCCAGCCCGGCAACGTCGCATTCATCAGCCAGAGCGGCGCGCTGTGCACCGCCATTCTTGACTGGAGTTTGCGTGAGCACGTCGGTTTCAGCGCCTTTGTCTCAGTAGGATCAATGCTGGATGTCGGATGGGGTGATCTGATTGACCATCTCGGCGACGATCCCGACACTCACAGCATTATTCTCTATATGGAGTCGGTTGGCGATCCACGGGCCTTTCTTTCGGCTGCTCGAGAAGTAGCGTTGTCCAAACCCATTATTGTGATCAAGGCGGGCCGTACGGAAGCTGCGGCGCGCGCAGCGGCATCGCACACCGGGGCCTTGGCGGGCAGCGACGAGGTTCTGGAGGCTGCGTTTCGGCGTTCCGGCATCCTGCGAGTCAGCAGCATCGCCGATCTGTTCTCCATGGCAGAGGTGCTGGCCAAGCAGCCGCGTCCCAAAGGCTCGCGCCTGGCCATCCTGACCAATGCCGGTGGGCCCGGCGTCCTGGCAACTGACGCCCTATCACTCCATGGCGGCGAGCTTGCTGTGTTGTCAGAGGAGACGATCGAATCCCTCAACGGATTTCTGCCGCCGCATTGGAGCCACAACAATCCCGTTGACATTTTGGGAGATGCCGAGCCTGACCGTTACGCGAAGTCAGTCGAGGTTGTGTCCCAGGACCCCAACAGCGACGGGTTGCTGGTGATTCTGGCCCCGCAGGCGATGACGGATCCCTCCGAAACCGCTGAAAAGCTGAAGCGCTTTGCCAAGCTGAAAGGCAAGCCGATTCTGGCAAGCTGGATGGGTGGGGCTGAGGTTCTTGCCGGCCAGGAGATCCTGAACAGGGCAGACATCCCAACTTTCCCCTATCCGGACGCCGCTGTCCGCACTTTCCAGTACATGTGGAGGTACAGTTACAACCTGCGAGGCTTGTATGAGACGCCATCATTTGTTTTGAGTGGGGAAGAAGACGGCATTAACCGCGCCGCGGTTCAGAAGATCATTCAGCATGCCCAGAAATCCGGCAGATCGCTTCTGAATGAATACGAATCCAAGTGGCTGTTGGCAGCCTACGGTATCCCGACTGTCCCCACTTTCGTGGCGAAGTCCGAAGACGAGGCCGTTGAACTTGCAGGCAAGGCGGGTTACCCGGTTGTTCTGAAGCTCCTTTCTGAAACCATCTCACACAAAACCGACGTGGGCGGAGTCCAATTGCGACTGTGTGACGAGGAAGCTGTCCGGCACGCTTATCGCGCGATTGAAACCTCCGTACTGGAGAAAACAGGCCCCGGGAATTTCCTCGGTGTTACCGTCCAGCCCATGATTGAGTTCCGCGGCTATGAAATCATTCTGGGCAGCAGTTTTGATCCTCAGTTCGGCTCGGTCCTGCTGTTCGGATCGGGAGGACAACTGGTAGAGGTTTACAAAGACCGGGCACTTGCCTTGCCACCACTCAACACAACCCTGGCCCGGCGCATGATGGAGCAGACTCGCATCTGGACGGCCCTCAAAGGCGTCCGCGGGCAGAAGGCCGTCGATCTTGCCTCTTTGGAAGGTCTGCTGGTGCGTTTCAGCCAGCTTGTCATCGAACAGCGGCGCATTCGCGAAATTGACATCAATCCCTTGCTTGTTTCCGGGGATGCGATGGTCGCGCTGGATGCCCGCGTAGTTCTCCACAGCAGCGAGGTTAGTGAAGAGCAACTGCCAAAGCTTGCCATTCGCCCTTACCCTTTGCGATACATCTACAAGTGGAATCTGAAGGACGGCACGCCTGTCGTCATTCGGCCCATCCGCCCCGAGGACGAGCCCTTGATGGTCAACTTCCACCACACGCTTTCTGAGCGCAGCGTCTACATGCGTTATTTCCACATGCTATCGCTCAATCGCCGGATTGAGCATGACCGCCTCACGCGCATCTGTTTCACCGATTACGACCGCGAGATGGCCCTGGTGGTCGAGCACGCGGAACCGGCAACCGGCGAGAAGGAAATTCTCGGAGTCGGCCGGCTCAGCAGACTGCACGGCCTCCCTGGCGCAGAGGTGGCTATTGTCATCAGTGACCAGTTCCAGAGGAAGGGGCTGGGAACCGAGCTGCTGAACCGGCTTCTTGAAATCAGCCGTGACGAAAAACTGGATTTTGTGGCGGCAGAAAACCTGCGCGAAAATCCGGAAATGCAGCGCATGGTGAAAAAAGTTGGATTCACCCTGGAAGGTGGCGACGAAGCTACCGTACACGCCGTTTACAACCTGAAAAACCACGTTCCCGCCGCCTGAATAGAGATTCGACAGTAGAGGAATGTCTCCAGGCCAGATCCCAGGGGAGATGGCCAACATTGCATGGGGGCGGCCGATGATTCGCTACCGATCAGCGCTCCGCCGCGGGATTGCCCAAACCAGTTCCCACAGGAAAAATCAGGTCGCCTGTACCAGGCTCTGCGCTCATCGGTCGGTTTTGCCGGGTTGGCGTGGTATCGCCGAGGCGCCAAAATAAACCATTGAAGTGTCTCCCCATAGTGCGTAGAATAGTTGGTAATCACTTTAAAGGATTTCAAGGGGTCGAGGGCGAGTGGGGGTTCTCTGTGAATCTGCGTGTGGCCAAGTGCCGGCACCGGGCCCTCAGTGGAGGGACAATCGTAAGCCGGATCTCTGCATCTACAACCACGACGATCTGCACTTCAAAACTTGCGCTGGCCATGGAGGCGGGGCCCGGCACTCAGACAGGCGAGGAAGTCGTCCAAGTGCTGGCAGCGGCGGTGCATTTTCAATTACCCCCGCGTGCCGTGCGGGCACCTTTCAATCCTGTGTTTGGAGCCAGCCCATGAGCGCGCCGGGGAGAGCTTGCGTGCAACTGGGCATTGCGACTTCGAAGATTGAGAGATGGTTATGCATCTAGCAATGCACAAGACGAACAAGGAGCCTTGCGTTGCTCCGACGTTGGAGCCGCGGGAGGTGAAAATACCGGCCTGCTATTATGTGGCGACCAGTATTGATGGCCTGATTGCAGACTGGAGTGGCAGTGTCGACTGGCTGAGTCCCTTCTTGGGTACGGATTACGGCTCGCATGACTTCTCGGACTCGGTTGACACAGTTGTGATGGGCAGACGCACCTACGACCACCTCCTGAGCACTTCGAAGGTGAATCCTTACAAGGGAAAGCGCTTCGTTGTCCTTTCGCATTCGCGGTCAGCCGGACCTCACGCGGACCTGTTTTGGCCGGGCCCTTTGTTCGAGCTCATGCCGCGTCTGGATGTAATGGGATCGAAGTCGCTTTGGATCGTAGGCGGCGGCTCGGTAGCCGGCTCCTTTCTCGAAGCCGGGTTGCTTGATGAAGTTCGGCAATTCGTAATGCCCGTGGTGCTTGGTTCCGGGACTCCGCTGTTTGGGCCGCTGCGGCAGCCTGTCGAGCTTGCGCTTAAGGAAAGCCATTCCTTCGCGAACGGCGTCCTCCAGCTTCGCTACATTGCCGACCGGTAATCCGGCGGCCCTGTGCGAGCTTGCCGTCTGAGCCAGCGACTGTCTGGCTACCAGTTCGCTGCCGGTAAATTCACGCTTGCCACGCCACGTGAGAAGCTGGAGACTGCGAAGGCGCGAGGGGACATCTTTTCACGAAACGCGTAAGCCCCTGGTGTTTTGCTGTTTGTGGCCACCCCGTCGAAACAACCCTGGTCGCCATCCTCCCCGAGTTTTCACCCACGGTTATCGCCTCGATCGTTTAACCTTTCACCGATGTCGCCAGCCGTCAGTAGAGAGGCCTGAAGCGTATGGTGTGAGCTATTCCTTCAAGGGCGGAGATGAGGCCGGAATCCCACTCCTGGTTAATATCGAGAATGGCGTATCCAACGTCGCCTCGCGTATCCAGCACCTGACGTTCAACGTTGATGCCTCGTTCGCCGATCGCCTTGTTGATAGCAAGCAGCATGCCGGGTTGGTTGCGATGGATATGCAGCAGCCTGTGAGTTCCCGGCGTGCGCTCAAGCCGGCAATGGGGAAAATTCACGCTGAGCATCGTATCTCCGGCCTCGGTGTAACGATGAAGCCGCACCGAAACAAAATGTGCGATTCGGAGCTGGGATTCTTCGGTGCTCCCTCCGATGTGTGGAGTCAGGATCACGTTGGGGAGCTTTTGCAGCAAGTCGGAGAAGGCGCCGCCCTTGGTCTTCGGCTCTTTCGGGAACACGTCAATTGCCGCTCCTCTCAGCTTCCCACTTTTCAGGTTTTCCGCGAGCGCCTTGTGGTCGACAACAAAGCCTCGGCTCAGGTTCAGGAAATACGACCCTTCTTTCATCTTCCGGAACTCTTCCGCGCCAAAGAATCCGCGGTTACGCGGCCGGCCATCCACGTGGAGGGTTACGAAGTCCGACACCTCAAGCAGCTCTTCAAAGCTGACCTTCTTGGCATTACCCCTTGCCAATACCTCCGTCACGTCGCAGAAGATCACTTTCATTCCGATCGCCTGGGCTAACTCGGAGAGTTGCGAGCCTATTTTGCCGTAGCCCACGATACCCAAGGTCATGCCGCGAACCTCATGGCGGTCTTTCGCGCTCTTTTGCCACACGCCCTGGTGAAGTTCAGTGCTGTTCTGGAAAACGCGGCGAACCAGCATGATGACCTCACCCAAAGTCAACTCCGCCACGGAGCGCGTGTTGCTGTGCGGGTCGTTGAATACCGCGACTCCGCGATCTGAGCATGCGGGCAGGTCAATCTGGTCGGTCCCAATGCAGAACGCACCCACCGCAAGCAGTTTGGGAGCCGCGGCGAGCACGCGCCCGGTGATTTTGGTCTTCGAGCGGATCCCGAGTACCTCCACGTCCTGTATTTTGTTAAGGAGTGTCGACTCATCCGGACTGCCCTGTAATCGCTCGACTTCGTAGCCGCTCTGTGTGAACGGAACAGCAGCGTCTTCATGAATGTTTTCCAGCAACAATACTTTCATCTCTTTGTCTTTATCCTCGCTATATAGTTTGATATGATCGGCTTCACTTTTCTTGATGCCTGTAGCGGACCGACATGCGATTCTGCACGGCAGGGGATTGGGCCGCCGATCCCTGATTGGATGCCCGGCCTTTACCTTGCCAGTTGCGCTGCCTAAAGCAGAATCTTTTATTGTAGTGCTTCCTCTCGCCCAAAGCGAGGGGGTTCTGGAGTCGATCGCCGCACGGGATTTCACGTCAAAGCACAACAGCTCTTCAGCAGTTGCATTCCCAGTCCTTCTAGCCAAAGCTGGCAATCATGGAGCATGGATATAGTTTGCCGAGGTGGGAAACTGCGTCATCATAATTTGCAGATTTCTGAAAAAGGCAGATAGCGTGTCGAACATACCTCTTGCAGTTCCGCGAAGGTGCGATACACTTTCCGCTCGGGATTAAGAAGAGCTTCTTGAGGGCGCAACTATGACAAATTCAAGTGTTTGCTATGTGGGAGTCGATTTAGGTGGCACGAGCCTGAGGGCTTTGGTAACTGATGAGGAGTACAGGATCCTTGGGCTGAAGAAGGTTCGGACGCCGAGAACAGGAGGACCGGGCCGCCTGATTCAGAGAATTGCGGCACTGGTAGAAAGTACTCTCCGGGACGCAGATGTGAGCCGTGCGAAGGTGCGAGCAGTCAGCGTGGGAGCGCCAGGTCCCATTGACCGTGCGCGCGGCATTGTCGAAGAAGCGCCGAATCTGGGCTGGAAACGAGTGCCGCTGCGCTCCGAGCTTCGCCAGTTGCTCCGCGTTCCAGTTCTTGTGGAGAACGACGTCAACGTCGGTTTGGCTGGTGAACACGCCCTTGGGGCAGGCCGGAACGCAAAGAACCTTGTCGGCATCTTTGTCGGGACCGGAATCGGCGGCGCCCTGATCTTGAATGGCACACTTTACGAAGGCAGCCGCGGGGGCGCGGGAGAAATCGGCCACACGGTTCTTTCTGTGGATGGTCCGCTTTGCGGCTGCGGGCGGCGAGGGTGTGCGGAGGCCCTGGCCAGCCGTACCGCGATGGAGCGAGATGTAAGGGCTGCAATCAAATCAGGACGTAAGAGCGATGTGCTGAAGATCATGAAGAAGAAGAACAAAGAACGTATGACCAGCAGCATCATCGCTGCAGCCCTGAAGAAAGAGGACGTTGTGATGCAGGAGGTGTTGCATCGTGCGCAGTTCCACTTGGGGATTCTCGCGTCCAATGCAGTCAACCTGCTGGACCCGGAATGCGTGGTCTTTGGCGGCGGGATCGCCGAGAGATTGAGGGACACCTACGTCAATCCGATCCGTGAGACGGCTTATGAGTATTTCTTGCGTCCTTCAGACCGTGACCGCGTCAGGATCGTGCCGGGTAAACTGGGAGACAACGCGGGAGCGCTGGGCGCTATCGTCCTGGCAAAGCAGCGGCTGATGTAAAGGACAGTGGCAGGAGCAAGTTCGCGCACCTTGAGTTGCTTAACCCTGGCTGTCGCTTTCCAATCGATGTGCCGCGCGCGAATTTGCTTGACAGCCATGGGCTACTGTGCTAGTCTATTGATGTCTGGGAGACCGGCGGGTTTCGATCGCTGGGAAGAAGATGGGTAGTCTGGACAGACTGTTATTCTATCGATAACCTGTTGAAAATACAATGCCGGCGAGTTTGGCATTAAAAATGTGAGACAAAAAGTATTGTTTTTCGAAAACGAACCGGAGAAGTGGTTGAAAACAAAGGAATGGCCTGAAAAACGAACCGAAAAAACGGCCAAACGAACCTAAAACGAAGCTGCCGAAGTTATTGAAAACATTAGAGTGCATAAAAAACGAACCGGAACGAACCGAAAACGAACCTAAGAACGTCGCCCAAGCCATCTAGCCTTCTAGGCCTTCAAAAACTCCCTTTCCTAGCCCCGTTCATATGATCGCCATGCCAAAGAACGGCCCAAACCGTCAGCCATCTGGCAGGCAGATACGGTTAATGGCGAGCGGTACGGTGTGCGAGGCAAGAAACAACTCCACTTGCGACCAGTCCGGTCAGCAAGAACCGCTTCCAGGCAGAGGAACGAAACCGTCGTAGGGGATCTGCAGACTGAGCGCGTACAGGCATTGATGCATCTGAAGTGTAATCTACGGCACAAGACCGCACGGATTGAACCACTTGGCAAAGCTTCCCATCAGTGGGGCCCGTTACAACTCTATAATTACGCAGATTGAAACGCTGACCCGGAATCATACGTCTAAACAAATGGGCGCCAAAAAAGAAGATGATGAGCCGACGCCACAGAAAGCGAGGTGCCAAACTATGAAAAAGGAGGAAGTATTTAACAAAAGAGCTTTTCAGAGGATTCTTTCCATTGGGAGTTGTCTCGCATTGATTTCTTCGCTGGTTTTTCTTGCCCCGACCGCTGGTCGGGCCGACACCCCTTCGAACGCTGAAATCACGGCCGGGGTCCTGAGTCACCTTTACCATGCCGGGATTTATAAACATGGGCAAGTGAATGTTCAGGTCAAGAACGGCGTGGCAACCCTGACAGGTACGGTGGACAGTTATGGAGAAGAGCTTCATGCGGTTCGCGCCGCGCGCCACCAGCACGGTGTTCGCGAGGTGATGAACGACATTACGGTGAGCCCGTCGGGCGTTACGCCGCGGCAGATTCTTAAGAAAGCACGCTACAACGTTCTGACTTATCCGTTCTATACGATTTTTGACCACATCACTCTTGCCGCTCAGGGAAACCGGCTGATTGTGGGTGGCCAGGTCACACAGCCTTTCATGAAGTCTGATTTGGGCAACATTCTTGCTGACATCAAAGGTGTGACTTACATGAAGAACAATATCAAGGTCTTGCCCTTATCGTTCATGGACGATCACGTCCGCGAAGAAATTGCCGAGAGGATCTACGGTGATCCGGTGTTTGCCAATTACGCCAACCAGGCGAACCCGCCCATCCACATTGTTGTAGACAACGGGAATGTGACGCTTTACGGTGTTGTCAACAGCAATGTCGACCGGCAGGAAGCCATGATCGATGCGCGTTTTGCGGCTACCTACTTCGGGCTCAAGAACGATTTGCGGGTTTCCGCTTAAGCCTTTTAAGGATGGGTATGCCAGCCTGCGGCAAGCTTCGTGCTGCCGCAGGCCTTTTCTTTGCGCGGGAAAGACTTTCGCCGAGGCGAGCTCGCGCAAACGGTCTTGCTGATTGACAGATTGCTCCAGGACATATTAAATTCTAGGGCATGAAGATGAAGAACGAGAGTGAACGTTTGGCGCAGCTTGTGCGATTGGATCAATTGGACTCGCTGGAGTTGCTTTCAGCCAAGACAGGCATTCCGGCGGAAAAACTGGCGCGGAAGTGGCAGTCCAGTTCGCGTGGGGACGCCTCCCGTGCATCAGGCAAAAGGGTGAAGCCCCTCTCTCTTCCCAAAGGAACAGTTCCGCATTCCATGGGTTCTTGAAGCTTCCTTCACCGGGGCAGAGTGCAGTGATATTCGGCTTCCTGCCTGCATTTAGGTCCATGACGCAGGGAGGAGGCAATCCAATGCTCAAGGTTGTTGCCGCTGCCTTGGCCCTGTATTCTTACTTTCTGATTCAAAGCAGCCTGCCCCGCTTGCCGGCACACATTCCGACCCATTTCAATCTGGCAGGCAAGCCCGACGGGTGGGGCAGCCCGCACGTGTTGTGGCTGTTGCTCGGCACTCAGGTGCTGATCGCCGGTCTTATGCTCTTCATCCCATTCCTGGGTCGCCGCATCCCGGGGGCCGTGCACCTTGGAAGCAGAAAGCTTAGTGACTTCACGCCGGAGCAGCGTGAACTCGTTATGCCGCTGCTGGAACAGATGGCGGGGGTCATGAGCGTTGCCGCCAGCCTTTTCTTTGCTTATTTAATCCGTGAGATGATCCGAGCTGCTGAGCAGCCTGGTTCAAAGACTCATCCGGGCTGGGCCGCTGGATTGTTCGCGGGCAGCTTGGTTGGGGTCTCTCTTTATTACACGCGCCGCATCGACAGAGTGGCAAAGGATGCACAGCCGAGCTGATTTGGGCAGGCGCCGTCGCGCCATCAATAAAGATAAGTGGCTTGGTGCTGGGAACCGAAGATCACCGCAAGCGGCTACGGAGGAACAGGAACGCTTTCGACAATTTCCTGAACGACGGCTTCCGTCTGGTCAGATCTTTTCAGCGCGGACGCGTAATTTGGGCTGACCACCGATCGACGGTCGAACATGGGCTCGGCAAGCCGCTTGATATCGTCCGGGATGCAACAATTGTGGCCTTGGGAACGTGATTGCATGGGCGCTGAGGACTTCCCGCATAGCAGGAGAGTCCTAGACCACGGTGGCGAAATCTGCTATTTTGATACCCACGGGCGATTAACTCAGCGGTAGAGTGCTACCTTCACACGGTAGAAGTCACAGGTTCGAGTCCTGTATCGCCCACCAC
>JBJKQK010000123.1:0-38953 GCA_046705285.1 Terriglobia bacterium
TCCTTGAGTTTCCGGTCAACGTCTCCAGTGGTCATGACCGTCCGGAAGTGGTCCGTCATAGTGGCCATGATTTCGGGCCGATGGGCGGCCGTCCGAAACATGTTAGGGACTTTGCCGCGCTCCTTGATGAAAACATCAAAGGCCTGGCGTGCTCGCGGATCAGCGTGATCCGGAGCGACTTTTGAGAGTCTTGGCATATCAATGCGCCCTGTTGGAGGTCTTACTGTGTCTCGTATGAAGCAAGGAAAGTTTTCATCGTTGCCGGGTTCATCTTGAGTTTCCCGGAACGAATGAGTTCCTGTTTAAGGTTTTGCCGGAAAATCTCATACGCCAGGGTTCGCTTCTCATCCAGGAGTTGCTCTCGGATCTGGCTTTCGCGGGAAGCGAAATTGCTTTCGCTCGGAGGCGTATGGGACACAACATGGATCACCACGTCATCGCCTTCCACGGAGAGGACTCGGCTGGTCTGGCCGGGCTGGAGCGCAAAAGCCTGGGGGATGGACTGGCCAGGGCCCAGGTTGGGCACCGTGTCCTGCCGCGTGAAATCGTTGCTCTCCTGCAGATCGTAATGATTCGAGCGGGCAATCTTGGCGAAGTCTCCCGTCTTGGCCTGCTTCGCGAAAGCCTCAGCTTTCTGATGCGCAAGGATCTTCGACTGGAATGCGCGGTAATCCTCCTCCACCATGGGGCGGACGTCGGCAAGCTTTGGAATGTGGGTGGGAATGATTTTCGTGACCTGAATGATTGCGGTGCCTTTGGGCACGGTGATGGGCTGCCCCACTTCACCTTGCCTCAGCTCAAACGAGAGATTCTGGAAAGCGTCGTTGGAACCAAAGTCAGGGATTGTCTGCTCGTACTGGAATAGCGGAGTCTGCTTGACCTCCAAGCCGGCCCGCTTGGCAATCGAAGCGAACTGTTTGGGGTTTGCCTTGAATTCGCTTTCGAGTTTATCCGCATAATTCTGCTCAGCGGCTGCCATCTGGCGCTTCATGAGCGTGGCATGAATGGCGTCCTTGACGTCGTTGAAGGACTCCAGGTGCGCAGTTTGTTTATCCAGAACCTTGATGATGTGGATGCCGTAACTGGTGTGAACCAGGCCGCTGACCTCTCCCGGCTTCATCGAAAACGCGGTGTCTTCAAATTGCTGCACCGTCTGTCCGTGGACGATCCAGCCAATGTTTCCGCCATTTGCGGCGCTGGCGTCGTTGGAATATTTCTTGGCCATTTCAGAGAAGCTCGCGCCCGACTTGATTTTGGCCAACACTTCCTCGGCGGTTTTGTTTATTTTCTTGATTTCCGCCGGGCTCTTCCCGGTAGTCTTGAACAGGATTTGAGCCACCTTTACCCGGTCGGGCACTCGATAGTCTGAGAGGTGGTCGGTGTAGTAACTCTTCATTTCAGCGTCGGTGACGTTGATGTTGGAGCGCACGTCGTCGGGGGTGATCAGAACATACCGAACCTGGCGCTGCTCTTTCTGCTCGTATCGCTTGGAGTGCTCCTTGAAATAACCCTGCAACTCCTTATCCGTTATGGGCACAACTTTCAGGAATTTGCTGGGGTCGAAGACAACGTATTGGATCTTGGCCTTCATAAACAGCTGCTCGTAGGCTTCGTGCACCTCAGCAGGCGTCACCGAAACACCGTCCGATACCACAGCCTGGATCTTCCGGAGAAGCAAACTCTGACGAACTTGGTCTTCGAACTCCTGAGTGGACTCGCCCAATTGCTGGCTGACAATATTCTGATAAGCGGCCATTCCGATAAAGTGCCCTTTAGGGTAGAGCCACGGGATCTTTTCGAGCGCAGACCGCAGTTCCTCGCGAGTGACCTCGAGGCCCATCTTCTTGGCTTCCATCGCCATGGCCTGCCTCAGGATCATGTCGTCCAGCATGGTCCCGGCAATGGAAGGAATCATCTTGGGATCACTTCCAAGAGAGGAATTCTGCAGCTGATTGTCGATCGTTTGCCTCAAGTCCTGAGTCGTGATCCGAACTCCACCCACGGTGGCGAGCACATCGGAAGGCCCCTGGCTGATATCACCGCCTCCGAAGGGGGTGAAAATTATTATCATGCCGATGGAAACGATACCGAGGAAAAACACCAATGCCCACTTATAGATCCTTGCATGGTGTTTGTTGAGAAGCCTAAACATTGTTGCTCCAGAAGTATAGTGTCAGTCCTATCCATTATATGTCAGCGGAGAAGGGCGAACAACTGAAAGGGAACGGAAGGAGCGCAGCCGGAGAAGAGACTTCGTCCGGGCAGTGAGTCCGACCCGGCGGCCATAGCCAGGTTCCGGGAAAACTGCTTGACCCAAATTCACCTTTGGTCAAGAATGCATTAAGGTATTTGCCGGATGGTATCGACAACACGGCCGCGCGGCCCCGAGCAGGGATGCAAAGTCGAGGTCAAAGGGGCGACTGTAAGCCACCGGACCATTGTTTTTTACGTCTTTCTTGTTTTGATTGCGGCGGGATTGGTCTTCTATCTGATTGCTCCCAACTATTTCGGCAGCAAGGCCCGGCAAGTCCACCAGGCGCTGACGGCAGGCGCTGTAGAAAATGGCGGCACGACCGTCGCTTTTTCCAAGCGCGAAGCCCAATTTGCTAATCTTGGTGGGACCGTTCAAGCGAAAAAGGCCCAGCCGCTGCAGTGGGTTCGGGCCGATTACGGGACCGGCAAGGCAGTAGAAGGACCATCCGCAAGACAGTCGTGATCGAGTAGCGAAAACCGGACCCTGGCTTTCGCTTTCAGAAAGGGATTTTTTAAAAGGAATGAGCTTTCGTTCTTTATTTAGTGTATTTTCGTCGGACCTGGCTATTGATCTTGGCACTGCAAACACATTGGTGTATGCGAAGGGCAAGGGAGTCGTCCTGAACGAGCCTTCGATTGTTGCTATCAACAAGCTAAATGGTGAAATTGAGGAAGTCGGACGCGAGGCCAAGGAGATGCTGGGCCGCACTCCGGGCAACATTGTTGCTATCCGTCCCTTGAAAGATGGAGTGATCGCGGATTTCAAGGTCACGGAAAAAATGCTCAACCATTTCATCCAGAAGGCCCATAACCGCAAGATGTTTGTCCATCCGCGCATTGTGATCGGCGTGCCTTCGGAAATCACCCAGGTTGAGAAGCGCGCGGTCCAGGATTCGGCGTTTCGGGCCAAGGCCAGTGAAGTCTATCTGGTAGAGCAGGCCATGATGGCTGCCATCGGGTCGGGACTGCCCATTACCGAACCATCAGGAAGCATGATTGTCGACATCGGTGGAGGCACCACCGATATCGCGGTGATTTCGCTCTCGGGAATCGTGTACAGCCGCTCCGTGCGCGTTGCCGGCAATGAAATGGACGAGGCCGTCACCGCCTACCTGAAGCGCCGGTACAACCTCCTTGTCGGCGAGCGCACGTCTGAGCAGATCAAGATGGAAATTGGTTCCGCGTACCCGCTTGAGAAGCCGCAAAGCATGGAAATCAAAGGCCGGCACCTGCTGGAAGGTGTGCCCAAGACGATCACTATCGATGACACCGAGATCCGGGACGCCCTTTCCGAGTGCGTTGCCACCATTATTAACGCCATCCGCGTGGCGCTTGAGCGGACGCCACCGGAACTCTCAGCAGACATCTCGGATCGCGGCATTGTTCTGACGGGAGGAGGCGCCCTGTTGAAAAATCTCGACAAGCGCATTCGCGAAGAAACCGGACTGCCCGTTTCCATCGCCGAGGATCCGCTGGCCTCCGTGGTCCTGGGAACGGGCCGGATGCTGACTGATTTTAAATTGTTGCGGCGAGTTGCGATAGAATAGAAGCCTCTTCCGGGCTCGTTGAGAGGAGGGCGGCAGGCCCGGACGTTTGCTGACCGGTTCGTTCCTTTTCTGTCGCAGCACAAACCGAAAGGGACCCATTCCGGACGGTTGGTTCAAGCGGTTTAAGTTGAAGCGCAGTTCATACGCACAATTCGATGAGAACTCCTGGATGCCGCGGATCATCGCACGGCACACGTCCTTCTTTGTGCTGCTCGCCGTCCTGCTGGGCCAGCTTTTCCTTCTTTCAATTCAGGTCACCAGAGATCAGAATGTCAAGCTGCTCAACGTATGGGCTGCGACGGTCTTTGCTCCTTTTGAGCAGGGTTTTCACAACGTCATCGAAGGGACTGTGGGAGGATGGGCGGCTATTCATACCCTTTGGGCGGACAAGCGGTCTAACGAGAAACTCGGTTCTGAGCTGGTTATCGCCCGGGCGCGAATCCAGGAACTGTCCGCTAAGGCCGCTGAAGTTGACCGACTGAAGGCTTTGCTGAATTTCAAAGCGCGCGCACCCTTCCGAAGCATTGCGGCGGAGGTGATCGCCGCCAGCCCGGAAGATGGTTCGAGGGCGGTCGTCATCGATCGCGGCGAGGATGCGGGCCTCAAAGTTGATATGCCCGTGATCACGCCGGAAGGGGTTGTCGGCAAGATTGCGGCCGTCTATCCGCATACCGCACAGGTTCTCTTGATCACGGACCCCACATGCGGGGTTGGCTGTTTTTTGGAAAAGAGCCGCATTCAAGGCATTCTGATGGGTGCCGGGCAGGACGGTTGCCACCTGCACTACGTGATGGACGATCAAAAAATACCCACCGGGGAGGCTATCATCACTTCCGGTCTGGACCAGGTCTATCCGAAGGGCTTGCTGGTGGGGTACGTTGTCCGCGCCCAGGAAGGCAACATTTACCAGCGGATTACCGTCAAGCCTGCCGCCTCTCTTAATCGGCTTGAAGATGTGCTGATTCTCCTGGGGTCCTCCTCGGAGCCGGCGGAGGCCTCAAACCAGGGGCGCCCTTGAGACTGCCTCGGTACTCGTCTCCGTGATTTCAGCAATCGCAAAACTCACGGCAGAAACGCAGCGCGCGTCTCGGTTCCCGCACGGGACATGCGGGCAAGCCATCACGACTGGATGATATGGACACCTTTCGCCACAGACCCAAGGAGGCTTATCGAACCCACCCTGCGGTATTGTTGCTTGTGGTGTTTGCGAGCATATTGCTGGAAGTCACGCTTCCGCCAGTATTCCCTCTCGCCCGGTTGTTCCAGTTTCCGCTGCTGGTCACGATCTATTTTTCAATGATCAGGGAGAACCAAATCTTTGGCACGCTTTTTGGAACCAGCGTGGGAATCCTTGAAGACGCGATGTCTCACGGCTTTCTGGGGCAAATGGGCATGGCGAAGGCTCTGGTGGGATATCTGGCGGCAACGGCGGGCCTGAAGCTCGAGTTCGACAACCTTCTGATCAGAGCGCTTCTGATAGGGACGCTTGTGTTCGTGCACAACAGCTTTATTTACCTCCTCACCCATCAAGTGCTCGGGCTGCCGGCTCCTTTCGAACCTCTCCATATTGCAACGAGCACTATCGTCAACATTGCCCTCGGCGTGATCTTGTTTCCCCTGTTTGACCGTCTCAAGAAGCGGGATTAAGGTTCTCTTGTCAGCGGTTGCAAAAAGCCAATCAGCCTCTGAGAAATATGGTTGCACTGTAAGCTGTCCGAGTTCCTAATATGAACGTTGGTGCAGGAATCTTGTGGTAAAGTGCGGGAGGACCGGAGACTTCAATGTTTACAGCTACGAAGGATTTAGTTTTACCGACGACGGTGACCGGATCGTTCCCGCGTCCTCGCTGGTTTGACGTCTGCATGTGGGGCCGCCCTATGGATACCTGCATGCTCGATGTGCGTTTCCGCGAGAAGTTCCAGGATGCCATGTCGGTGGTGATCAGCGACCAGGAGCGAGCCGGACTCGACGTCCTTGTGCATGGCGACTTCCACGTGGATGAGGATCTGGCAGGCCGCGCCTGGCATCATTATCCGCTGCAGCGATGGAAGGGATTTGAAGGGGATCACCTGCAGCCGGAGGAGACTACTGCACCCTGGCTTCATTATCCGCCCGGCACGTTGCTGAATGAGATTTACACGGGCTGGCGCTGGCCCCATGTGGTGGATAAGATCGAGCACCGCCCGCTCGATTATCCCAAGATCTGGCGTATTGCGCAGGGCAAAACACGGAAGCCGATCAAGTTCGGCACTTGCTGCTCGCAGGTGATGGCACTTTTTCTCGATATCTACACGCCCAAATATAAGGACAAGCGCCAAGTCATCTGGGACATGGCGGAGGCCATGAACAAGGAACTCCTCGCGTTGCGCGACGCCGGCTGCCGGTGCATCCAGACCGAGGAGCCGACCTTCCACTTTATGGCGAACACTTTCGGCAAAGATCACGAGGAGGTCCGATTCCTGATTGACGCCTTCAATCGTGAGGTTCAAGGGCTCGATGACGTGGAGCTGTGGATTCACACCTGCTGGGGCAATCCGAACATGCAACGCGTCATGGAAGATACCAGCTATGCGAACTCGATGGAGATTTATCTGGAGCGCTGCCGCGGCGATGTGTGGACGCTCGAGATGAAAGACCGCAACCAGAAGGATCTGGAGCTTTTCGAGCCTCTGAAGCACGTGCTCAAGAAGAAGATCGCCATCGGTGTGGTCAGCCACAGAACGCTGCAGGCCGACCGGCCGGAAGACGTTGCGACGGAAATTCGCAAAGCGCTGAAATATATCCCACCGGAACGGCTGATCGCCTCAAGCGACTGCGGCTTCGGGCGCCAGGGCGCAAACCGCGAAATTGCCTTCTACAAAGCGAGCGCAATCGCTCAGGGTGCAAACATCGTGCGGCGCGAACTCGGCCTGCCCACTACATACGTGCCTGCGGCTGACCCCGCCTTCCAGATTGACGTTGTCCCGGGTCGGGACACCGCTCCAGCCAGGGGTGGCCAGGAGTAGCCCGCCTTCCTTTGCTTCAGCGCTGGGCCTCCGTCCGGCGCAACCCCCAACTCCGGCTTGAAGACCGGTGCTTCAAGGCCAACACGCGTCTCTTCCCAGCAAGAATCCGTATACTTCTTTCCAGAAAAGTGCTAGATTGCAACCACGGGGTAGTCATACAAGGTCCAGGCAGGGTGCACTCAGTGAGGTGGGTGCCTGATGAAGCCGACATACCAGTCGTTAATCATTCGATATCAAACCGAAATGAACTCTCTTTCGACGGCCGGATTCTGTGCGGTTCGTCCGGCCGCGACGAACGGAACGACGGAGGCATGTGCTCTCAACCGCCACGTGGGACTGGTGAGAGGATAACTTGACCGGCCTGTGAGCCTCATCGCGGCCGGGGGGCGCTTCGCCAGTTGCAGCGGATTGGTGTAGTGCAAAACTGTTTCTAGAATCTGGGGATTTCCTTTAATCAAAAGAGAAGCCGCGGCCTTCGGCGGGCAGGTGAGCTGTCTGCCCGAGCGGGAAACGACGGTCCGCATGGGTGGCGTCCGCTCTTGGAGCTATCGCTATGGCGCATGACGACAACCTGGCAGTTTATGCAGTGCTCGGATTCGGACTAGGCATTTACACCTTCATCAAAGGGTTCCGCCAGTATCGGAATTACCTGCTGATTGCCGACACGCCCGAGATCCCGATCCGCAGTGTGCCCATGGGCTTTGTGCAGGTTCACGGAAAAGCCCAGGGCGAAACGACGGTGCCATCCCCGGTGAGCCACACACAGTGCTTGGCCTTCAAGGTGATCATCGAACGCTGGAAAACCGAATCGGACGGCCATGGAGGCCACTGGTCGCATCATCGCACCGATGTGGACGGCGTGCCGTTCTATCTTGCCGACGCCACCGGCAAAGTGCTTGTGGACGCGAGAGAAGCGGAATTCGATCTCCCGCAGACAGCGCGTTGCGAGGCCGGCCGGGGGGCAAGTACGGGCACAGGCGTGGCGGCCACCGAGGAGGAGTTGCTGAAATACGTTAACCAGGCGGATGCGCACTGGGCCGGAGGCTTGTTCGAACGCGGGCTGAAGGCCGTAGGGCCGCTTCAGGATTCCGGGAAAGAACAGAAAAGGCAGGCGCTGGTGGGCGTGTTCCAGAACACGCCGGGTTCGCCGGAGTTTATGGGTGGAATGATGGCCCTGATGGCGCCGAGAATTCAGCATTACCTGGAATCGATGGGCCCGCAGTCCGACGCAGGTCATGAAGAGGCGCGGCAAGTTGCGCTCCAGGCGCTCCGGCACCCACCCGGAAGCCCCGAATTCATGGAGGGCTTACAGCGCGCGCAACTGATGGTCGGTGAGCCGGACTCAGGTCCAAAAATAAACGCCATGATGCAGGCTTTTGGCGGGGCTCCAGGGGCCGCTGCCGGCCTGTTTGGCGCTGCCAGTGGCCGCTATCGTCTCACTGAATTTTGCCTGGTGCCCGGTGGCTCCTACGACATCAGCGGCACCTGCGTGGAAAATCCTCACCCGAAGGATGCGAATGATCACAACATGATCGTAAAAGGCGTCACCGAAAAAGAGTTTCTCATTTCATCGAAGACGGAGAGGCAGGTCGAAAGCGGTTTGCGAAAACGCGCAGCGTTAATGGTGTTGGGTGGTGCAGCCCTTTCGGTGGTTTGTATGGCTATCCTGCTGGCCAAACTTGGATTGCTGTAGGCGCGCTCTCCGGTCCGCCCTGGTGGCTTTCTAAAAATGATTCGTGAACGGTTCGATTAAGGAGGATTGAATGCGAAACCTAACACTCTGGGCCGTGGCTTGTTTGTGGGCGTCCATTCTTTTGGCGGCTGGAAAATATCAGCCGCTCAACGTGAAGACGGGGGCATGGGAAACGAAATTCACCACTACCATCAGCGGGGCTCCGCCCATCCCGCAGGAAAGGCTGGACAGGATGACCCCTGAACAGCGCGCCCAGGTTGAAGCTGCGATGGGCAAGATGGCCACCGGAAGGCCCGAGACGAGGACCCGCAGGACCTGCCTTACCAGGAAGGACCTGGAGAAGGACCCGTTCAATGACAGGAAGTCCTGCAAGGAAACCGTCCTCACTTCAACGGGCAGCAAGATGGAGATCAAAGAGGTCTGTACGGAGGAAAGCAGTACAATCAATGCGAACGTCCGCATCGAGGCGTCCGATTCTGAAAATGTCAAAGGGTGGGTGCAAGCGAAGGTCACCGGCGGAGGGAATACCATGAACGTCAACCAGACATTCACGTCCAAATGGATCGGCGCGGCCTGCACGGAAAAAGACGAGCACTAAGCGTCAGGATCAAGAGATGGACCCGCCGGCGCAGTAACCCGGGTTGCGCCAGTAATCCGAAAGGCTCATTCGATGTCGCCCCAGCGGGACCGTCACCGATTAAGGACGCCAGCACGACTCAGGGCATGGGATGCTGAGCGAGGTCGGCGTGGGGGACAAGCTGCCGGTAGACGGCGACGGGAATGTGGGAGTTCCAGTGGCCGGTGGCCCTGGCGAATCCGACCAGACCCAGAAAAAGCAGCGCGATGCCGGCCGCCATGGCCCAGGCGGGCAGGCCGTTCTTCTTCCTTTTGGATGCCAACATCTTCGGCATTGACATCTCAAGCGCGCCGTCGGCCGGGCAGACGGCGATGCACGCCATGCATCCCGTGCACTCCGCCGAGCGAACGCTGGCCAGCTTATCCACGGGCAGCGACGATGGGCAGGCCCGGGCGCACTTGGCGCAGTCAATGCACGCCTCGGCGTTCCGCCGGATGCGGAGCGGACTGGCGAGGGAAACCAGGCCAAGCAGCGCTCCGTAGGGGCAGAGATAACGGCACCAGAAATTCTGCACAAACAGTGACGCCACAACCAGCAGGCTGATTACCACCATCCCTGTTACTCCCAGGAAGCGGAAGAAATTGAGCATCTTGACGGCGGCGATCAGGCCGTAGTTAGTGTGCATGAAACTCGCGATGGCTTCTGCCGACATGCCGGCAACCGCCCAGACAAAAAATCCGAGCAGCAGATACTTGAGCGCCCGCATGGGAATATCCAGCCAGGACGGCAGGAGGAAAGTGCCCCTGAAAATCTTGCGGCCCACGCGCCAGAGATATTCCGAGACGGTTCCCACCGGGCAGAGCCAACTGCAAAAAGCCTTGCGAAAAAGAAACGCCATGGAAAGAAAAGCCAGCAGCAGGAACATGGCCGCGGGATGGATGGCCGGAATGTGGCCGGTGGTAAGCCAGTACTTGAGGTTCATCAGCCCGGCAATGGGCAGCCAGCCCTCCACGCCTGCCGGCCGCCCGACAGAGACCGGCGAGCCTGCAACTTCAAACTGGCGGACCCAGAGGTAAAACTGGCAGCCCAGCCAGACATTCATCAAGAGGAATACGATCTGAAAGCCGCGCCGGAGTTGCTGGGAATGGTCGCGCCTGCGGCGCCGGACCAGTCTCTTTTTCAGCGTCCGGGGCGCGATTTGTGACCCAGGCGGCTCGACCGGGATGTGCGGGACCGATGTTGCATCGCCGGCATGAATCTGAGTTCCCATGGTGTTTCCGCAAGACATAAAGGGTAAAGAAGGTTCCCGCAGCAAGGTATGACTTTTGTCACGGGCCAAATAGTGATTTTGATCACATGTCTGTATGACGTTTGTCACATCATGGACGGAGCCGCAGCCGTAGTTTAAAAATGTTCCATTCCAGCAGATGACATTGCGGAATGGAAACAGGCATAGCCAAAACCCTGGATCGGCTCGGCGGGTAGGCAAGGACGAGCACTGTAAGGGCTTGGCGGCGGTCGGAGATCCCTGTCTGGAACCTGTTCCCAGGGACAGTTCCCGGCAGGCCGAAAAGGTTGTGCGTGCATGCCGGGAGGGGCGCGTCGGGAGACCTGTGGCGACCGCATGGTTCAAGGCGACGGACGATTTCGAGCAGAAAAAGTTTTTATAGCTGTAACCATATTTTTTTACTTGCGTCAATACCTATATGTAGTGGTAGAGTATCCACTACGTGGTGAAGATGCCCAATGGCTTTTATTAGAAAGAGAGGACAATCGTATTACCTTGTTCACAATATGCGGCAGGACGGCCGAGTGCGCCAGGTTCATCTGGCCAATCTGGGCCGCCGGCCGCGCATCAGCGACGATGTAATTCGGGGAGTGACTTCCCGGCATCCCTTTGTGGAAATTGACTGGAAGGGATTAAGGAAGAAGGCTTCCCAGGAGCTGGTTCGACCTTTCGAGAACGACTCCCACCAACTGCGGGAGTTGCTCGCCAGCATTCGCAGCCTCCATCTTGATATTGGTGACCTCCATTTGCCGGTTCTCGCTATGACGCACGATCGTGAGCTGGTCGGGCAATTGACTTCGAGCCTGAAACTGCTTCGCACCACTCTGGACGTTAAGTTGAATCAACTGCGTCGGGGAAGAGCACAGCCTTACCCAAGGTAGGGCAGGGAGGACAATTAGGATGTCTCAAATTCAAACAATCCTGGATCCGACAATTCACAGTCCCGAAGTGAAGGACTTTGAGCGGGCGCTGAAGAGGCGCGTGGTGGGGCAGGACCGGGCTGTACGACGGCTGGCAAGAGTCTATCAAGTTTATAAGGCGGGGCTGGCGGTCCCTGGTCGGCCGCTGGCCAACCTGCTGTTTCTGGGACCTACCGGTTCCGGCAAGACGCGGCTGGTGGAGGCGGCCAGCGAGGTGTTGTTCGGGAAGCCCGAAGCCGTTCTGAAGATTGACTGCGCGGAGTTCCAGCACAGCCACGAAATCGCCAAGCTGATCGGGTCGCCGCCCGGCTATCTGGGCCACCGGGAGACGCAGCCTCTGATCACGCAGGAGGCGCTTGAAGCCTACCACACCGAGACACTGAAGCTTTCGTTCATCCTCTTCGACGAGATTGAAAAAGCCTCCGATGCCCTGTGGCACCTGCTGCTGGGAATTCTGGACAGGGCCACGCTGACGTTGGGTGACAACCGGCGTGTGGATTTTTCTCACTCTATTATCTTTATGACTTCCAACCTGGGCTCGCAGGAGGTTTCAAAACTGATGCGGGGAGGGATGGGATTCTCTTCAGAGGCGGCATCCGGCGACGAGGAGCTGGACCATAAGATCTATCGCGTGGCCGTGGAAGCCGCCCGGCGCAAGTTTTCTCCGGAGTTCATGAACCGCATCGACAAAGTGATTGTCTTCCGGTCACTGCGGAGAGAACATCTGGAGAAGATTCTCGACATCGAACTGGCCAGGGTGCAGGAACGGATCACCGCTGCGGCCCCAGGCAACCAGTTTGTCTTCAAGTGTACGCGGCCAGCGCGCGATCTGCTTCTCCGGGAAGGAACCGACCCAAAATCCGGCGCGCGCCACCTGAAGCGGTCGATTGAGCGGTACCTGGTTTTCCCTTTATCGAACCTGATGGCCACCAAGCAGGTCTGCCTGGGCGACGTCATCACGGTTGACGCCAAGCCAGACGGCTCGAAGCTGGTTTTCCTGCGGGAAGAGCAGGGAGCGCTGGTGGGCGCGGCCGCTGCTCACGCCACGCAGACGGCATTGGTTCCGGTTTCTACAGAGCGCGCTGCAGTAAGAGCCTTGGCCTTGCGCGTCTCGGGCGAAGGCGAATTCTGATTACCGGCAGTGCCGGGGCGATTAGACCGCCGGAGGGGAGTGATTTCGTCCGCCTCAAGGTGCCTTCGCAAAGCCCCCGATGATTTGCTGGCACGTCCGCTCATCGTTTGCGCGGAGGGACGCCGGAATAGAGTTCAGCGCCCCCGCGCAACCTCACCGGAAAAATCCGGCCAACCCCACCTACCAGTTTGTGATGGACCCGTCGGGACGCTGGAACATGGGAATGGGGCGGTAGCGCTCCGTGATTTCAGCGGCCAGTTGCAGGGGTTTCGTATCGAGTTCCACTCCAAGTCCGGGACGCTGATTGGGCCACAGGTTGCCCTTCTTGAAGTCGTAGAATTGCGGCAGGTGGGGATAATCGTGCATGCCGGTACCGGTCATTTCCATCATGACTGGCCCCGGAAAGACACCGCAGCAGTGGACCAGCGCCGCCTCGGATACCGGGCCTGTAAAATGCGGGATGAGTCCGACGTAATGGGTGTCGCAAAGCGCCGCTATTTTCATATACTCCGTGATGCCGCCGACGTTGGGTAGCGTCATCCGGGAGAAATCGATCAACTGGTTTTCAATGAGCCAGCGGACGTCCCACTTGCTGCCAAACTGCTCGCCCACGGCGATGGGCACCTTGACGTGCGCGCGCAGTTCACGATAAACGCCTGAGTTTTCCGAGCGTACCAAATCTTCCGCGAAGTATGGCTCGAGCGGTTCAATCAACGTTGAGAGGCGCACGGCGCTGGGGAAATCCAGCCGAGTGTGATAGTCAAGCGCCCAGTCGGCGTCAGGCCCCACGCCTTCGCGAATTTGCACGCAGTCCTGATAAGTCCTGCGAACTGCCTGGTGAGAATTGAACGGCTGCCCGTGTGGCGGGTCTGCCGTGGCGAAGCGGAAGGCTCGAAAACCGGCCTCGATGCAGGCGTGCGCGGTCTCTTTAAGCGAGCCCTGGCGAGGAAAGCCGGTCGAGTAACATTCCACGTGGTCGCGCGAGAGCCCCCCGAGCAGTTCATGGACCGGCACACCCAGCGCCTTGCCCTTAAGGTCCCAAAGTGCCAGATCAATGGCGCCGATAGCGTCCAGCTTCTCACGACCCGCAGGATAGAAGTATCCTCGGAACATCATCTGCCACAGATGTTCAATGCGCCCGGGATCCTCGCCGATCAGCATCGCGGCGCACTGCTTGACCATGTCTAGAGATCCGCCCTCGCCCACGCCGGTGATTCCCTGGTCGGTTTCCACCGTCACGATGTTGAAACTCTGGTTGAAGGTCGGCGGTGACTTGGGATTATGATAAAAACGAATTCGCGTAATCTTCATTCCTGATGCCTTTGAGGATGACGCAATGGCGGCACTTTGCCCAGAGGGCATTGGACCCGCGACTCCCCTGGCGGCCACCGTGGCCGCTCCTCCCAATCCTGCTGCTTGAAGAAATGTCCGACGTTTCATCAATCCTCCTCCTGGACCTGTTCGACTCCGCCGCCGTCATGAAACCGTCGCCAGTTCCCTTTCACGAAGAAGTTTCGTGACGGGCCTGGCAATCCAAAGAAATGCAAAGATTAGCCGGCGGCAGGGACGAACAACTCGTTTTGATGTTCATGATTGCCAGCCATTATAGAACAAACAGGCGACGGGAGCGGTGTGGATTCAAGCCCGCCGATGGAACGGCTGGCGATTTAATGGAATGCTGAGACGGCGATAGCGAGAGGCAGCGATGCCTACACGCTCAGCCCGCGCACGGTGGGCGTCTTGTTGACGAAGCTCTGAATCTTTTCGACAATACCATCGGCATCCAGCCCGAATTTCGCATGGAGGAGGCTGGGTGCGCCGTGAGGGATGATGCGATCAGGCACGGCGATGCGGAGAAGGCTGGTCGGAATTCGCCGGTCTTGAAGGAGCGCTGCGACTGCAGCGCCAAAGCCGCCACATTCCGTGCCCTCTTCCGCCGTCACCAGAAATTGCTTCTCTGCGGCGAGGCAGCAGATCAATTCCTGGTCGAGTGGTTTCATGAAACGGGCGTTGATCACTGTAGCGTGGATTCCGGCAGCCTCCAGCCGCTCGGCTGATTCAAGGGCCGGATAGACCATGCTTCCGAGCCCTAGAATAGCAATGTCGCTTCCTTCCCGAAGGATTTCACCTTTGCCGATCTCCAGTTGCTTGAATTCCGGATCGAGTGGAACGCCGAATCCGTTGCCACGAGGATAACGGACCGCCGCCGGCCCGTTGACACTAACTGCGGTCGCCAGCATGTGGCGCAGCTCGTTCTCGTCCTTGGGCGCCATGACAACCATACCGGGAATTGCAGAAAGATAAGACAGGTCGTAAAGCCCATTATGCGTGGGGCCGTCGGCTCCTACGATTCCGGCGCGGTCAAGGGCGAAGGCGACGGGCAGTCGCATCAGGCAGGCATCATGGATCACCTGGTCGTAGGCCCGCTGCAAGAAGGTGGAATAGATCGCCACCACCGGCCTCATGCCCTCGCAAGCTAGTCCGCAGGCGAAGGTCACGGCATGCTGTTCGGCAATGCCAACATCAAAAAAGCGGTCAGGAAAGCGCCTGGAAAAGTCCACCAAGCCTGTTCCCTCGGCCATGGCGGCAGTAATGGCCACAATCCGCTTGTCTTTTTCTGCCAGCTTGCACACCGTCTCGCCAAAAACGGAAGTGTAGCTGGGTGCTGCTGCCGGAGCCTTGCGAAAAGCCCCGGTGGCAACATCAAATTGCGTCACGCCATGGAATTTTACCGGCAGCTTTTCAGCATGCGGATATCCCTTGCCCTTCTGCGTCACAACGTGTAAGAGGGTCGGCTGGGGATTGTCTTTGACCCTGGCAAGAACGGTGAGAAGTTCCTCAATGCTGTGCCCGCTGATCGGGCCCACATAGTCAAAGCCCAGTTCCTCGAAAACCAGGCCCGGAATCAACGCCTCCTTGGCGGATTCGACCAGGTCTTTTGATAGCCTCAGCAGCCGCGGGCCGAGGCGCGGAACCGCCAGGACCATTTTCTCGACTTCCTGAGTAATCCGGTGATAGGCCTGGCCGTGTACCACGCGGTTCAGATACCCGGCTATCGCTCCCACGTTCGGAGAGATTGACATTTCGTTGTCGTTCAAAACGACCAGGACCTTTTTCTGAAGGGTTCCCAGATTGTTGATGCCTTCGAGTTCGAGACCGGAGGTCAGTCCGGCATCGCCAACCACCGCGATCACATGGAAATCTTCACCCTTCAGGTCGCGGGCGACGGCCATGCCGAGTGCTCCGGAAATGGCTGTACCTGCATGGGCCACATTGAAAGTGTCGTAAGGACTCTCATTCCTCACCGGGAATCCGGAAATACCTCCGTACTGGCGAATCGTGGCCAGACGGTCGCGCCGGCCCGTGAGAACCTTGTGGCCGTATGCCTGGTGGCCCACGTCCCAGACGATTTTGTCTTTGGGGGTATCAAACACGTAGTGCAAGGCCAGGGTCAGTTCGACGGTCCCGAGGCTGGAGGCCAGGTGTCCGCCCACTTTGGACACTACGGAGATGAGGTAGTCGCGAAGCTCCTCGGCCACCAGCGGCAGCATTTCGCGGGGGACCTTCTTGAGATCTGCGGGCGAGTCGATGCGTGAGAGATACCGGTATGTCATCAGGCAGTCCTCTCGATCAGAAAATGGGCTAACTCCTGCAGCCTGATCGCTGCCTTGCCGTAAAATTCCAGGCTTTCACAGGCCTGCTGGATCAGCAGGGCGGCTTTGCGGCGAGATTCTTCAATTCCGTAAAGCGCCGGGTACGTTGCCTTGCGCTGGTGATCATCTTTACCAGGGGTCTTGCCAAGTGTAGCGCTTGAGCCGACCACGTCAAGCAGATCATCGACTATCTGAAAAGCCAGCCCAATCTTCCGCCCATAGAGGGTAAGACGCTCAAGGTCGGATTCCTGCCCGCCGGCGAATATCGCCCCACAGCGCACGGCCGCGCAAAGAAACGCTCCGGTCTTGGATGAGTGGATGAATTCAAGCGTGTCGGCATCAACGGCCAGGTTGGTGGCTTCAAGGTCCATCACCTGGCCGGCCACCATGCCGTTCCGTGTCCCGGTGGCATGCGCCAGCTCAAAAATGATGCGGAGCTGACATTCCGGAGAGCATATACCCGGGTCGGCCAGCACCTCATAAGCCAGCGTCAGCAGCGCATCGCCCGTCAGGATCGCAGTGGCTTCACCAAAAGCGCGATGGCAGGTGGGCTTGCCACGGCGCAAGTCATCGTTGTCCAGCGCAGGCAGATCGTCGTGGATCAGGGAATAAGTGTGAACCAGCTCCAGCACGGCGGCGACCCTCAGCAAAGACGGGTCTTCTCCGGCCCCGAGCAACCGCCCAGCCTCGGCGCAGAGAATCGGCCGCAGACGCTTGCCTCCGGCAAAAACCGAATAACGCATTGCCTCGTGGATGGACGGCGGATAGGTATCCGAAGGAGGGAGCAACCCATCCAGCTCCCGATCGATCAGGCCGCGCTGCTCCTCGAGATATTGTGAGACCGTGGTGGAAGTGCTCAAGGCGTTTCCGTCTCTTTCTCGGCGCTTTCAAAAGGTTCAGCCACAATCTTTCCGCCGGCTCTTTTCATCAGAACCTGAACCCGGCCCTCGGCTTCCTGAAGCTGCTTCTGGCAAACCTCTGACAGCTTCATCCCTTCCTCATAGAGCTGCAGGGCCTTTTCCAGAGGCAGGTCAACGTCCTCGAGCTGGCGCACGATGGCATCCAGCCGTTCAAGATTCTTTTCGAATGGTTCCGGTTTGGCGGCTTTTGCAGGTTGCGACATATCGCGATTTAATGATCCTCCGGGTGAACCCTCACACTGCCTTTGCCTGGCCGGGGTATGAGGGCTGGCGATTCTTTTCCTCAGACTCGTTCTTGTGTTCACTCAGGGCCTCGATGACTTCTACGGCCATAGCGTATCGGGAAAAGGGTGCCACAATCTGGACTCCCTGCACAAGCTCCCGAACTTCCCTGAGCATCTCCTGCGCGATCTTCAAGCCTTCGGCGCGAGCCCGGTCGCCACTGTCAACCTTCCGCATGCGGCTGAGGATTTCCGTCGAAACCGAGATTCCAGGAACTTCATTATTCAAGAACTCAGCATTCCGATAGCTCGTCAGCGGATGGATTCCGGCTAGAAGTGGAATCTTCGGAACATCAAGCTCCCGGACCCGGCGAAGAAAGCCGGTAAGGCGGCCAATATCAAACACCGGTCGTATCACGCCAAAGTTGGCGCCTGCCTTCACTTTGTATTCAAACCGGCGCAACTCTTCATCAGGATTGACGGCGTTGGGATTGAGCCCCACGCCAATCAGGAAATCAGTCTGGGTTCCGAGGGGATTTCCGCCAATATCCAGAGCCCGGTTCAGGTTGCTGAGCACGTTTACCAGCCCGATTGCATCCACGTCAAACACAGCCGTTGCCGATGGGAAAATGGCGAATTGAGGCGGATCTCCCGTCACGGCCCAGACATTTCTGATGCCCAGGGCGTAAGCACCAAGCAGGTCGGATTGCAGGCTGAGCACGTTGCGGCCCCGGCAACTGAAATGCAGCAGTACCTCGATTCCCACCTGTTGCTGGATGATGACTGCCAGCGTCTGAGCGCTCATCCTGGCTGTCGCCCCGGAGCCGTCCGGGATGTTGACTGCATCTATTCCGTGGCTTTTCAAATACTGGGCGCCTTCGACTTCGCGCACGGGATCACACCCCTTGGGTGGAACGATCTCCGTAACAACGGGAAATTTGCCCTGAAGAAGCTTTTCTGCGAGGCGTGAACGGTGCTCGACTGGCAAGGGTTCCGGCGCCGGCGCCGGCGGAAGGGCTGTTTCGACAGTTGCCCGAACTGCTTGGGGGCCGAGCGATTTCACAGCCTCTTTGATGGCCTTGATGTGCTGTGGGGTGGTCCCACAGCATCCGCCTACAATTCTGGCCCCGGCCTGGATAAAACGGCCGGCGCGCTCGGCCATGTATTCCGGCGAGCAAAGATAAAGGGTTCGGCCGTCGACGGAATGGGGCAAGCCGGCGTTCGGCTGGGCTGACAGCTTCCTGGTTGTCACGGCGGCCATTCTTTCAAGCACTTCAAGAACAGCTGCCGGCCCGATTCCGCAGTTGATTCCAATGACGTCCGCTCCCCAGGCGTCGAGTTGGCGTGCAAAGTCCTCCGGACTTGCGCCGGAAAGCGTGTTCCCGTCCTCCTGGACAGTCACTTGGACAACTACCGGCAGAGAACCGGCTTCCCGCACGGCAAGCAAAGCCTGGTGAGCTTCCTCCAGGTCCATCATTGTTTCGACTACAATCAAGTCCACGCCTCCGTCCGCGAGAGCCTCTACCTGCTCGCGAAAGGCGGCTCGGGCCTCCTCAAGCGAGGTCGCGCCCACGGGTTCGAGACGCAGACCGAGAGGTCCGACGGACCCGGCCACATAAAGGTCTTCACCGGCGCTCTCACGAGCCAGATGCGCCCCGGCCAGATTGATTTCACGGACTTTGTCTGCCAAATCGAACTTGGCCAGGCGGAAGCGGTTTGCGCCAAAGGTATTGGTTTCAAGAAGTTCGGCGCCAGCTTTGACGTAGCCCATGTGCACTTCCTTAACAAGCTGAGGCGAGGTGAGGTTCAGCTCGTCAAAGCACCGGTTCGGGGATACACCCTTGGCGTACAACATGGTGCCCATCGCCCCATCGCAAACCAGGGGACGCTTCTCAAGTCGCTGAAGGATCGGTTCGCGCATTCAGCGTAGTTTAACATGCCTCTGGCGCCGCTGACGAGGGTCACCAAGCGCCCAGGCAGGCTAATAAAAGGTGACCAGGACAACCCTATAGGCTATTATCTGGTTTAGGCCTTGGCCCGTCCGGAGAAGTTCTTCATTCATTTCTCAAACATGGCTCACACGATTTTCCAGACGCTTGCGGATTTCTTTTCGAGGTATGGCTATGGGGTGGTCTTTTTCGGAGTCATGCTGGAGAACGCGGGGATTCCCATCCCGGGCGAGACGGTTCTCCTATTTGCAGGATTCCTCGCCTACCACGGGCGAATTGACCTTTTCACGAGCATCCTTGTGGGGATCGCTGGAGCTACTTTCGGGGACTCGCTGGGATTTCTCATCGGCTACTACGGCGGCCCACCTTTCATCGAAAGATTCATCCGCAGAGTGCGAGTCCTTGCAAAATCTTTTGACCATTCTCAGGCCTTATTCCTGAAATACGGACAGTGGGCTGTCTTTACGGGCCGGTTCATCACGGGTCTGCGTATGTTTGCGGGAATCCTTGCGGGGCTTTTTCGCATGCCTTACCGACGTTTTCTGTTCTTCAATTTCACGGGGGCGACGGCCTGGGCCATCACGATCACCTATGTGGGATTCCTGTTCGGAAACAGTTGGCAACTGGTTCAGCAGCACTTTGTGGAAGTCAACGAGATCGTCATGGCCGCGGTCGCGCTTGCCGTTCTGATTGGTGTGATTTCGTACTATGTCAGGAAGAAGCGGCGATTTTCCTGAGGTCCCGGCCGGGGTGATTCGCTGTAGAACTCTGGCCTGATCCTGCCTGGCTCCCACCTAACCATTCCTGGCGAATCCGTACCTCCTGCTCTGTGGCGCCGGGGAGAACTCCGATCAAATACTCGTCCGGCGCTGGCGGATCGAGCGTGACGTAAATAAATTGACGTTTTTCGTGACGATCCACCTCAAACAAAACCTTGGCGCCCGGAGGGTAGATGCTCAGCCGATCGTTCAGACTATCGGTGACGAGAGACTGGTCGTCCACCGAGATGAGTACGTCGCCACTGCTCAAACCGGCGCGATCTGCCGCGCCACCGGGCTGGACGGCCAGAATCCTGAGCCCCGTGTCAACCGGTTCCACTAACGCACCAAGGCTTGGAGGTGCACTTTCCGATGTCGCAACGTGGAGCATCAACCCTGCTTTCGCGAGGATCTGATTGTACGGAAGTGGAACGACACCCTCGATGTATTTTTGGAAAAATGACGTGAAGTCAGCGCCAGACACCTGGTTGACGGCGTGGAGAATATCCCCTTCCGTGTAACCTCGGCCCCGCAGATAGTAACTGGTTGCGGGGCTTTCATAGAATTTCCGATACATGAGCCGCAGCACATCATCCAGTGACTTCTTGCCGTTAGTGTCTGCACGGATTTGGAGATCGAGCAGCATTCCCAGCAAGGCTCCTTTGTTGTAGTACGAGATGGTGGAGTTGGCAAAGCTGGTTTCCTGCATCTGGGGCGCTCGATCGTAAAACCAGGCATGGAAACTTGAACTCTCCGCGGACATCAGCTTGCGGCCCGGATCGCTGCGGAGCGTCTGGATTTCCCGGGCCAGGCGGTTCAGGAATTCCTGCCGGGTCCAGAGGCCGGAGCGCAGCATGGCTACGTAGGAGTAGTAAGTGGTCACGCCTTCAACGAACCACAACGACTTGGTGTAGACCTCCGTGCTGTAATTGAATGGGCCCAGCCCTGCGGGACGCAGACGCTTCACATTCCAGAGGTGAAAGAACTCATGGGCGGCTGTTTCGAGCGCTTGTGAAAGCCCGCTGCCCGACAATCTGCCGCGAACAATGATGTCCGTCGAGTTCAAGTGCTCCATGCCATCGCCCATGGTCAAATCGGGATCGAAATGGAACAGAAAGGTGTAATGGTTGAAGTCCGGAGCGGGCATCATGGCCATCTCTGCGCGGACAATCCTTTTCAGCCCGTCAACCAGGGCCAAGCGGTTTTCACTCTCATTGAGGTCGGCTCCGTAGCTGTGGACCGCCACCCGGAACGTCTTGCCGTTTTCCTCGAAATCGTTTACCCAGCAATTAGGAGAGATTTCGAGAGGCGTATCTACCAGGATGTCGTAATTCGGAACCTGGAATGTCGTTTGGGTCTGTGACATTGAAAAACCGCTGATGATTTTCCATCCCTGCGGGGGGTGGATTGTCAGGGTAAGCGGGTTGGGCTTGTACCCCTTTAAGTACATGAAGACGGAGGCTCCGTTGATGGCCCCGTGCGAGGTATCGAATTGCGAGAAGGAGCCGGTCAGGTCATTGGCGAAAACCTTATAGCGAATCTCGACTGAGCCTCCGCAATTCGACGCGTTCACAGTCCAGGTGTTCAGGTCCGGTTGCGTCCACGGAAGCGGCTCCCCGTCTGCTCCAACCGCCGTGAATTGTTGAACGTTCTTTGCAAATTCATAGATGGCATACCGGCCGGGAGCCCATGCCGGCATAGCGAACCGGAGAGCAGGACCTTTCACTTGCTTCACGCTGATCTCCACTTGCAGAAGATGAGTCGTGGGCCTTTGCATGAAAAGCCCGTAGGAAAGTTCAAGCTGATTTGCCCCTGCCTGCGGCGGCGAGGCTTGGGCTGGGGTTGTCACTGCCGCCGGAGTCAAAACCATCAGGCAGAGCAGCATGCGTGGCAGAAGAGCCTGGAAAAATCGAATAAACTGCTTTCGCGTTGCTCGACGTCGCGTCATGAATGAAAGGCTGATCTGTACCATGGATTCTCATTCCTCGTACTTCACATAGCCTCTATGGAGGCTTCATAACCGGTTGCGTGACATGAGCCGCACAGTCTTCGCAAGCCGACCATGATGCTTGGGCATCGATCTAGAGAACCGGAGTTTGATCCTGCAGCATCTGTTCGCGAATCATTTTGATGGGCACAATGCCGTAGCTCAGGAATTGATCGTGGAACGCTTTCAGGTTGAATTTGTCACCCATCTTTTTCTTGTAGTCCCCGCGCAACTTCATGATTTCAAGTTTCCCGAGCGTGTAGGCAAGATCCGTCGGATCGAGGGCTTCGCGCGTTGCTTCGCGCTGTGCATTGGCCGGATCCATATAAGCCTGTGCCTGGAACAGGTTGGCGGCCTCTTCCACAGTCATGCCTTGGGTGTGCATTTGAATTCCCGCGATGTAGCGGCAGAGCCGGATGAGAGAAGCCTGAAGTTGGACCAGCAGCAGGCTCGGATCACCCTCGCCGTAGCCTTGTTCCAGCATCATTTCTTCGCAGTAGTGGGCCCAGCCGTCGCTGTTGGTGGCGACGGGCTTCAGGAAAGGCTCCAGTTTACGCGCTTTCGACGGAGCCTGATTCAGCCAGAGCAATTGGACGTAACGGCCGGGATACGATTCGTGAATCGACATGAGGCGGAGTTCGTAGAGGTTGAGAAACTCGAGCAGTTGGCTGGCTCGCGCCTGATTCCAGGAGGCGCCCGGAAGCGTCACATAGAAGAAAGATTGGATTGAATGTTGTTCAAACGGACCCGGCGCATTGATCAAAGCCAGTGTCAAATCGCGCCTGAAAGACGGCATGCCCATCACCTGCGGGATGGGGGCCGGCGGAACCGTCACTATTTCATGGGTGATTACGAACTGCCTCAGGTTGGCGAGGTCCGACTGGGTATCTCCAAAAATCTGAGCTGCGGCAGGGTGATTTTGCCTGACACTCTGAAGAACTTGCGATGGAGGTTTTGTGGCATCGATAATGTTGGCGGCCTGCGTAAAAAGTGATTGGACCCGTTGCATCTCGTCCTGGCCGATCTTGAGCAGATCGGCCAGCGGCATGTCGCCCATCTCGTCGTATAGAAGCTTCATCTGGAGTTTTTGGGCGCCCATGGCGACATTTACTTGCGACCGGGGCGTGAGATTCGTCTGCAGGTAACTGAGAAATTGCTGGTAAGCGGACACGGCACTCTGGTTGACCTTGGCAAATTCCGTTTTCAGGCCGACACTCTGTGCCCCAGCCACAGCCTGCGGAAGGGCGTTCTGCAAAAAGGCAATCTGTGACTGAACCCCCTCAATAGCGACCGTCGTGTAGATGGCCGGGGGGTTTACCACATTTGTCTGGGCGCTGTTCAGGATTTCCGGGATCTGGCTTTCGCGCGCAATCAGTGATTGAAGGCGCTCGTCGATGGGGGCGAAGTCGCGTTCGATCAAGGTAAAGAGTGCATCGCCTGCCAAAGTGTTATAGAAATTCGGATTTTTCGCCCACATGCGGATATTGGTGAGATCCAGCAGGTGCCCGTTGATAAGGCTTTCGAGCACCGTAGCGTCAAACTGGTTCAGCGCCGAAAGTTTGCCGTTCGGAATCTTCGCGAGGTTTCTCAGAGCTCGCTGATTGCGGGCAATTTCGCGCTGAACATCCGACTGCGAATAGGCTGGAAGCTGCCCATCGTACTTGTGAATTCCCGCACGCGTTGCGCGGGCAGGATGAAACTTGAAGAAGCCGGCGAAATATTCGTCAACGAATTTTTGGAAGGCTACATCGGACGCGGAGGGCTGCGGGGTCTGGCTCTCCGGTCCCGCGGCCTGCGCGGGGGAAGACCCGGTTGCCGGCGTTTTGGCGGAGTTTGAGGTGGCCTGGGCTGCAGCTTTGATGGCTGTACCTCCCGCGGCAAACGCCGAGGCCAGCATCAAGATCGAATTCCGGCGGGTTATTTTCTTCATTGCTTTGCCTATCCCTTACTGCCTGGCCTGGCGAGCGCGGCGTGGTTTGCCTCAGCGGGTTCCAATACCAGGCGATGAACCGTTCCTTTTTGAACGGCCTCATTGCTGAACAGCATCGGAAAGCTTCGGCCATGATACCAAGCTTCGAACTGATCTTTGTAGTACGGACTGAAAACCTGGCCCGATTCGCCCAGCGTGATGTTCTGAACAGAGCGGTTCAGGTCACCAAGATCAACCACCATGCGCATGGAGGGGCCCACCTGCATCGTCCCCCGTTTAATGGTTGATCCCGTGCCGGATTGCGGGTAAGGGCCGACGTTCAGCAGCCATCCCATCAGGGGCGAAATCCCTCCCAGCGGGTGATGAAAAGTTAAAGGTATGGCGTTGCCCCACTTCCAGGAGTCGCGGCTTTCTGTTCCCACAACTCCTGGAATCTGCCGGACAGCTTCCTCGAGGCTCTTCATCAGCGTGTCGTTAAAATCATGATCGCCGGGCGGCAGCCAGCGGTTCAAATGATTGTCGATGACGTTCTGGAGAAACACGGTGCTCATCCCCCAATGGTATCCGGCAAGGTCTTTGCCGAGCCTGGGTGCCAGGATGCGATGAAGGAGGGCCTTTTTGGTGAGCTCGCAAACCAGCGTGGCAGTCGAGTCAGCCCGTGCTTCACCATCCCACGCGCGCAGCTTTGCCAATGCGTATTGCACGTTGGACGACTGAGGCGGATACTCTTTTGCGGCAGCCACCAGGCGCTGCTGGAGCCACACGTCATCAAGCGGACGGATATCCATCTGAATCTTCAGCATGTCTGCCACGGTAAAAGGCTTCTCCGCGCCTAGAAGCTGATAAATCCGTGCTGTCCGATACGGCGCGCCCCACATGGCTGTGATGAAGTACGGATAGTCATCTGGCACGATGCGGCCGTTGGCCGTGGCGATAATGCCGCTCTTTGGATTGTAGGCGTGCGGAAGGTCCTGGAACGGCACCATGCCGAGCCAGCCGTAATCGTTGCTTGAGCCGGGAACGGGCACGCTGCCATTGCCGCTCTTCCGGATGGGAACCCATCCCGCCGCATAAAAACCAATGTTTCCCTGTGTATCGGCGTAAACGAAATTCTGCATCGGGCCGGCGAAGTTGCTCAGTGCATTCGTAAACTCCTGCCAGTTTTGAGCCTCATCAATCTTCAGAAAAGGAAAGTGCAGCGCGCCGGGCAAGAGGGCGGTCCAGGCCAGGGCGAGGTTTTGATTGTCACTATCCGACACGATCGGACCGTGCCGGGTCGATCTCACTTGCAATATGTAATCAAGCTTTCCGCGAACCTTGATTCGCTCCGTTCTCTCAGTGTCTCTCACCCATTTGCCGTCGTAAAGATATTCATTCGGATCCTGGGGATTGAAGGTTTCTTCATAAAGGTCCTGCACATCAGGCCCCGTGTTCGTGACTCCCCATGCGATGTGTTTGTTGTGCCCGATAATGACCAGCGGCAATCCGGGAAGGCTCACGCCGCTTACGTCGATGCCGGGAGCTTTTAATTGAACCATGTACCAGACGCTTGGAACGCCGTAAGGAAGGTGAGGATCGTTGGCCAGCAACGGCTTGCCGGAACGCGTGTGGACTCCGCTGACCACCCAGTTGTTGCTGCCCACTCCGCTGTATGAGCTTGGCGACTCCAGAGCCTGCAGCATGGGATCAAGGCCGGCGCAGTTGTTCTTCAATGGAGCCATGACTGCTTGCGGAGAGTCCAGCAAACGTGGCTGGAGCGTTGCTGAACCGGAAACGCCGTTGCCGCTCGTCCCAGCAGGCGCCGGCAACGAGGGCGCCAGTTGTGCTACGGGGTGGTCGAGCGGTGAGCGGCTTGGGAACACGTCGGCATAAAGTTGCGGACTGCCAAGTGTCAATCGTACCCGTTCGCGCATCAGGTCATCCGGCCAGGTTGTGTTCAACAACTCGGCCATGTTCAAGGCGACGTCGAGCGAGTCGGATGCCTTCCACGGCTTGGGGTGATAGTGGAGGATCAGAAACTCGATTGGAAGCCGGTTCTGATGCGTTGAGATGAAGGCGTTGACGCCGCGCGCGTAATCGCCAAGGAGCTTGCGCTCGTCGGGATTAAGCTCTCGGACCCCGCGCCGGGCAACCTGTTCCAGCCCCAGCGTGCGATTCCGGATATCCAGGTGCAGCGTGCGTGGCCCGAACAATTCTGACAGGCGGCCCTGCGCAATTCTCCGGCTCAGATCCATTTGCCACAGACGGTCCTGCGCGGTGACATATCCCTGGGCAAACATCAGATCTTCCAGCGATGATGCCCGAATGTGCGGAACGCCGCGCGCATCGCGCAACACCTCGACCCTGCCGTTGAGTCCCTGAAGCCGGAGGGTTCCATCGAGTTGGGGCAGACACGTGTGAACTCGCCAGTAAAGCCATGCGCCGGCAGCCAAACTAATCACCACAAATGCGGCCAGGATGGAATATGCCGTCCGGCGCAGCCGCTGGTGGGTCCTGCGCGACATTTGTGAAACCTCTGGAGGAAGCGTAGCCATGGTCAGGAAGGAACGGGAGCTCGGAAGAGTATCACACGGCGTGCCCGAAGAAAGGATAGTACAGAAAATCCATGGGCAGCGCAACGGCCCACGCTCTTGGGCCGGCCAAAAGATGTCTGATTCTCGCGCGTACTCTGCATTATAATAGCTTCGCTTATTGCCCTTTAGCTGATCGCTGTTGCGTCCGCCGTGATTTCTTCGCGGGTTGCTCGCCTGTGTGATTGGCGCAAGGAGATATTACATTCTGTCCTGATTCAAGAGGGACTGCCATGAAACCTCAAAGAAGAATGTTGTTCCGGTTCCTGGGATGGTGTGTTGCCGGTCTGGCCTTGCTGGCGCTCTATGGGTGCCAAAATCGGACGGCGCAGAAGACCGCCTCGAGTGCCCGGCAGGAAGAATCTTCGTCGGTCCCCAGGATCCCACCGCTCAAGGCCTTCGATTTGTCCATGATGGACAGGAATGTGAAGCCTTGCGTGAATTTTTACCAGTTTGCCGACGGGAACTGGATCAAGAAAAATCCGGTTCCTCCTCAATACCCGAGTTGGGGCACTTTCAACGAACTGCAGGTACACAACCAGGAAATCCTCCATCAGATTCTGGAACGAGCCGCCATGGATCGCAACGCGCCACAGGGCTCAACCATGCAGAAGATCGGCGACTTCTATGCGAGCTGCATGGACACCAAAGCGATTGATGCTGCAGGCGCCAAGCCGCTCGATCCGGAGTTTAAGCGGATTGACGACATCCAAACCCTGTCGGAACTCCAGGCTGAAGTGGCGCGATTGCAAAGCGATGGCGTAAATGTGCTGTTTGGTTTTGGCTCGACGCAGGACGAAAAGAACAGCACCCAGGTGATTGCCGGTGCGGACCAGGGCGGACTCGGACTGCCGGATCGTGACTACTACATCAAGACAGACCCGAAGTCGCAGAAACTTCGTGAAGAATATGTCGCACACGTTCAGAAGATGTTCGAACTCCTGGGCGACAATGACCAGAAGTCAGCCGCAGAGGCCAAGACCGTGATGAGCATTGAGACCCGTCTGGCCAAAGCGTCCATGACGCGCGTCGAGCGCCGTGATCCGAACAAGACCTATCACAAAATGAACGTGAGCCAGCTGAGGGCCCTGACTCCCAATTTCGTGTGGTCAGATTACTTTCAGAAAATCGGGCATCCTCACATTTCGGCAGTTGACGTTGCCGAACCGGAGTTCTTCAAGGAGGTCAACCAACTTCTTAAATCCGTTCCTCTTGCTGATTGGAAGATTTACCTCCGCTGGCATCTGATCCATGCTGCGGCTCCGGCGCTTTCAACAAAGTTTGTCGATGCAGAGTTCGACTTCTACGGCCGCACGCTGGAAGGCACGAAGAAAATCCTGCCGCGCTGGCAGCGGTGCGTGCAGTCCACGGATAACGAGCTCGGTTTTGCGCTGGGCAAGGTATACGTGGAGAAGTATTTTCCTCCGGAAGCCAAGGCCCGCGCGGAAAAGATGGTTCAGAACCTGGTTGCTGCTTTCCGTGACGACCTGAAGACTTTGCCCTGGATGGGGCCGAAGACCCGCAAGGCTGCACTTGCCAAGCTGGATGCCTTTCTGCCGAAAATCGGCTATCCGGACAAGTGGAGGGACTATTCCGCCTACCATGTCACGCGGGCTTCCTATGTCAGGAATGTTCTTGATGGCAACGTGTTTGATTTCCACCGCGACTTGAACAAAATCGGCAAGCCGGTCGACCGGCACGAGTGGGAAATGACGCCGCCGACGGTCAATGCGTATTACAATCCCCTGAAAAATGAGATTGTTTTCCCGGCGGGGATCCTCCAGCCGCCCTTTTTCGATCCCAAGGGCGACGCTGCGTCGAATTACGGCGGAATCGGCGCCGTGATCGGGCACGAAATGACACACGGCTTTGACGACGAAGGGCGCAAATTTGACGCGCATGGCAATCTGAAGAACTGGTGGACTCCGCAGGACATCAAGAACTTCAACGAGCGTGCCCAGTGCATCGAAAAGCAGTTTGACAGTTACATTGTGGCGGGCAAGTTGCACGAAAACGGCAAACTGGTGCTGGGTGAAAGCATTGCAGATCTCGGAGGCCTTACCCTCGCCTACCGAGCTTATCAAAAGAGTCTCGAAGGCAAGCCCGAGCCGAAAATGATCGACGGCTTCACTCCGGATCAGCGCTTCTTTCTCGCCTGGGCGCAGAACTGGGCGACAAACATGACTCCTCAATTCGCCCGGCTTCTGGTGAATGTGGACCCTCACCCAATACCACGCTTTCGGGTTAACGGACCCCTATCGAACATGACGGCCTTTGCCAGGGCATACGGTTGCAAGCCTGGCGATCCCATGGTCCGTCCTCCTGGCGAGCACTGCCGAATCTGGTAGGGCCTATAGCGAATAAGCTGCGTGAACTCTCATTGCTGCCGGAGCCTGCTGCGCCACGCCACCCGGGCGCGAGATCCGACGGGCGTTTGCTATCAGCACCCGGCCGATAAATCAAAAACAACGCAATCTTTAGCTGCCGGGGCGGCCGGGCAGCCGATGAAATTCATTTGTGAGCTCATCGCCGACCACAATCCAATTGCAGCCGCAGGAAAATGCAAAGCGTCTTGCCTTCCGTGACGAATCGGTCCACTCGCGCCTTCCCCCGACGCTGCGCGGCATACCTGTCTTCTTGACGAAGTGAAATTTCTAAAGCTGATTAATTTACGAATATTTGACTTATGCTATTACCGTAGCTAAACGCGTGTGTGGTAAACTAATGATATCAGGTGAAATATTCGGGTGGAGGCGCAGGCTCGCCAATGGGCGGCGAACGGTGATGGTGTTTCGGCTTGGCGTGGCTCAAGGTTGATGCAGCAGGAAACCCCGTTCTGTCGCTTGCGCATCGTAGCTAATGTAATAATTGAAATTGACCCGTCCCCCAATGATTTGAGCTCTCGGCAAAAGGATAAACGAAAGGAGAGAATATTTCATGCCGCGCGTTTCAAAGAAGTTTCTCCGCGAGAATTTTCTCGGGTTGAGCCTGACGATGGTCGGCATTTTGTGCCTGGTTCTCGCATCAGTGATGTACATTGGCCACCGCAACTATGCCAATGCTAATGTGGTCCTAGCCGACGGCCAGGCGCTCGACGGGCCGGGCATCAATCAGCTTGAGCAGTTGAATCAAGCTTATGAAAAGATTGTCAAGGCTGTGAGCCCTACGGTGGTAAACATCAGCACTACGCAGTTGGTCAAGGTTCAACAGTCGCCCATGTTTTCTAACCCCTTTTGGCGCCGGTTTTTTGGCAACATGCCGGGATTCCCGGGTCAGGGGCCGCAGGAGCAGAGAGAGCATGCGTTGGGTACCGGGGTGATCGTATCGCCCCAGGGCTATATTGTGACGAATAACCACGTCATTGCCCACGCCACCGATATCGAAGTGATGCTCTCCGATAAAAGGCACTTCAAGGCCAAGGTCGTAGGTGCCGACAAAATCGACGACATTGCCGTCATCAAGATCGACGCAGATAACCTGCCGGTGGCTGCCTGGGGAAACTCTGATGACCTTCACGTTGGTGACATCGTGATGGCTTTTGGCAACCCCTTCGGTCTGAATTTCACCGTCACCCGTGGCGCTGTAAGCGCAGTTGGCCGTTTTGGGATTGAGCGTCAGAGCCTGGAGAATTTCATCCAGACAGACGCCGCAATTAATCCCGGTAACTCGGGCGGCCCCCTGGTAAACGTCAAGGGCCAGGTTGTGGGGATCAATACCGCAATTCTCAGCGGTGACTCGGGGCCGGGAGGCCAGGGCGGCTTTATGGGCATTGGCTTCGCCATTCCTTCCAATACCGTCAAGCATGTGATGAACGATCTGATCAAGACCGGCAAGGTACAAAGAGGATATCTCGGAGTTATGATCAGTGATCTGACCCCGGGACTGGCAAAGCAGTTTGATGTTCCGGACACTTCGGGAGCGCTCGTCCAGAACGTCGAACCTGGAGGACCGGCAGCCAAGGCGGGAATCAAGAACGGCGACGTAATCCGCACATACAATGGGCAAACCGTTTCCGGTTCAGGCGATCTCACATCCATCGTGACAGAAACCAATCCGGGAACTACCGTTAACCTGGGCATCCTCCGCAATGGAAAACAGATGAGCATCAAGGTTACATTGGGTGAGCGACCCAGCAACCTCAGCGCGAGCGCGACGCCTGGTACAAGCCAGGGACCGTCGGGAACTGCCCTCGCGGGTGTCTCTGTTCAAAACCTGACTCCTGCCCTTCGTGATCAACTGGGCGTCCCAAGCACCGTTACGGGAGTGGTTGTTTCCAGCGTTGATCCGAATAGCGCGGCAGCAGGATGGCTGCAACAGGGAGATGTCATCGAGAGTATCAATCGCCAGCCAATCCATAATGTCAACGACTTCAACCGCCTTGCCGCGGAAGCTAAGGGACAGGTGCTGTTGCGGGTCAATCGGCAAGGACAAGGCATGTTTGTGGTGATCTCTCCTGGTGGCGGCGACCAGTAAGCATATCGCCGCTCAGGCAGAGACATAAATCAGTGTACGGGCCCTCGGGGTGCTGCCAAGATCGCGTTGTCAAGTATTTGGAGCGATGGAGGGTAGGCATCCTGAGGGCTTTTTTTTGAAGTCAGCGTACGGCGGCCGAACCCAGCGTGGAGTTGTCTGTGAACTTGGACATTTCTATTGGCTGCCACAAGACCTGGGAGTGCCTGATTCTGCCGGCGGCTTCGCTTCTCCTGATCCCTTGCGTTTTCTGTTTCCTGACGGGCGGGCTGTGAAGGATGAATTCGGTGGATCAGCTATGAGTTAGGGTGAGATTCTGATTGAGCGCTGGACTTGCCTGCTCCAGCAGCGACTGCAGTCGGGGCGCCGTGGCATTTCTTGTACTTCTTGCCGCTGCCGCAGGGGCAGGGATCGTTGCGGCCTATCTTCTCCTTGCGCACAACTTGCTGAGGTTTTTCCATCCCGCCACCACCCACCATGCGCATCTCCGCCTGCTCGCGTCGCTTCCGGCGCTGGTACTGGCGAATTAACTCCTCTTCCTCTTCGGGAGTTCGCATGAGGAACAGGTAGCGAAGGGTTTCGTCCTCAGTACGGTCCATCAAAGCCTCGAACATATCGAAGGACTCGCGCTTGTACTCCACCAGCGGATCGCGCTGCCCGTACCCGCGCAGGCCGATGCCCTCTTTCAGGTGGTCCATGGCCAGCAGGTGGTCTTTCCATTGGGCATCAACCACCTGCAACATGATCATGCGCTCGTGGAATCGCATGCGCTCGGGCCCCCAAACCTGCTCGCGCTCTTCATACCGTTGGTGAACGACCTGCTTCAGGTCCTCAGCCAACTCGTCAAGCATCTTGGGATCGAATTTCAAATCACGCTTGCGAAGATCGACACCAAAACGTCCCCAGAATTCGTTCTGCAAACCTTGGATGTTCCACTCATCCGCATGCTGCTCTTTGGGGCAATGGTTGGTCACCAGCCAGTCAACCACTCGGTCCATCGAATCAAGAAGATAGTCTTTCTGGTCGTCGCCCTGGAGCAGTTGCCGCCGCAGGCCGTAGATCGTTTCGCGCTGCTTGTTCATTACATCGTCATATTCCAGCAAGTGCTTCCGCGATTCGAAGTTCTGGCCTTCAACGGCCTTCTGGGCCGCTTCAATCCGCTTCGTGATCAGTTTTGACTCGATCGGCACGCCTTCTTCCATGCCGAACTTGTGCATGATCTTGGAAATGCGATCGCCGGCAAAAATGCGGAGCAGGTCGTCTTCAAGCGAGAGATAGAAGCGCGATGAGCCAGGGTCGCCCTGGCGGCCGGCACGCCCGCGCAACTGATTGTCGATGCGGCGCGACTCGTGACGCTCGGTGCCGAGTATGTGCAATCCGCCAAGGTCGATCACGCGTTCGTGTTCAACGTCGGTGGTGCTCTTGAACCGATTGACGAAGTCGGTCCACCGCTTTCGCCAATCCGCGTAAGCATTGACGTACGCCTGGTAGATTTCGTCTGCGGTGCCGGCAGCCGGACGTTCAGGAGGTTCCGGATCGATCCCCTGCTGGCGATATTTCTCGGGGGACTTGCGGAACTCTTCGCGGGCCAGAAATTCCGGGTTGCCGCCAAGCAGGATGTCGGTGCCGCGGCCGGCCATATTCGTGGAGACGGTGACGGCGCCCACGCGCCCTGCCTGGGCTACAATCTGAGCCTCGCGATCATGCTGCTTAGCATTAAGAATGTTGTGCTTGATTTCGCGTTCTTCGAGAAACTCGACCAGGCGCTGGGGGCGGCACTGAATTTGAACCAGGTAATCGAGGACATGCAGCGTGTTCTCTTCGGTGCCTGTCACAAAGTTAATCAGCTCAGGGAACAGCCCGCCGTCGAGCTTAGGTGCTTCATGCCGGAAGTACCTGCGCACCCGATACTTGTGTTTGAGCAAAGCCTCGATGAAAGCGCTGTGCTGGCCGTTGGGGTTGGTTGCAAGTGTCTGAAAGCGGCCCTCCTTGAGGGTTTTCTTCACCAGAGAAGGAGGCACGCCGGCCTGGACCAGCCAATCGAGCGGAGGTCCGTAGCGAGAGACCAGGTTTTTGGCCCACTTCTCCACCTTGGTCGTTTCTATGCCCACGGCTTTCAGCAACTCCTGGAAGCGCAGGGGGAGGAAGCCGGCCTTGCGCAGTTGTGCGCTCAAGTGCTCTGATTTTTCGATGGCGATGGTGCCCACCAGCACGGGCTGGCCGCGCATGTGGTATTCCTTGATTTCCTCGATGGCGGCGTTGAACTTTTCGCGCTCCGTGCGGTAGACGACGTCCGCATGCTCGTAGCGGATCAGTTCGCGGTTGGTAGGGACGACGATCACTTCCAGCTCATAGATCTTTTCAAACTCGGCCGCTTCGGTTTCCGCCGTTCCGGTCATGCCGGCCAGCTTGTCGTACATGCGGAAGTAATTCTGGAAAGTGATGGTAGCGAGCGTCTGATTCTCTTTTTCGATCTTGACGCCTTCTTTGGCCTCGATGGCCTGGTGCAGTCCATCGGACCATCGCCGGCCGGGCATCAGCCGTCCGGTAAACTCGTCCACGATGATGACTTCGCCGTCTTTCACCACGTAATCCTTGTCACGGATGAACAGGGCATGTGCTTTCAGCGCCTGGTAGACGTGGTGGATGTACTCCATGTTGGCGGGGTCGTACATATTTTCGAGCCCCAGCAGCTTTTCCGCCTTGGCGATGCCGGGCTCCAGCAGGCTGACGGTGCGCAGCTTCTCGTCGATTTCGTAATCGTCTTTTATCTTCAGGTGAGGAATCACCTTATCGGTGCGGTAATACTTTTCCGTGGATTCTTCGGACGCGCCGGAGATGATCAGCGGGGTCCTGGCCTCGTCGATCAGGATCGAGTCCACCTCGTCAACGATGGCGTAATGGTGGGCGGGCTGCACGCAGTCGGCCAGCTCAAACTTCATGTTGTCGCGCAGGTAGTCGAAGCCGAATTCGTTGTTGGTGCCGTAAGTGACGTCGGCGTTGTAAGCCACCTTGCGCTCGTCGTCTTCCATGTCGTGGATGATCACGCCCACGCTCAGTCCCAGCAGGCGGTAAATGGGCCCCATCCAGGCGGCGTCGCGGTTGGCCAGGTAGTCGTTCACGGTCACCACATGCACGCCCTTGCCTTCCAGCGAGTTCAGATAGACGGGCAGCGTGGCCACCAGCGTTTTGCCTTCGCCGGTCTTCATTTCGGCGATCTTGCCCTCGTGCAGAACCATGCCGCCCACCAGCTGCACGTCAAAGTGGCGCATGTTCAGGGTGCGGCGTCCGGCCTCGCGGCACAGCGCAAAGGCTTCCGGCAGCAGGTCCTCAAGCGTCTCGCCTTCCGCCAGGCGCTTCCTCAACTGTTCGGTGCGGTGCGGAAATTCCGAGTCGGCCAGCTTCTGCATCTCCGGTTCGAGCGCGTTGATCTCCTCCACGCGCGCGCTCAGCCGCTTAATCTCCCGCTCGTTCTTTGATCCGATAATTTTGCCGAGCCCGGTTTGAAAATATGTACCCATGATCCTCAACAGGGCCTGCGCCCCGTACTTATCCTATTTATTCTACCTTCACCCGCCGCGGTTGGCAAAGCATGAGGGGTTTGGTGCCGCGGGCCTTTACGGCCTGCGGTTCCTGGTCTTGATTGAAGAATTGTAGCGCAGGCCTTTATGGCCTGCGGCTTTTGGTTTTTGCATTGTATTTGTATTGAAAACGGCCGCTGAGCTCGATTCAGAGAACGTGCGGCACGATGTAAAGGCACGTGCAGGGCGGAAAACCCTGAAACCAAAACACAAACCCCCAAAGCCAAGCCAAGTGCCGCAGGCCATAAAGGCCTGCGCTACAAAACCCGTTTCAGCGCGGGTTTCCTTCGTCTCCGGCTCATTGTTCAGTCTCTCAGGGCAAAAGGGGTTTTGCGACGGGGGGATTCGACAGTTCGAGGTCGGCAAGTCGTCACAGCAGGCGGAATCATTTGAGTTACGGCGTTTGTATGGGAGGACTTTGTGCCCGGCCTGGGCTCCCACAAGGGCAGCCCCTACAAAACTTCCGACGCGGTACTCAGCGGCGGTAATGGGGCAAATGCCAGATTACAGGACAGGGAACCCTATTTCCGTCAAATATTTAAAGGTTGGATCATAAAAAGCCTGATTGCGAGTTGCGTCTTCAGGATCACCTGGTGGGACTACGATCACCATACCTTGCCGGGCACGGGTCAGAAGAACTCGATAGGCGTTCTTGAGGTAGAGTTGCCTTTCACTCTTTCTGATCCGATTCCATCGATCTCCGCAAAAAGACCAATGTTCCCACCCCTCTGTCGTATATCTGAAATCAGCGTCCCAGGTGACGCATGCCCAATCCAGCTCGAGACCCTGTACGTGAAATTCCGTGGCAACGTCTTCAAGATAATATGAAGAGCGAACATCCTCTTTTCCGTCAAGGAACCAGTGGATCGGATCGACCGGCGTTTTTACATCGATGGCTATGCAAAGCCGTTCCCTCGAATTTATGTTTTCTCATTTTGCTTGCTGATGATTGGGCCAGCGCAAATGAAGGCTCGCTTTTTGAGCGAGTGCCATAGCTTTGATCAGTTGTCGGGATTTGTCGTCAGGCCAGTTGCGGACAACGGCATGCCGGGGATGAGGATGAGGGGTTGAGACTATTTTGAGGTCTTGGTCACACACTGCTTTAGAAATCACGTCGCCGCGTGCGACTATGGTGCGCCCGTCTTTCCGCAGTAACTCGACGAAGAGGTTCCCCAGTAGCCAAACCTTTTTCTCGCTGCACCTGTTCGTCCGGTAAACGGACGTATCTTGTGTTGTTTTACTCGGCAGAAAGGCGGCAGCACTTATCGCTCCGCTTTTTATGTGTCGCTTAGAGAAGATAAAGCGGCTTATGCGCTCGTCCGAAGAGATAACCGTAGGAACTCGATCAAGCTTCAGAAAAATACTGAGAAAGTATCTGTAGAACCGTCGTGGGTAGAGGCCCAAAGAATCGCTCCTCGCCGTATTTCTTCCAGAAACCGCCAAATATCCCAGCGTAGACCAATTCAGTTCCCGACACTGTCACCGAGAAGTACTTTTGATTGCCGCTCCGCCATTCAAGGGCAATTTCTCCGCTCGGCTCAGGAACTACGTCGGGAACCTGGATGTGCTCTGGCAAGGCTTCAATTAGTTGCTGTGCCGCGACAATCGACTCGGTCGACACCGGCTCCGCGTCGTACCCGTCCCATCCTGCCTTCGAACAGTCTTGGAGGATTTCGTCTAGCTCATCCTGTAATTCTTCTCTCCATGAAAAGGAAATTGGCTGCCGAACTTCTGCCAGAATCTTCAGAAGTCGGGAGCGAATATGCTTGGATTCATCACTGAAGCCGATCTCGGGCCAAGAAAACGTTTGTCCAGACCCGGCAGTTGCCAGCCGAACACTCATCTAAACAGCTCCTTCGTCTTTTCTTTTATACTCTTGAAGAAGATTTCATTCTTAATATGGCGTAGCTCTTCAAATATTCCCCAAATCATTTTATCTTCAGGTGGCAGGCTTTTCTCCACGAAAACATCTATGTCTAAAATTATAGCAGTGATCACCGGGTCCTGCTTCCCTGAAGGCGTCTGAATTACTACGGCCGTTGCTCCCTGCTCGGGGAATGGAATCATTGTGCGTGTGAAAAAATGCTGAAGCACTTGAGGAAGCCCTTCCGGTATCTTTGGGACCGAGGTGAAGTAATCGTCGTAATCGAAGCTCTTCGAGGGTATCTCAACGGAGTTTATATAGCGAACGGCCAACCTATTCACGGTGAGAGGTTTGGTATGAACGCTGTATATATCCCACGCCCTTCTGGCTTCGTCCCGCAGATCTTCCCAACGTGAGTACGGGCGAAGGCGGTTAAAAGTGAACCCATCGAGGCGGTATTGCACGACACGCTTTCCGTCCGCCGAAGTAAAAAAGTACCCGTCCTGCTGGAACTTGGAGGTTCTGACTGGCTGCTGTTCCTCTTTGAGTTCGATTTTTTCTTCGAATCTCTTGCGGGATTTCTTGCTCGGATATTCGGTCTTGATGAGGTCGTGGAGCTGCTCCAAAGCAGGAAGTGAGGCGTCATCGGGTAATTCCGCCCTGATGTCGATCACTGCCTCCGTGATTGGGGCATTGGGAAAAGTCTCTGCCATTCGTGATTCCGGTATTCCTTGTATTCGTTTCCTCGCGAATATGAATTTATCACGAACTGCAAGGACTGGTGATGTTGATCTTCGGACCCGATGCGGCATTGAGTTTATCGGCGCAACAGGGAACTATAATTAATTTAACCTGAACTACTGTGGTATTTTCATTTCATTCCGGCTCTGAGTAGTAGGTCGTGCGTCTCCTCCGCGCATCGCCCCCGAATCCTCACACGTTGTGGAGGTTGTGGCCTATCTTAGCCGAAAATAACGGATGCCACGTTTCTTGCCGCGGGTGGTGAAGGCAATCCTCTCGTCCTGCAAAAGCGACATGAGCAGGGACCAGGTGAACCAGCCGTCCTGGCGCGGGAGGCCGAGGGCGAAGCCGCAGGCGGTTTCGATGTCCTTGTTTCTGAGGCCGGGGCCGTTGGGGGCGCATTCGGGGAGGGTGCGGAGGGTTGCGATGAGGTGTTCTTTGCAGCGGTCGATGAGTTCCTCGCCATGGGTGGGCATGATGGTTTGGTCCTTCCCTTCGGTTCGGTTTCAGCGGGGACAGGATACACCGGAAGGCGGCGGGATGAAAGCAGCCCTGTAGCGCAGGCCTTTACGGCCTGCGGTTCTTGCGTTTGGTTCAAAGAGAATGCGACATAACTTAAAGGCGCTTGCAGCAAACCCGTGGCAGAAACACCAAACCTAAGGGCCGCAGGCCATAAAGGCCTGCTCTGCAAACGCCGAACCAAAAACCTAACCACCAAACCTAAGGGCCGCAGGCCATAAAGGCCTGCTCTGCAAACGCCGAACCAAAAACCTAACCACCAAGCCTAAGGGCCGCAGGCCGTGAAGGCCTGCTCTGCAAACGCCGAACCAAAAACCTAACCACCAAACCTAAGGGCCGCAGGCCATAAAGGCCTGCGCTACAAATGCCGAACCAAAAACCTAAACACCAAACCTAAGGGCCGCAGGCCATAAAGGCCTGCGCTACAGATGCAAGAATGTGGGATAATGGCGGGCCGTGTCGCGCCTGCGCCGAATGGTTCAATCAGATTGTTTCTTTTTTGTTACCTGCAACGTCAGAAGAATCCTGCCCAGACCAGGCCAAAGTTCGCGGAATGCGGAGCCGGCCATCCGCCTGGGTGAGCGGGATTTTGCGCTGCTGGCGGAGGCCTTTGTGGCCAGCCGGAAACAGCTTGGCTTTCTTCTGACGGCGTGGGTGTTTCTCCCTGACCACTGGCATGCTATCGTTTGTCCGCGCTCGACGGTGGGAATTTCCGATGCCATGCAGATGATCAAGCAGCGTTCCGCCCACTCCATTGCCGCACACAAGGAAGACGCCCATCGCCTCTGGCAGCCGCGTTTCCACGAACATGCGCTTCGAACGGTGGGGGAATACATGGGCGCCGTGACGTACCTTCACCTGAACCCTGTCAAGCGCGGGCTGGTGCAACGACCGGAAGAATGGAAATGGTCGAGCGTGCACGATTATTCGCGCGGCGGGATCAGCCCCCTGCCGGTTGACCACGTCGACCTCCCCACGGACCACAACGCCTCATTGATGCATGTGTGAATGTCAAACAGAAAACCAAAAGCAAGAGCCGCAAGCCGTAAAGGCCTGCGCTACAAATGCCAAATCAGATTCAGGAATTATGGCCTCAGACCACACGCCGTGTACCGCCAGGAACGATTACCAAAGGAAAAAACCCAAAGAACAGAAAACCAAGAGCCGCAGGCCGTAAAGGCCTGCGTTACAAATGCCAAATCAGATTCGAGAATTAAGGCCTCAGACCACACACCGTGTACCGACAAGAACGATTGCCAAAGGAAAAAACCAAAAAAACAGAAGACCAAAAGCAAGTGCCGCAGGCCGTAAAGGCCTGCGCGACAGTGGCTGGAGCGGGTAGCGATTGCATTCGGGGGGCGGTCCGGTGTACGTT
>JBJKQK010000124.1:0-9102 GCA_046705285.1 Terriglobia bacterium
GTCACACCTTGCCTGATCTTCTGACGGCTGGCCGTGACTCTTAAGGTGCAAAGTCCAGTCGAGGGCTATAGCCTCCGATAAATGGGTTCTGGAATGGGGTATGTGCGCCTGTTCAAGATTGCTGCCAAGACCTTGGCGTTCGCAGCTCTCAAGTCCTGGGCAGCTTTTCGGGCAGCCTCACGGCGAGTAGAGTTTGCCTTCACGACCAGGATAACGCCGTCGGCGAGAAGGCCTAGCCGGGTCACATCTGCGAAGGGATTGATCGGTGGTGCGTCAATCAGGACGAAATCGAAATCTTCCCGAAGTTCTTTCATGCGCAGGCGAAAGGTCTCTGAGGTCAACAGAACATGCGGGTCTTGGGGTGGAGCCCCACTCGTCATAATCCACAGGTTGCCCAACTGGTGGCCATATTCCCGTATTGGGGCGAAGTGGAGCATTGCCTCGGTAAATCCTTTCCCGTTCTTCAGCCCAAAGATGCGGTCGAGCGTGGGTGAACGCAGGTCAGCGTCAATCAGGCACACGGTTCCTGAAACCTGGGCTGCGAGTGTGACGGCAGATTCGGCGCAGACGCGGCTACAGCCATTCCCACTTTCGACCCCGCAAAAAACCACGACTTGCGCCCGCTTGTCACCCGTCAGGAATATTTGCTGCATCAGCTTGACTTGCTCCTCGTGCGCCAGCAGGGCCAATTCGTGGGCGGATCTCAGCCTTGGATAATTAGTGGCATGTCGCAGTGACTTCAGACTGCCCCCGGTGGGTCGAAGGGTAGCCTTTGCCCGTCCGAGGAACTCCGTAAGTGCGGTGGCCGGGGATGAGGAAGCTTGCTCCACACGCCTTGAGGTTTCCTCGACGCACTGAGTGCCAGGGAGTTCGCAGCTGGAAGAACCGGCTGGACTCCCGACATCGTTCGAGAATGGCTGCCCATCTTGCCGGAGGGCGATTTCGGCACGAGCGCTATGCGACGTGGTGAAGATGCCGCTGGTCATCTTTGCGGACTCTTGGAGGATGGTCGCAAACACCCTCTGGGCTCTGCCCGATTTCCGGAGTAACTCGTAATTTTTACTCAAGGTTTGTGGCCCTCCTGTAAAGCGTCACTAGACCTATCACCGGTGCGCAAGGGCTCCGTGCCCACCGGGAAAATTTCACTTTTTTTTCATCCGCCACGGGTGCTGGGGCGAGAAGCCCGATCGATTCGCCGGATTAAAGCTATTGGCCGTAATTCATCCGTCCGTTGCGAAGAGGGTCAAGCAATTTGGAGTGTTACGGAAATGCGCAGTCTTGAAAACCCGGGGACAAATAGTTGTTTGAGGAGCAAGGTCAACGATTCTCTGAACGCAAGGGCTTGATGAAAGACAGTCCCCCTCGCTTCCCGGCAAGCGGGCCTTTTCCGAGCTGAGAAAATTTCAGGTACATGGAGTCTATTCAAACCTTTCAGGAATGGCGGCAACCAGCGGAATTTCCAGGTAATTCTCGACCTCCTGGCGCGTTCGAAACGAAGCATTCATCTGTTCCGCGCTGAATGCCAGGCCTACACTGGCGAGACCTGCCATAACCAGCCCGATGAGCAAGACAATCGAGCTCGGAAGTGTCGAAGGAAGAATGGGAATTGAAGGTTTTTCAGCGATCGCCACGTTTAGGATCCTCTGGCGGTCGAGGGCGTCGGAGATTCGAGCCTCTTCCTCTTTTTGCTGATAGTTGATATACGCCTCTTCGGCTAATTTGGCGGACCGGGCCAGCTCGTTCTGGCGCACCTCAAGATCATTCAACCTCGTGGCCTTTTCTGCAAAGCGACCAATCATGGCTGTCGTGGCCTTCTCTCGTGATCTGAGGTCAACAAGATCTACTCTGGCTTTTTCCAGCTCGCCCCTCATCCATTCATAAGTTGGATCGCGATCCGTCGTCTTCTCAACAACTGCCTGCTTCTGTGAAGCGGCCAGTGCGGCCTTGGCGTCTGCGATTTGTTTTTCAACTTCCGTCACTGCCGGGTAATCAGGCTGGAACAGTCCTTCAAGTTCAGTGTGTTTGAGTTCCAAGGTCAGAAGCGTGGACTGAAGTTGGTCTGGGGGCAAGCTTGAAGCTCTCCGCACCTGCGTCGTTAGTCTGGAAGGAACTTGAGCCATTCGGAGCTGGAGAGTTTCAATTCGCTGACTCGTGACTCCAATGGCAGCTTCCGTTTCATGACGCGCGACCTGAAGCTCCGTCAGCTTTTTCAGTGTCGCCTCTTTTTCTGCGATGACCGAGGCCACGTGATTGTCGCGAGGGAAGTTTTCAAGGCTCCTCTCGGCCTCCTCTAATTTTCTGTGGTATCGATCTGCCTCCTCCTTAAAGAAGTCGAAGGTTCCCGGCGGTCGGCGGACAGCCAGATGTTTTTTCAAATAGAGATCGGAGAGAGTTTCCAGGACCTTGGCGGACAGTTCGGGGTCCGCCGACGAGTAGGAAACTCTGATCAAGGTCGACTTGGGAATCAGCTCGACCGCCAAGTCACTTTGTAGTTTGCTCACTGCCCTGGCGACCTTGATGTTCTGAGGCGTTTCTGTTGTTCCCGCGATCTTTCCCAACCAGCTTTTATACCGTCCCCACCATGAACTGCCGTTTGGCAGATAGAGACGACGTACCATCACGACTTCCTGCAGCAAATCCCGGGTCTTCAGTAATTCCATCTCTGAGTTGATTTCTTCTGCAGTAATTCCTGGTACTGTTCTCTGGACCATGTTGGGATCGGTTGTGACCACCGGATTTGTCCGCTCTAAATTGATCAGGATTGTCATCTGAGAGCGGTAGAGAGGTTGGCGCAAGAGCAGGTAGAAGAAAGCGGCGGCAAGGACCAGCAAGAATGTCCAAACGACGAGTCGGCGGTGATTGAATACCGCCGAGGCAAAATCGCGGGGGGTAACATAAGTGATTTCCTCCCGCCGCGCTAATCGGATCTCTCGGGCCATTTCAGGTCTCCTTTGCGTTTCGTTGTCAACCTTGGCATCAGCCTAAGGCCTTAGGGGGTTGAGATAGAGCCCTGTATGGGGGAATAGCGCATTCAGAACCGCAGCCGCGCCTGACCGGGGAACAAACAGCAGGTCGCCAGGCTGCAATTCGACATCCTCTTGTAAATTACCATGTCCGAGCATCCTCTTGAGGTCAAGGTGCTTAACACTGATGTAACTGTCGGATACTCTCCGGAAAAGCAGCACGTGTGATCTCTTGGCGAGATTAGTGAATCCCCCTGCCACGGCCACCGCCTCCGTCACTGTGGTCGCACCTCTAAGCTCATACTTGCCTGGCTTGGTGACTTCTCCGCTGGCGATGAAGTACGGTCGCTCGAAATCTTTCAGCACTACCGTAATCACGGGATTCCGCATGATCTTCGTGTACTTTTCTTTGAGCGCTGCAGTCAACTCAGGAACGGTCTTGCCCGCGGCGTGGAGATCTCCGAGGTTCTGCAACGAAATGTAGCCGTCTGGCTGGACAGTTTCGACTTGGTTAAAGGCTGGGGCTAACGGGAAGTCCACCTCCAGGATGTCTCCCGGACGCAGTACGTAACGCGAATTGCGTCTTTGCAGAACAGGGTGCCCCATCTTTCGGTTAAGCTCTTGGAGCAGCGACCCAGCCTCAACCTTTTCCTTATTCGAAACTCGGACGGACGAGGTTGTTGGCTTTTCTTCCTGAGCCCAGACGGGAAATGCTCCTACCGTCACAGCCAAAACCGTGCCGACCAAGAGCAGTTTGCTGAATCTCGTCTTCGTCATGGGCAAGTCCCTCCTAGCTTCAAAGTCTTTTGTGATCCGACGAAGTGGCCAGCTATCCTCCCCCTCCTGTTCCCACAATCATCTGAAAATGCATCGCTTGGAATTCGTGCTCGAGAAGCGAAGTGACAATTCGACTTGAGAGGAGCGCTTGCGCTGACGGACGGAACCGGCTTGCTTCTTCCTGGCCAGGAATCCATCTCTGTCTGCCGCGGATCCCGCAGCGTCAGGGCGCACTAACTTTTGCAGCCTATGTTTGGTTCTGTCTCAGAATGCTCTAAGGGAGTAGCAACTCGAAGCTTATGCTCAAGCGCCACTTTAAATGCGTGCCTGATAAATCAATGGCGATTGGCGTTCATGCGATGCCGGGATTGACGGAAGGCAAAGCCGAGCCAAACCAACTTGGTGCACTAATCCAATTGCTGTCGATTTCCACTGCCACGGAGCGTTGAAGAAGGTTAATGGATACGATCAGCCGGCAGTCTGACTTGACTTTGATGACAATCCCATCCAGTCCCTGAAGAGGCCCGCAGTTAACCAACACTCTCTGTCCGGCCTCGAGAAATGGCCATGGCTCAGAGGGTAGGCGCGAATCGACAATGGAGCGGATTGCTGCGATTTCCATCTCGCTTATCGGAACAGGTACCTTGCCGATTCCCACAATGCATACAACTCCAGGAGTCTTTAGGATCGGTAGACGGTCGTATAGGTCGAACCTGCAAAAGATGTAGCCGGGGAAAAGAGGAAGCTCGAGTTTCTTGATTCGATCCGACCAGCGACGTCGGCATTGATAAATTGGCAGGAACGACTCATAACCCTTAAACTGCAGGAGTTCGTGTGCCATCTTTTCATGCCGACCCATCACTTGTACGGCAAACCATGGTTTTACAGCTTCTTTTGCGAGCATTCTCAACCCCACTTCACGCCTTGTCGAACCTAATGAGCCTGGGCTGGACGGTCTATGAGAGAACAAAATCGGAGAGCCGGTCGCCCGATCACTTAACGATTAACTTTCCCGAGCTGGTGGCTAGTAATCACAACGATTTACACAAGCTACCGCCCATTGAGTCCCAATCGCCATGTTCCTTGCGGGACACGGGACCGGCTCCGAAGACAACTCTCGGAACGGATGCCTCTCCGACCTGCCCGGCTCGACTCAGCGTGGCCAGTGAATCGCACTCACACTGGAATCCCTCGTAAGAACGCTCATTCCCGTGTCAGTGTCGTAGTTCGCTTCCGACCAATTGCGGCTGGAAAACCCCGGCAACTGCAAGGCCGCCACCCTTTATGGACTCCTCACTCCGAACAACGACTCCTTCGAACCTTAACTCCAGGCCCGGGGTGCCAAGCTCGATAGCGGGAAGAGACACCTCAAGGGAAATTGCCGTTCCCACCGGAGGAGGGGAAGGATTCACGATGAACAATCCTACGCTGCTGATGTCGCGTGTGAAGCCCGCGGTCTGATGGCTCCTTCCCTCTCCGTTATGCCAAGCAGCGGCTGTCAGGATCCTCAACATGTACCGTCTGTGTCGTCGCCGTTCCACGCAGATAATTCACCTGCCGTCTGCTCTTGGGATTACTTGCCATCCCGAACATTAATCGGCTCTCTGGTCACTACACGCACGTTACAGGAGCTGCCGAAGACCCGCAAGAGATCAAAGATCCCCTTCATGAAAGACCTTGCCACTCGAAAAAACTTAAGAAGGGCTTCCTACAATGCGTTCGGCCACCGAGGGACTGGAACCTGTGCATTTGTTGCCAGGCAATATTCCCTACGGACCTTGAGGCGCTGTGGGTATGGTGTCCCACATCAGCCTTGAGAAGTTCGACTCCATCAGGTTGCACACTTTTTCTCTGCTCCTCCTGAAACGAGTTCGCCAGTTACCATATCTGTTTCCCTATAGAGGGTTGACTACCATGAGGAAATGGTAGGGGCAAACGGGAACGTTATTCGCTTTTTATTCAGTGGGTTGCCGGAAGGGTTTCAGCCTTATGTTTCACGTGTGGACACCCGGGTCCGGGAATCCAGGTCCTCAGGACAAGAGACTTGAGCTCGTCTATCAACGCTGTGGATGCACCGCGGGTTGCTTCAGGCGGTTGAGATTCAGGGCAGACCGAATCTCAGCAGCAATCAAGTCGGCGGTTTTTTCCTGGAAGATCATGGCGTCGCCGGACCCACTCATATAGACTTTGGACCAGAGGTGGCGATCCTTTCTGGCGTCGATCAACAGCACGTCAACCGTTACTTTCTGCCCCACCTGCTGAACCGAGCCTTCCACGACCGCGTCTACATTCAATTCCCGAGCGATCTCCGGCAAAGACCTCATCCTCTGCTTATACCGCTTTACAGAATCCCACGAGAGGACGCGCAGGGATGTCGATCTCGTCAACTCTGTAATCAATTCCTCTGTGATCACCCTGGCCAAGAAGATTTCCTTAGGGTCGTGAGAAAGATCCTCAAAAGGCAGGACAGCCAAAGCTCGAATGTGCGGCGCCCTCGTGTTCTTTGACGGAGAGCCAAGTTCTATAGAGATCACCACCACCGCTGCGATCAACAGGCAGATCCCCAGTGCCCAGCTCCGCCATGATCTGCGGCTGAACCGAGAATCTTGTTCAGACTGGTTGAGTCGCGGGCGACGATGTGTCAACCAGAAATCGAGCTCCGACTTGAATGCATACACGGACCCGGACTTCCGGTGAATGTGTCGATGAACGGGGAGCCCTTCTTGCTTTTCCCACCGCCGCACCGTCCGTACGCCCCGGCGCAAGTAGGCGGCAATCTCCCCCCATGAATCCAGACGATCATTGGGGTGTCGGTCTGGAGTATCCGTGGGAACATGCTCGTTCGGGGGAGTCAAATAAGCCCTCTTCGATCCATGGATTGCAAGATGGGCAGGACGCTCAGTCGAAGGCAATAATGCGATCAAACGTCATATCAAAACTTCACACGCCCTACCGCACAGGCATATTACCCGAAATATGAAATCAATTTCTGTGCTGGGTTGTTTTCTTAGGCCCACCCAAAGCGATTCTTGTGCCGGAACTTGTGGTTTTGAGTTTGTACCTTTAAATTGCTGGGTGGGACCTGGATTGACCGGTTACCCCCTCCCCGCTAAGTTAGGAACAACACACAATCCGACTCTATGAGGCAAATCAGCAAAGCTCAACTGGGTAATTCCAGTATTTCTTCTATTTAAATACCGGAAACACTTAGGGCAAAGTCCTTAAGTGGTGAGGCAGAGCAAGCACGAAGGGAGGGTTTAGGCCAGCGGCTGGGGAGTATTTGTGACAGAAGTGACACGACCAGTCCTGGCGATCCAAGACCCAGTGGTTGATCCGTTCAAGTGCACAGGTTCTGACCGGTCGGGTCAAAACCGGCCAACGGGAGCAGGGGGATATCCTGGCCAGCTTTGCGTCTTGTGCGCAGCAATCGTGAGGTTGTATGTGTAGGAGGATCAAACATTCATCGGATCCTGTTGGGACCACTATCTTACTTCCGATCCGACCGGGGAAACGGTCACTGGAGGGCGGGGTGGCTCTGCACCAATTGGCCCGTGGGTGAAAGAAGAAACGGGCAGCACGAAAAATCAAAGAGTTAGATGGAGTCAAGACCTATGTTGCAGAGAGCTGGAACCAACAAGTTAAGTATTCCGCGCGAGGAGCAAGCGTTACAGGGTTCGGCAGGTGTGGGAGCACCCTGTCGCTCGGGAAATCGTGTGATAGATATCACCGGCACTCGCGCAAAGCCATTGGAGCCACGAGACGCCATCGGCATTCTTGTGGTAGACGATACAGAAATGGGTACGCAATTGCTCATCGACTCGCTTAGGCGTGACCGCCATTTTCAGGTCGTCGCTGCGACCGAAGATTCAGTCGATGCTGTTGAATCAATCTCCGGGGCGAAGCTTGAGGTCGCCTTGGTCGGTTCTTCGCCTGACCGAGGATCCCTCAGGGGCCTTGAACTTACACGCCAATTGCGGAACACTTACCCTGAAATAAGGGTCGTAGTCCTGCTTGACAGGTCGACACAGGAGTCAGTCGTTGAGGCCTTCAGAGCCGGAGCGCATGGCGTTTTTTGCCGCTCAGGCTCTCTCAAGGCATTACGCAAATGCATTGTCTGTGTACATGCAGGTCAGGTGTGGGCAACTAGCAAAGAGATGTGTTACTTACTGGAGTCTCTCAATGAAATCCGAGTGAGGCCCTTGCTTGATTCCAAGGGCTTTAGGCTGCTCTCCAAGCGTGAGGAAGACGTCCTTAACTGTGCTGTGGACGGACTGAAAAATCGCGAAATAGCAGCCCAGCTTCATTTAAGCGAGCATACGATCAAGAACTATATGTTCCGGATTTTTGACAAGCTGGGAGTATCAAGCCGCGTAGAGATGATTCTCTATGCCCTCAGCCAGCGTTCGTCATGCCTTAGCGCATGGCCAGGCTGCGAGCTTGTTCGCATCAGTGACTATGAGGTCAATGGCAAGGCTTCTTGAAGTCGATCCGGACGCCGCTTCCGCGAGCCTCCTGGTTCGTGATCCGGCCGCTGCAGTTGCACTTTTCCTACCGACCCGGAAGACGTTCAAGCAGGCTCATGACGCCTTCAACTGGAATCCTCAGCCAGGATGGCCGGTTGGCAAGCTCGTAACGGATTTCATAGAGAGCCTTTTCAAGAATGAAGAGGTTGAGCAATTGTCTGAAGGTTTCGTGGTCACTGGGACAGGCGGGGGAGTCTCCAATGGTTTTTCGATAACCCTGCATCAAGGAGCTGGATGAAGCGCGCTCCCACTCGATTGCTGGCTTTTCGAGTGCTGCCATTTTATCGCGTTCCCCTGCGCTCACTTCAAACAGGGCCGACCACGCGGCGTAGTTGACGGAGCGCAACATTCCCGCGACGTCTCTAAGAGGACTGTGTTTGGCGCGCCGTTGCGCAAAGGGCCGTGCAGGCTCTCCTTCAAAATCGATAATGTAAAAGTCTTCGCCTGATACTAAAACCTGGCCCAGGTGAAGGTCGCCGTGAAAACGGGTCTTCCAGAGCGTTGAGCCTGGCCGCAGTTCAACCGCAGCGATCATGTCAAAAATCCGATGCTGCTGGTCAAGCAGTGCCCGGACGCGCTTGTGCTGTTCGGGTGGCAGCAGATTTTCTGAGCTGGCAAGAAGCCCAAAAGTTGTTTCGGCTTCAGATCTGATCTGCTGCCGCCAATTGGCAACATCCCCACTGGTGACCGGTTCAGGCTGGAACGCAGGATCGCTGCTCTCGATCGCAAGCGCCCTGTGCAACTGGGCAATTCGGATACCGAGACGTTCTGAAAGCGCAGCATAGGCGTTGTTTGCTGGCTGCGCCGGCTTTCCTTCAAGGACCGCGCTGAAGGAGCCC
>JBJKQK010000125.1:0-9075 GCA_046705285.1 Terriglobia bacterium
CGAGCGCCACGGCAATCAGGAGCAGGGAGACCGCAATGAAGGTGACCGGGTCGGTGGGCTTCACGCCGTAAAGCAGGCTCGCCAGAAATCGCGTCAGGTCCAATGCCCCTGCAATGCCGATGGCCACACCGATTACTGCCAGCATGATCCCTTGCCGAATCACCATCCCCAAAATGTCGTTGCTTTGCGCCCCGAGTGCCACGCGAACGCCGATTTCGTGCGTTCGCTGCGCCACCGAGTAGGAAATGACGCCGTAGATTCCCACGCTTGCCATGATGAGCGCCAGCGCTGCGAAAATCGCCATCAGGATCATCGAGAAGCGCTGCGTCGCGAGCGAGCCGGAGACGATGCCATCCATGGTTTCCGCACCGGAAACGACCGCCTGGCTGTTGATCTTTTGGATTGTATGCCGAATCGCTCCAATTTCGGCCAGCGGTGGTCCCGCCGTGCGCGCCACGATGCCAGTATTCGCGGCGGCGAGTGGCACATACCGGTCGGGAATTTGGTAAACGGAAAAATAGCATTGCGCGAGCAGTGAGGACGGGGTCTCATCGAGTCCCCATTGCTTGACGTGGCCCACGACGCCGACGATTTCCGCCGTCACGTTCATAAGCCCAAAGTGAATGCGTTTGCCGATTGGGTTTTGGCCGGGGAAATAGCGCCTGGCAAAGTCCTGGTCAATCACCGTGACAAACGGCGCGTGCTGAGTATCGCCAGAGTTCAGGAAGCGCCCGCGCAGAAGCGGAATTTTCATCACCTTCAAGTAATCTGGCTGGACAGCATAAAACAGCGTATCTTTCATTTGCGATGTGCTTGACGGCTTGGGTTGGCCCGCCAGCCAGAACGCAAAGTCGGACTCGCCGTGCATCGGTCCCCCCGACAGGGATAAGGAAGCGGCCCGGACTCCCGGGAGGGCGGCGAGACGGTCATGAATCTCGCGCCACGTTTCCCGAGTGGCGCCAGGGGATTTGGCGGGAGGAAGTGAAGCTGCGGTGACAATCACGTGGTATGGGTCGAAACCGGGGTTCATCCCCCAGAGGTTCGCTAGACTGTGAATCATCAGTCCGGCGCCGGCCAGCAAAATGACGGCCATCGCCATTTCCGCGATGAGGAACGTGCTTTGAGTTCGATGGTGCGCGCCGCATGCTCCGCGCCCCCCTTCATTGAGCGTATCCTGGAGGTTGGTCGAGGAAAGCCTGAATGCTGGCGCGAGCCCGAACAAAGTGCCAGCCAGTGCCGCGGCTGCGAGCGCGAACAACAGCACGTGCGCGTCAAGCCGCACAGCGCTGGCCCGCGGCAGCGCTTCGGGCAGGAATTTGAGCGCCGCCTGAAGGCCCCAAGTCGCCACCGGCAGCCCCAACCCCCCGCCCGCCAGCCCCAGCAAAACACTTTCCGTCAAGAGCTGCCGGATCACGCGCCCGCGGCCCGCTCCCAGTGCAGCGCGGACGGCGAATTCGCGCGCCCGGCCCGTCGATCGCGTCAGCAACAGATTCGCTACATTCACACAGGCGATTAGCAGCACAAAACCAACCGCCGCGAGCAGCATCAGCAGGTAAGGTTGGACGTTGCCGACCACAGCCTCCTTGAGGGGAACGAGCGTCACGCCCGTGCCCTTGTCGGCTATGGGATAAGCCTCGGCCAAATGCTTTGTGACCGTGTCCATGTCCGTCTTGGCTTGCGCGAGCGTGACGCCGGGTCTCAGCCGCCCAACCGCGTCCATGCCCATGCCCACAGTGCGGTTGCGAAAAGTCGTATCGTTCCATTGGCCGATGGGCACGTACACATCCGTTTGGTATGCAAAGTTCCTGTTAACAAGATAGTGGAAGTCGGCCGGGATCACACCGATAATTGTGTAGCCCTTGCCGCTCAGGTCGATGGTTTTGCCCAGAACATCCGGCGACCCACCTAACTCGCGCTTCCAAAAGCCGCCGCCCAGGATCACCACCGGTGTCGCGCCCAGCCGGTCTTCCTGCGGGGTGAAGTTTCGGCCAATGACGGGCTTCACGCCAAGAACGGGGAAGAAGTTGGCTGAAATCATCTCTGCCGGCACGCGGATGGGCTCCCCGACATCCGTCACGCTGAAGGCATCTTCACGGTAAACGGCAAGCGCGGAGAAGGAATGGTTGTCGCGCACCCAGTCAAGATAATTGGGATAGGAAGTCGAAGACTCGTTGGACTGTACCGTCTTCGAATAAACTGCCGCCAGCCGGTTCGGTCCCTGGTAGGGCAGAGGGTTGATCAAAACGCCGTTCACCACCGAAAAAATCGCTGTGTTTGCCCCGATGCCAAGCGCCAGGGTGAGTACGGCGACAACGGTGAAGCCGGGATTGCGGCGGAGTTGGCGCAGGCCGTAGCGAAGGTCCTGAAGAAGCGTTTCGAGCCAGACAAAACTCCACACTTCCCGTGTGTCTTCCTTCACCCGTGTCACGTTGCCAAACTTGCGCAGCGCCGCATAGTGCGCTTCCTCGGGCGTCATGCCCCGTTCGCGGTTCTCCTGCTCCTCCATCTCCAGACGAACGCGAATCTCTTCCTCCAGGTCGCCTGACGGGTTCGATCCGCGAATCAACGCCCCGATTTTGGCAAGATATCGCTGCCAGCTCATTGCCCTTCCTCGAATTCGGCCGGACTCAGAACACTGGTGACGGCCCGCACAAAGCGCTCCCAACGAGACGTCTCAGCCGCCAACTGGCGCCGCCCCGCCGCCGTAAGGCGGTAGTACTTGGCCCGCTGGTTCCTCCTGGACACCCCCCATTCGGCGGTAATCCAGCCTTCTTGCTGTAATCGCTGTAGCGCAGGATAGAGTGACCCGTGTTCCACTTTGAGCATCTCGTCCGACATGCGTTCAATCGACTTCGCGATGCCGTGCCCGTGGATCGGCCCCCATGACAACGTGCGCAGGATCAGCATGTCGAGCGAGCCATAAACAAGTTCGATTCGGTCTTCGGATGGTTGTTTGGCCATGGTGGAAGATAATCTACCACGCGGTGGGTAGATTGTCTACCAGATAAACCTTCGGGCGCGTAATTCGTCCAGAAAGCCTTGAAATGTTCTTTTCGCCGACTCGTTGCGTGGCATCGGAAGGATATCTTGCGGAAACTGATCCGGCATGCCCGCCCTTGAATCGCCAGCGAAGCCCGCTGCGGCGTTGCGGGACCCGTGGCCGAGCCTTCGCCGCCGGCAGGAAAATAAAAACATCGGGAGAGATGCCACCCGGGAATTCAAGGGCTGTCCGCCTCCTGCGTGAAGCCGGTCAGGGCTGGAGCCTGGCCCGGGAAGGTCGCACAGCGAGCTTTGCGGGCCGATGAATAGCCTCTATAAATAGGCTACAATACGACGAAACGCCCCCAAATGAGACAAATGGGATTTTGCGCAGCGAAAATTCTAATTTTGTATGTTATTGATAATAAATATCTTGGTAAGTTCGTTGGCGCCGGAATTCAGTCTCTCGCCCGAATCCTGTTCATTGCGCGAACAGTGCGTAAAACTTGCACCGTAGTCTGCTAATCCGCAGGTTTGCGCTCAGGCCTCGATTAACAGCCGGTCAATGCGACGGCTCAGGTCGCGCAGGTACGCCTCGTCACCGCTCTTGAGTTCACAAATCGCCGAACCCGAATAGCCGATATCGATCAGAGACTGCCGGACCGCCGGCCACATCACTTCGCCGTCGCCCAGGTTGACCCACTCGTAACAACTATGCGTGACTTTGAAGTCCTTCAGGTGGAGCTTGACGATGCGCCTGGACAGCGTATGAATCCAGTCCTGCGGATAGCCATAAAACACAACATTGCCCACGTCAAACCACGACTTCACCCAAGGACTGCGGAACTCGTCGATGTAACGCGCCATCGACACAGGGTCAAGCAGGAACTTGTTCCACACCTCCTCGATGGCAATCACGACTTTCACTTCTTCCGCCAGCGGAAGCAGCTTGCGAATCTGCCTCTGCGAGCGCGCCCACGCCTCACGGTAACTGGTTTGCGGATTCACCACCGCCGGCACCAGCAGCACAGCGTCCGAACCCCAAAGCTTTGCGTTGTGCAGAGAAGTCCGCATCCCTTCCATACTTTTCGCCACCACGGCGGGGTCAGCGGAAGAGAGTGGATACTTCCAGTGCGCCGTGTTCATCACAGAATCGATACGAACCCCAGCCATCTCGGCGGCCTTCTTCAATTCTTCCGCCGCGCGCGTGTCTGGCGTGGTCGGCGCCTGCACCACCTTGAATCCCGTGTCCCGCGCCAGCTTGAAGCGGTCCGGCACGCTCATCTTCTCGGGCAGCATGCTGTACACAAGGCCCTTCTCAAGTGAGAGTTTCCCGCCGGCCTGTCCCGCCGCTTCTGCAAACGAGGCTGGCAACGCGCCCAGAGCCGCTGTTCCGGCAACCGTGAGTTTCAGAAAATGCCGACGCGAAGCTTCGTTGCTCATCTCTTTTCCTTTTCCCACATGGCATCAGGCGAACTGGCTGAGGTCGATTCCGTCATCCCAGTGCTCGCCCGATGTGGCCATGGCCTCATAGGTGACCTCTTCACCTGTGTAGGCTGCGTGGCGCGCCATCATGCAGCTGAGTGCTGACTCGACTCCCTGGGCCGCCTGATTGTGATATTTGTTATTCAGAATGCTATCGACGAAAGACTTCTTCTTCTCCGGATCCGCCTGAGCCAGGTTGTCATGGAACACGCCTGCCGTCGAAAACTGCTGTGCTCCCTGTTGTGAGGAGGGCTGGCTACTTGCCCAGGTCCAGGCATTCTTGCCGTAGATCGCCACGGGCCCCGTGTAGTGCGTCTCGGAACTCCCATCGGTGCCGAAAAACTGCCATCCGACTTCCCACTTCCCGCTGCCGATCTGCGTTGAACTGAACGTCATGCTCACGCTTTTGGGGTAATAGAAAACGACGCTGTAATGCCCAAAGACGTCCCCGTTGTCGGGCCGGCCCTTATGCGAACCCGTGGCCGCAGCCTTGAACGGATGCGCCTGCAAAGTCCAGTTGCAGATATCGATGATGTGGATATTTTGCTCTACGATGATGTCGCCTGACAGAATCCGCGAGTAGTACCAGTTGCGAATTTCCCGTTCATCTGCCGAGACATTGGGCCAGGCAGGCAGATCGGGCCAGGTTGCGTAGTAATGGCCTTCTCCAGAAACGATATTTCCCAGCGCACCCGCGTGAATGCGTTTGACCTGCTCCACATAGGGCGGCGCGTTGCGGAGCTGGAACCCCACCTCAAGGCTCAGACGTCCTTCCGCGCGCCTTCCGGAGTCCAGCACTGAGACACAGCCCTGCGCATCCACCGCCACCGGCTTCTCGCAGTAAACATGCTTGCCCGCCGCCACCACCTCGGCCAGGTGTTGCGGGTGGAAATAAGGCGGTGTCGTAATCACAATGACGTCAACATCCTTCAAGTTCGCGATCGCCTGGTAAGCCATTGGCCCCCGGAACATCAGCTTACGTTCAATAGCTGCATACCCTTTCGCCCGCTGAAGGTTGTCAAAATGCACCTTGGCCAGGTCCAGCTTGTCCTGGAAAAGGTCCGCCAGCGCCACCAGCCGCGCCTTCCCCGTCTCGATCAGGTAAGTCGCGTCCGCGGTACCGCGTCCTCCGCACCCGAGCAGTCCAACTCGCAGAGCGGAGTTCGCGGCTGTTCCCCGCACCAACTGTGGTGCCATAATCATAAAGCCCGCCGCGGCTGTGGCCTTGCCGATAAATTCCCTTCGTCCCAGCTTTTTCTCGGTTCCATCGCTCACAGTCTTACCCTCCTTTGATTGATCCCTTCCCCACCGCCCGGCTGAAACGGCACTAAGACTCGATCAGCTTTTTCAGATAATCCCTTTCGCGCCTCACGCTGGCGAGCTGGCCCGGCCCGGAAATCTCGCGTTCAATCGTGATGGGCCCCTGATAGTTCAGGGCCTTCAGCCGCGCGATAATTCTGGGAAAATCCACCTTGCCGTGCGGAATCTCCACTTCCTCACCAAGGTCTCGTGGGTTTGTCGGATACAGACCATCCTTGGCATGCGTGTTCTTTACGTACGGACCCAGGATATCCAGTGCATCCAGCGGGTTTGCTTTGTCATAGAGGATCAGATTGGCGGTATCGAGGTTCACTCCCTGGTTATCCAGGCCTACATCTTCGATCGCCCGCAACATCGTGATGGGCGTTTCAGTCCCTGTCTCGTAAAGAAATTGCTGGCCGTTCCGTTTGCAGTGGCTGACCACATCCCGAAACGTTTCCACCGTTTCGCGATATAGTTCATCGTTGGGGTCCTCGGGAATGAATCCGGCATGAATACGAATGGCTGGTACATTCAATTTCTTCACATAGTCCGAGAACTTCTTCAACTTCTCGACGCGCTGTGCGCGGTAAGTGCGAGGAACGAGGCCAAGCGTGAGCGGACCATCGTAAAAATTGTAAATATAGGGTCCGGGACCGTCCGTCCCCATTGCCGTGACCACAATTCCGTATTTGTCCAGCGCGGCCTGCAGGCGTTGAACCAGATCATCATCCAGATGGCCAGCGTCGATCTGACAAGTGGGCATTTCCAGATCGTGCACCGTGGCAATCGTTTTTTCCGGGTCGTTGCCCAGGCCGACGATGATCCCCAGTGCCATCGGCTTGTAACCGCGCGGCGCTGCTGACTCGGGTGACGCCATCGGTTGCGCACCTGGAGAAGCCAGTGCCCGCTCGACTTTGCCTATGCCTGCCGCCGTAAGAGCGGCTGCCGTCGACAGCTTCAGGAAATCTCTCCGATTCTTCTTTGTCTCCATTTCCGTCTCCCCATCCTTTGTGGTTAATGCTTGAGGCGTCAACTGCCACGACTGTTGCTCGGGTTTTTAAACATCCCGGGCGCAAAGGCCACGAATACACCCCTCCTGATATGCTTCATCGCTTCATTCCTTAATTACGTTGGTTGACAGCGTCTGTAAGATACAGCTCCACAAGCTATCACAACCTTATTGAATGCGATAAGGATTTCTTGGGGTCGCATTTACATCCATTTTCTACAATCCCAATCAGCCTGCCGCAGGTACCAGGTCCCCGACGGTCGCCCTGCTGGATTTGGGGCAAGCAGCACTTAAAAGAGGACTTTTTTACGATTACAGCTCGAAGACGTACCTTGTCAGGACGGTTCGGGTCTATACTAGAAACCAGAAAGATCACGTGAGAAGCTTTATAAGAATTCAGGCGGGCGTCCGACCCGCACTCTAGCCGCGCGTGGAACAATGATGGCGCTGACCCGGCCATTTCCGACCTTGGGGCCAATGCGCAAGCGAAGGTCGCCCATACCTGCAATGGGCGCGCTTGTAATAGCAACCCAGTTGATCCGGACAGCTGATATACTGTGGGGAAAAAGTTGGGACCGGCCAGCCGATTTCCCGGTGTCCTTCTTGCGTCCTGAGAGGGGGGCAAGTGCACTGATGGTCGGCACCCAATGGGCGGCATCGATGAGAAGAGGGGGGAAGACATATGTCACTTGCTGAAGAACTCCGAGCAATCCGGGATGGAATTAAGCGGAATCGGAACGAAACTGCACAGGATCTTGGGGCGACAGAGGTCGAGCGTCCTTGGCAGGCGGATATTGATCGAGTCCAGCAAACACTTCAGGAAGTGCTTCAGTCTATCTCACGCCTTTCGGGTGTCGAGCTTCCCGGGACAGGCCCTAATGCCCAACCTGCAGGCGACCCTTTGCCGCCCTTGGATTCCAGAACTCTAAAGGACAGAATCCGAAGCGACCTGGAAGCCTTTTCCATGACGACGGCCGATGAAATCGCCAAACAAGCGGAGGAACAGACCCGCACCGCACTGCAAGCAATACAGAACGAGGTGAGCGGCCAAATCGATCTGGTCACTGAAGAGTTCCGTGAAAAACTGCAGGGACGATTTGAACCGGAACGGATTGGGATCGATCTTTCAAAGCAGACAAGAGACCGCGTCACCGAACTTGTTGAGGCCAGAACCGAGGAATTCGCACGGTGGGTCTGGCTGGTGTGCAAGGGAACCGGAAGTCCCATCCCGGACCAGATCGAAAAGTTGCTGGAACCCTATGTTGAGGAAGCCTCGGCCAAGTTCGAAGGAGTGATTCGGCAACGGGTTCAAGACCAGCTTGTTCAACAGGAAGAGCTTGTTCAGGAAAAGCTGCAGGGAACGGTCAGGTCGCTGGAAGGCCAGATCAGTACTCTGGAGCAGGCTGCCCAGCAAATCTGCGAGCGAAACGCCGATGCGGTCACGAACTCCTCGACGGAGCGGTTGAATGCGGTGGCGGAGGAAGCGGCGAAGAGCTTTGCGAGCAGAATCGGGGATGCGGCCGAGGGTTCGGCAGGACGATTCCAGGCGCGTCTGGAGGAGATGGTGACCGCCTCGCAGGAGGGATTGCGGCAGGAGAGTGAGCGGCAGGCGGCAGATTTCCGGCAGAAGCTGGTAGGGGCGGCGGACGAGGTTGCGAGCAATAAGATGTCGGAGGTCTCGGGCCGCATTGAGCAGACGGCTGCGGCGGCGATCGAATCCTCTGTGCAGCACCTGCAACAGCAGACGCAGGACGTGGTGGAGCATTCAAAAGAGGACATGAAAGGGTTCCTGGCTGTTCAGATGGACGAAGTCCGGGGGCAGGTGAAGGAACTTGGGCAGTCGGTGCACGAATCGCTGTCGCAGGATGCGGTACGCGTGGCCGAGGGACTGAAGGGGCTCGACGAGGAACTAAGCGGCATCCGGGACCGTCATCTGGCAGCTTCTCAGGAGCAGCTCTCCGGAATGATTCAGACCATGATGGAATCGCTGACGGCGCGCCTCAAGGAGATTACGGACGCCCAGATGGAGAAGATCAGCACACTGGTGCAGGAGTCCCAGGAGAAAGCGGCCATGCAGTATCAGTTGCAACTGCAGGCAGCGACGGAAGGACAGTATAACGAGATGGCAGAGCGGCTTCAGAAGGAGGCCAGAGAAGCAGGGGTCAAGGTGGCCGCCGAAATCAAGGCCAACTCTGAATCCCTGATGCAGGAACTGTCCGACAGAGTGGATGCTTCAGCCTCAGTACTGAGAGAGGAAGGCCTTCAGGCAAGCGCCCGGGTAGAGTCGTCGCTCCAGAATT
>JBJKQK010000126.1:0-61940 GCA_046705285.1 Terriglobia bacterium
CCCTCACGCGTGTTGGTGTAATATGGCCCCACTTTTACCCGTGCAAGTTGCTGGAGCGGAATTTCTTCTGCGGAGTCGTGAAACAACACCATGTGGAGTGTGTCACCGGGAAATTGCGTGCGGATCAGGTGGGTCAACGCCATCGCCACCTTTTTGGCCGGAGTAAAGCGGTCTTCTCCGTAGAGGATCATGCTGTGGCTGCAGTCGAGCATCAGCACGGTCGCGCAGGAGCTTTGATACTCGCACTGCCGGACCTGCAGGTCCTGGTAATCCAGCTCAATGGGCATGGTAAGGCCATTGCGCTTGATGGCTGAGAGCAGGGTGGCGTTTACATCCAGGTTCAGCGTGTCGCCAAACTCGTATCGCCGGCTCGAGCCGTCGGACTCAACTCCGGTGGCCAATTCTCGAGTGTCGTGGCGTCCAAAACTTGATTTTCCGAGAGATCCGAGAAGGTCCTTAAGAGTTTTAAAGCCCAGAAAGTCCAGGGCCTTGTCGGTGATCTCAAATTTGGCTCTTCCTTCACCCTTTCCCATCTGGCCTGGCCGGGGCTCGGTGACTGCGCCTTGCTGGGGTTGCTCAATCGTGACGTAACCTTCGTCCGCCAGTTGTTGCAGCATCCGATCGAGGGCGCGCGAAAGGGTTGAATTCTCGGGATTCTCGAGCATCTCCTCGAGAAGTTCGTCTGAAATCATGCCCTTTTGCTCCAAGGCCTCCATGAGCGCCTGGCGTAACTGCTCCATGGTCTTCTCAGCATCCATCTCATAGGCGCCGTAATACTGGTTGAAGAATCCGCTGTCGAGCAGGAAATCCTGAAGCATCTGCATCAGGTCTTCGGCGCTCAACCCTTCGAAAGGGTCCGGGATATGTTTTCCGTACTTGATGTACTTCATAAGGTCTTACCTTTAGCCCGTCAGGAAGACTAAGCCACGCGGGATCAGCAGACTAGTTAAGAGGCCTGCGGCGGTGACCGAGCCTTTCACCCGGTTCCTCGACTGGCTCAGCGGTCCGGCGCTCCACGTAAAAGCCGAGTTCTTCGTTGCGGCTGATCTTCTTGAGCGCGTACAGTCCCTCCAGTATGAACTCAGCGCCGGAGACAAGCAGCGCTGGATCATCTTTGAGTTTAATGCCAAGTGTCTGAGTTTTTTCCAAAAGCCCCTGGATCTTCTTGAACTGCGTGTACAACTCCGATGTGGAGGCGCTTTCCTCATATTTCAGTGTTCCGCCCAACTCAAACCACTGCACCAGGGGCTGAAGCGGGACGTTATCGAAGTACTTCTTGAAAACGCGAGCGTTCGCCTGGCGAATGACGTCGCGCGCAATGTTTTCAGCGCCCCGCAACTCGCCTTCATATTCAAGTTCAAACTTTCCGGTTAACGACGTCAGTCCTGCATAGATGTCGGAGGGGCGGGGGACTGCGGTTTTCTCGCCCTTGACCAGCGCCCGTCGTTCGGCGTTTGAAATGACATTTTCAAGGCAGGTGATGGGCATCCTCTGGCTGACGCCGCTCCGCCTGTCGATTTTCTTTTCTTCCCGGGCCTCGAACGCAATGGTCTCAATCAGTTCGCGGATGAACTCTGGAATGGTCAGATGAAGCGAACCAGCCCGGTCACTCCATGCTTCCTGGGAAGTGATGGCAATGCCGTGTTCAAGGGTGGTCGGATAGTGAGTGCGGATTTCGGAACCAATGCGGTCCTTGAGTGGGGTAATGATTTTGCCACGGGCAGTATAGTCTTCCGGATTCGCAGTGAAAACGAGCACCGCGTCGAGCGGCAGGCGCACAGGATAGCCCTTAATCTGGACGTCGCCTTCCTGCATGATATTAAACAACCCCACTTGGATTTTGCCGGCCAGGTCGGGAAGTTCATTGATGGCGAAGATTCCGCGGTTGGCCCTCGGCAGCAGACCGTAATGAATAGTCAGCTCGCTTGAGAGCGCATGCCCTCCGCGAGCGGCCTTGATCGGGTCGAGATCGCCGATAATGTCGGCGATCGTAACGTCCGGGGTCGCCAGCTTTTCAACATAACGCTGCTCGCGAGGGAGGTAATCAATGGGAGTTGCGTCACCGCACTTTTCGATCAGCTCGTGACAGGCCCGGCAGATAGGATTCAGAGGATCGTCATTAATTTCACAGCCGGCGACAAAGGGAACTTCTTCATCCAGAAGAGAGACGAGGGAGCGCAATATCCTGCTCTTGGCCTGGCCTCGCAATCCCAGCAGAATAAAATTGTGGCGTGAAAGAATAGCATTGGAAATCTGAGGAATAACGGTATCCTCGAATCCCACAATGCCGGGGAAAATCGTCTCCCCCTTGCGCAGCTTGTGGATCAGGTTGGCACGCATCTCGTCCTTCACGCCCTGCCTGTGATAGCCGGACTTCTTGAGTTCGCCTAAAGTCTTAGCTTTCGTCATAGCCCCTCTTTCTCATTTCGATTATAAGCACGCTGCCCGAGTGAACTCAACGAAACTATTCGCGGAGCCGGTTTGTGCTAACACAGAAACTACGCCGTCTCAAAATGCTTAGCTATATACTGAGTTGATGTCCCGACAGTAGTTTCCGTTGCCAGGCGCTCCGGAGGTCCCAGGGCAGGCCGGCTCCGGACGTAATGTATAATAGGAGTCTGCAGCGGGACCAAGGCGCTCGGTTCGAAGGCCATCGGGTACGCGATACGGAAAGAGACAAAGGGAGTATTGATGTCCACGCTGACCACCCTATCTCCTGAAATGCTGGCGAAGTACGAACCCGTGATTGGGCTGGAGGTTCATGTCCAGCTTCTCACAAAATCGAAGATATTCTGTTCGTGCTCAACGCATTTCGGTGATCCTCCCAACCAGAACACTTGTCCGGTCTGCCTGGGCTTGCCAGGGGCCTTGCCGGTCCTGAATCGTGAATCCGTCACGATGGCCACGAAGGCGGCGTTAGCACTGAACTGCACCATCAATATGCGCTCGCGATTTGCGCGCAAGAACTACTTCTATCCTGACCTGCCCAAGGGATACCAGATCTCCCAATATGATGAGCCGCTAGCCGTGGATGGTTGGATTGAAATCGAGATGGCAGAAATCAGGAAAAGAATCGGGATCACGCGGGTGCATCTGGAGGAAGACGCCGGCAAATCCCTGCACGAAGGATTTTCTGACTCCGGGGAGAAGACATATATTGATCTTAACCGTTCAGGTGTGCCTCTGATTGAAATCGTAAGCGAGCCGGATCTGCGCTCGCCGGAAGAGGCATACGATTATTTAACCCGTCTGAAGACACTCATGCTTTACCTTGAAGTGTCTGATTGCAATATGGAAGAAGGAAGCCTCCGGGTTGATGCCAACGTGAGCGTGCGAAAGAAGGGCGCGACAAACTTCGGAGTCAAGACCGAAGTCAAGAATCTGAACTCGTTCCGGTTTCTGCAGAGGGCCCTCGCGTATGAGGTGGAGAGGCAGATCGAAGCGCTCGAGGGCGGCGGCGAAATCTCTCAGGAAACCCGCCTGTTTGACAGCCGGGAGCAGCGAACCTACGGCATGCGGTCAAAAGAATTTGCCCACGACTATCGTTATTTCCCTGAACCGGACCTCTTGCCGCTAATTGTTACAGAAAACTGGAAGGAAGCGGTTCGGAAATCTTTGCCGGAACTGCCTGGGGAGCGGGAGAGCAGATTCCAGACGGAGTACTCCCTGCCCAGGCAAGACGCGGCCCTGCTGACCGCGTCACGGGCCACTGCTGATTACTTTGAACAGACTGCGAAAGCCTGCGAAGAAGCCAAACTTGCTGCCAATTGGATCCTGAATGATCTGAGCTATCTGCTGCAGGAGAAGGGCGAGGTCATTTCTCGCAGCCCGGTAACAGCACAGAATCTGGCTGGGCTGATTAAGCTTGTGGCCGACGGTTCGATCTCTGGGAAAATGGCCAAGGACGTTCTGGCCGAGATGTTTCAGACTGGCAAGACCGCGAGCCAGATTGTGAGCGAAAAGAGGCTTGAGCAAATCACGGATGCTGACAAAATTGCGGAAGTTGCACGGCAAGTTATTGCCGCCAATCCAAAACAAACTGAACAATACCGTGGGGGCAAAACCGCCACGCTGGGCTGGTTTGTGGGACAGGTAATGAAGGCGACGCGCGGACAAGCAAAGCCGCAACTGGTACAAGAAATTCTGAAAAAAGAGTTGTCCTGATCGCGCATTCCTGCCGTGTTGCTTGTGAAGTGGGGATCCTTCATGTGGGCTGCCGGGGTTGCCAGGCCGACGATTTATGTCCGTTAAATCCTCTCTTCTTATTCTGGTCGCTTTGGGAATTCTATTCTCGTCTTGGGGAGACCTGAGCGAAGCTGCCGGTCCGCAGGATGCCAGGGAGCCTTCTGCAACCGTAAGACGCCGGGAAGTCCAGGGCCATCGCCGCACCACCCGCAGGCACGCCGAACGCCGCCTTCGAAGGGCGGGAACGGCTCATCGTGCGACGGTGCGATCAATTGCTCAGGCCCAGGAAGAGCTTGCAGTCGGCAAGACTCTGGAAGCCAGAGGGCTGCTCAACAGCGCCACTTTGCACTTCGAAAAGGCTGTGAAGCTGGCGCCTAATTGGTCAGAGGCTCATGACGTCCTGGGTAGGGCGTACGACCAAGAGCATAAATCGAGCCTTGCAATGCTGGAATTCCTTCGGGCGATTCGCCTGGATTCCGGGAATGCCCGGGCTCATTACAATCTGGGTACCCTGCTTCGCGAGGAAGGAAATTTGGCCGCGGCTGCCCAGGAATTCCAAAGAGCCGTTCATCTCAAACCTGACGATGCCGGTGCGCACAATGATCTTGGATTGACGTATGTGCAGATGGGAAAGCTGGGGCCTGCAATTGCTGAATTCCGTGCGACCGTAAGACTGGCGCCGGGTTGGGCTATCGCGTATGACAACCTTGGCAATGCGCAGTCCATTGCTGGAGATCTGGATGGGGCGATGAAATCGTATCGCAATACGATTGCCTTGAACCCAGACTGGGCGCAGCCTTACAACAATCTGGGAAATGCCCTGCGGCAGGCGGGCAATCTGGGCGCCGCCGTGGCGCAATATCAAAGGGCTCTGAAGCTGGAGCCCGGGTATGCAGCCGCTCACAACAATCTTGGCCTTGCTCTTCAGCAGGAAGGGAATATGGCTGGCGCCGTCAAACAATATGAGCTTGCCATAGAAGCGAATCCCAATTATTCCACCGCCCACAACAATCTAGCCGCAGTGTTCTATCAAAAGAGCGACTGGAAAGAGGCGGTTTCTGAATTTGGGCAGGTTTTACGGATCAAACCGAACAATCCCGTCGCGCACTTCAACTTGGGATTGGCGATGAAAGCAGCGGGTGATCGGCAGGGAGCTCTTGAGCAATTTCACGAGGCTCAGATGCTGGATCCTGCCAACAATCAATACAAGCAAGCTTATGAAACTCTGCTGAAACAGTCCGTCGCGAGGGGAACCGACAAGTCAGGATCAGGAAAGGCTGTTTCGGAAGCTAGCGCAGACGGATCCAAATAGATTCAGGAAATTGGCCACCGGAGGAGTTCGATATGCTCAATGTTGGAGATAAGGCACCGAGTTTTTCCCTGCCATCCGATTCCGGCAAGCCCATAAAGTTGAGCGATTTCAAAGGCAGTATGCTGGTTCTCTATTTCTTTCCAAAAGCCGACACTCCGGGTTGAACGCAGGAGGCTCACGAGTTTCGTGACGCCAAGAAGGAACTGGACAAGCTTGGGGCTAGAGTCGTGGGCATGAGCGCTGACTCCCCGGACAAACTGGCCAAGTTCCGAGATAAATACCAACTGAATTTTCCGCTTGTCAGTGATGCCGAACATAGAACGCTCGAGGCCTATGGTGCTTGGCAGGAAAAAACACTCTATGGAAAGAAGAGCATGGGGATTGTGCGCTCGACGTACATTATTGATCGCCAGGGCAAGGTGAAGACCGTGTTCCCGCGGGTAAGAGTGGATGGACACATCCAGCAGGTACTGGCAGCCCTGAAATTATAGCGAGCGAGGCGCGTCTCTACTTCTCGAGCGCGGAGGCGAGTGAGGGACTGCGCTGGTAGGCAAACGACGGGTGGTAGCAGTAGAAGATTCGAACCCGGCGATTGTCCAGCGAAGGAATCTCGGCGTGCTCTTCGACGCAGCTTAAGGATCCCATGAAAGCGGAAAAGGGCTGAACCTCGTCTGGATCACGTTCCAGCAGAAAGTGCTGTAATCCCAGATAAGCATCCTCTCCCAGCACAACCAAAGTATCAAGGTTGGGAAACAGGCTGAGTTCGTTGCGCAAGTGCCGTGAGCAGTTGTGCATGGCCTTTTCAGGGACTCGCGGACCCGAGGTGTGGCAGTGGATCACATCGGTCAGGATGAACCGTTGCTTGAACTCAGCAAAGTCATCTACTCCAAGCAGTTCGAAAAGGGCTGTAACAAATCGATTGGGCCTTCCGCTGTTGCGATAGAACGAGTTGTCGGGCCTGGCGGTGGCATGGCGTCCTATCACGGCAGTGCGAACTGTGCTCAGATCAGGATAGTCACGCTTCAGGTACTTGGCCACAAATTCGCGTGGCGGGAGCAGAATGGTCGAAATCGCGGCGCAATCACGGCAGGTTTCAACCTTGTGCATTACCGCTTCTGCGTCAAACCCCGGGATTCTGGTCTCAGTAGTGGTTACGGCAGGTGCGGACAAAGCCATCTGCAATAGCTCTTCCGGCGATGTTCCCGAGGGGCCAAGGATGGCGTTGTCGATCAGCCGCACTGATCCGATGCGTGCTGCAACCAGGGCAAGAACGCCAGCGGTCACACGCTTGACTGGTTCAAACCGCACCGGGTTGACAACAGCGACGTAATCGATCTTGACTCGATGGTCCTGGCGCAAAACCCGATGCATTTCATCCAGGATCTTGGCTGCATCGCATTCACCGGAACGGGCGAGTTCCTGTGCTTTTGCGAGGCTACGGCAAAGAGCCAGAGAAACTTTCCGCTGAGCCGGGTTCAAGTAGGTATTGCGAGAGCTGATCGCCAGGCCGTCGTTGTCCCGCACGATCGGGCAGATGACCAACCGGACGTTGATGTTGAAATCTTCCACCAGCCTCCGGATGATGATAGCTTGCTGGAAGTCCTTCTGGCCGAAATATGCGACATCCGGCTGCATGATGTTGAAGAGTTTGACGACTACAGTGGCCACGCCTCGAAAGTGTCCCGGGCGCGATGCCCCCTCGTAGATCTCTGCCAATGGGCCTGGCTCGACGAATGTTTCAAATCCCTCCGGATACATTTCGTCGGCGGAAGGAGAGAAGATGGTGTCGATGTTGTAAGCGCTCAGCAGTTCGAAGTCTTTGTTGAGATTCCGCGGATAACGTCCATAGTCTTCGTTGGGACCGAATTGCGTGGGGTTCACGAAGATCGAAACGACTACCACATCGCACTGTTGTTTTGCCTGGCGGACCAGGCTCAAGTGACCCTTATGCAGAGCTCCCATGGTGGGAACCAGTCCCACTGATCTGCCGCCCGCGCGAGTTTCGCGCGTAAGGGCTTTCATTTCGCTGATCGAAGTCACAAGACGCATTGGCTGTTACGGTATCCTGCCCTCACATTGACGATATGGCTACGCGTGCCAACAGCGAAGAATGCCTCAACTTCAAGAACGCGGCTGGCCGGAAACCTCTCCTTCAAATTGTTCCAGGACGCCCGGAGGGCAGTGATAAGATTCACCGTCGCCTGGATATCGGCCTTCCATAACATCGTCTCTGTATTTTGACAGAGCTTCGTGTAACGTTTGACGAAGACCAGCGTACGCCCGCACGAACTTCGCGGGCTGCTGAAAAGTGAGCCCGGCAAGATCGTGGAACACGAGTATCTGTCCGTCGCAATCGGGGCCCGCGCCAATCCCGATGGTGGGAATCCGAAGCCGACGGGTGACCATGGCCGCGAGCTCGCGCGGAACGGCCTCCAGGACGAGAGCGAACACGCCTGCGTCTTCCAGCGCCTGGGCGTCTGAGAGAAGTTCCGTCGCTGATTCCAAAGTTCGCCCCTGGACTGTGTAGCCGCCCATTCGGTGAACGGATTGAGGGGTAAGTCCGATGTGACCCATGACGGGAATTTCTGCGTTTACCATGCGGCGGATCAGGCGGGAACGGCGCTTGCCTCCTTCGATTTTGACTGCTTCCGCACCACCCTGTTTTATGAAGCGCAAGCTTGTCTCGATGGCCACCCGGTCTCCCAGGTGGTACGAGCCGTATGGGAGATCAGCAACAAGCAAGGCCCGGTGTGTGCCACGGCGCGCGGCACGCAGATGGTGAAGCATTTCATCGCTCGTTACCGGAACCGTGGAATCGTAGCCCAGAACCACCTGTGCCAGAGAGTCCCCGACCAGCAGGATATCTATTCCTGCCTCATCCGCCAGCCGGGCTGTTGGGTAATCGTACGCGGTGAGGGCAGTAATCTTCTCCCCGCGGAGTTTTCGCTCAAGGATTAAAGGAACGGTAATTTTGCTCACGGCCTGTGAATGAAGGTCCATGGCAGTACCTCCAAGTCATGAAGTTGAGCCGAAGAAACCTTTAACTGGTTTGCCTTTCGACCCGGAAACCAAAAACCTCTCGGTCCCAGCCTGATTCTTCATGGTGCAACCCGGAGGCTGCGCCCGAGAACCCATCTGGGGCCTCCGCTCGACTGGACAGAGAGGGTCGAAACTTTTCGGTATTCCTGCCTGGCAGCGGCGCCCGAAAAGGCTGAATCTGACGCGCCGCCGCTTCCGACCATCTCAGTCCGCAGAAGCAGATCCAAGCGGCAAAAAGTACTGAGTGCCCCGAACTGGTTGTGTCAGCCGATGGAGCAACTGCTTCAAATCTTCGTTCCGGTCGACAAAGTCGATCTCGGACGTATCAATCACCAGCAGGTTGCTCGAGCGATAGCGGAAGAAGAAGTGCTCATACGCGTTGACCACAGCCTCCAGATATTCGTCTGAGATGCGGCTTTCAAAAGCAACGTTCTTCTTCTCGATCCGCTTCCTCAGCATCTCCGGCTTCGCCTGTAAGTATATCACCAGATCAGGGATAGGTACCTGCTCGGCAAAAATCTGGTAATACTGTTCATAAAGCTGCAGTTCGGCGTCGCTCAGGTTGAGATATGCAAAGATTTTGTCCTTCTCAAAGATGTAGTCGCTGACCACAATACGGTTCGCAGAGGGCGAAACGTCAAGCGCGCGAAACTGCCTGAAACGCTCCACCAGGAAATAGAGCTGGCTGGTGAAGGCCGCTCCGGGCCTTTCACCGTAAAATCCCTTCAGAAAGGGGTTGTCGTCCACATCGCGCATGCGATTGCCGTTCAGGCGATCTGCCAGAATATCCGCCAGTGTCGTTTTGCCAACCCGTATCGGGCCTTCAACGGCTATAAACCGTGGTGCTTCGAATGGAGGGAGCTTTGCCACGAGTTTTTCCTCGAACCAAGTGAACGTTTTTATCTTTAGACCCTGTAATTGTCTAAAGGTGCCGGATTCTAACAAAGATGAGCGCTGCCGCCCAAGCTTGCGGCAAAATCGCCCACAGCCGGATTCTGCTACTGACCAGCGGGCCCGTCAGGCGGCTTAATGCGAATAACCTGGCTGCTGTCAGACGTTTCTTTTAACATTTCAACGACCGTTCGCTCTGTCACGGGATGCCGGAGGCCGGCTTCGAGTTCGCGCAACGGGACCAGAACAAATCTCCGTTCAGCCATGCTCGCATGAGGAATGTTCAAAGCCGCGGAGCGAATAACCGCGTTCTCATAGAGCAGAATATCGATATCAATCTTGCGCGGCCCTTTGTCGATGGTGCGCCGCCGGCCGAGGTCCCGCTCGATTCTTTGCAGCGTTTTCAGCAGTTGGAGCGGAAGCAGGTCCGTTGCCACTTCAGCCACACAGTTTACGAACCATGGTTGCTGCGGGAACTCCACCGGCTCGGTACGGTAAAACGAAGAAACACGCCGCACTTCAAGGCCTTCTGCCGTGAGTTGTTTGAGTGCTCCTCTGATGTTGCCTGACCTGTCACCGAGATTTGATCCCAGGGAAAGAAAGACGCGCTTCATGGGTTGCCATTCAGACTCCGAACCTGTGTTGCCCTAATTCTCAAACAAGCTTCGACCCCTGCCGGGCGCAGCTATTTTGAGATGTTTGTACGCCAACTCACTGGCCATTCGTCCACTCTTGGTGCGGCTGACGAAGCCCAACTGGAGGAGGTAAGGCTCGACCATGTCAACAAGAGTGTCCACCTCTTCGTTGAGGGTTGCAGAAATGGCTTCCACGCCGACCGGCCCTCCGTTATAGATACGAATAATGGTTGATAGAAAACTTCGGTCGAGCTCATCCAGTCCCTGCTCATCCACCCCCTCCAGTTGCAGAGCCTGGAGTGCCAGTTCGGGTGTGATCTTTCCGTCCGCTTTGACATCGGCATAGTCCCGCACTCGCCGGAGGAGGCGGTTAGCGATGCGCGGCGTGCCGCGGGAACGCTGAGCTATTTCTTTGGCGCCAGCATCGTCGATGGGAACATCCAGGATCTGGCCGGAACGCAGGATAATCTGTTTGAGGTCATCGACCGGATAAAATTCCAGGTGAAAGAAGAGCCCAAATCTGTTCCGCAAGGGGGCCGAAAGGCTCCCGGCCCTTGTGGTGGCGCCGACCAACGTGAACTTCTTGAGCGGGACGTTGATGGTCTTGGCAAACATTCCCTTGTCAACCACAAAATCAACTTTAAAATCTTCCATTGCCGGATAGAGGAACTCCTCAATGTTCGCCGGAAGCCGGTGGACCTCATCGATAAACAGGACGTCACCTTCGCCAAGGTTCGTGAGAATCCCCATCAGATCACCGGTCCGTTCAAGGGCCGGCCCGGAGGTGGTGACAATCTTGGCGCCCATGACATTTGCGATGATATGGGCCAGCGTCGTCTTTCCCAGTCCGGGCGGCCCATACAGGAGCGTGTGCTCGGCGGGTTCTGATCGTTGCCGGGAGGCCTGCAGCGCGATGGAGAGCTTTTCAACGATCCTGCGCTGCCCCACATACTGCTCCAGCGAGGGCGGGCGCAGAGTCTGGTTGAATTTCTCCTCGTCCTGCGAGATTAAGTCAGGCGATACTAGTCGAACTCTGGACATATCTTAAAAGTGTTGCTGATCTCGCCGATACTTTCAACTTCCTGTTGCATCCTGCCGTTGCTCGAAGACCTTGCGCAGGAATTCATCAATCGATTTGAGGTTCTTATGCCGCGAAAGAATTTCGGAGGCTATCCGCTGAGCTTCAGCTCGTGAATACTCAAGCTGCTCGAGCACCTGGAGGGCTTCCATTTTCAGGTCCGAGAAGGGCTCGCTTTCCACTGAGAGTGGCTGATCGCTGTGGGCCAGCGCGAATTTCGCCATCTTGCCTCGCAGGTCGGTCACGATTCGTTCTGCCGTCTTGGTCCCGATGTAAGGCAGCTTCTTGAGCAGTTCCGTATCGCCGCGTTCGATGGCCAGCGCGATCTCATTGAGTGGCCGGGTGAGGCATTTCAGAGCTCGCATGAAGCCGACGCCCGGAACGGTGGTGAATGTCTCAAAAAACTCCCGATCCAGCGGGTCGAGAAATCCGACGAGCTTAGGAGTAAGATGACCCCCGGCAAGTCCTCCGTCGATGTAATAGATCGTATATAAGGTCAACGGATTCTGCCTTTCGTGCTCCGGCGCCTGACGCAGCCGGGACGCGATTCCCGAGGGCACATAGACCTCGTAGCAGAGCGAGTTCACGCGCACGAGCAGGGAATTGTGCGCAATGCGATCATAAAGGACTTCGCCAGTGACTTCTGAGATCAGAAACTTGCTCCTGACTGAACTTGTTGCCTCGGGACCGTTCAGTGGATTGGCTTCGAGCCTTGCCCGAACTTCCGGGAACTGAGCCTGATTCCGTTGGCAGGAACCCGGAGCGTATTGATATAGCATAAGGCCACTGCAAGCGCGTCGGCAACGTCCGGTGGCCGTGGTGCAACGCCCAGCGAAAAATGCTGTTGCACCGCCCGCTGTACCTGGAGCTTTGAGGCGTTCCCGTTGCCGGTGACCGATTGCTTGATCCGTTTCGCCGGCATTGGAAACACTGGAACGCGGGCAAGCCTGGCCGCAAGACAAATCACACCACGGGCGTGCGCCATCAGGACGGCGGTCTGCGGGTAGTCGGCGTGGCTGTAAACCTCCTCGAGGCAAACAACCTCCGGCCGGAATTCCTCGACAACTTCGCGAATGCCCTTAAAGAGTGATTCCAGGCGGACGGGCAGGTTGTTCCCCTGGGCCCGCGGCAGACGAATCACTCCCGCCTCGACGAGGGATGTTCCTTGGCTCCGGCGTTCGACGATGCCGTAGCCGGTGATGTTCAAGCCCGGGTCGATACCCATCACTCGGATTGGATTGGCTGAGCTTCCTGCCATGCGAGGCAATTGTAGCACGGACGCCCTAGGCAGAAAGCGGAATGTCGGCGAGGCGGCCCAGGCTGCGGCTGGTGAAGATCGCGGGCCTTCAGGGATGAGAAAGTTCGGGTGTGAATCCTTTACGGAAGATGTGTCATCCCGGCAGGAAGAAGCACGGAACAGAGGTTTTTGCATGCATGCACATTTTTTACGGTCTTTTATTTTCAACAAGATCGGTAGGTTCGTTTTTAGGTTCGTTCCGGTTCGTTTTTTATGCACTCTAATGTTTTCAACAACTTCTCCGCTTCGTTTTTAGGTTCGTTTCGGTTCGTTTTTGGACCCCGATCCTTTGTTTTCAATTACTTCTCCGGTTCGTTTTACCAAAAAAGAATTCTTTTGTCCCATTCGTCTCACTGCCTGGACGCCTTTTTTCACGGTTCTTGCCGTTTTCCGGCAGCGAACCGCACAGTCTCCTTGCCCGGTTTGCATCAAATCCTGCCATTTTCACTCCGTGTTTTCCCGGCTGCGCATCGCGTCCGAGAGCTTAAGGAAGACTACCATACTAGCCGACAAATGTCAAGTCAATTCCGCAAATTCGCACCGGGACTTTTCTCGTTTTTTTGCCCGATGTAGCCGCCGAACTGCCGTTGACGCTTCAAAGTGAGCGCCGCACTCTCCTTGCCTCATGGCGACTGCCAGACGCAATACGGCCTCTTTACTGAAATCAAAGCGCTGCGTTGCGACCGCGACGAGGCATGAGGCGTCCCGCAGTTGTGCTGCAAGTGCGAAAATACGGCGTTTGGCGGCTACCGCTACCGCAAGGTTGCAGGCAAAGCCGTTGTCGGATAGGATTGCACTCCTGTGCGGGCTGGTGAAATTTCAATCTGCCGGCCGGTTCTGCACGGGCAAATTGGGGCAGGGGACAAGAGAATGATTCATAAAAGGTTCGTTTTGTTTTGCAGTTTTATGCTGATGCTGGGCGCGTGTGCGGCTCTGGTGGCCGGTGAATGGCCGACTTTCGGGCATGATCCGCAGCGTAACGGATGGGCGCCGAATGAAACCAAACTCAACACCAAAGACGTATCCCGTTTGAAGTTGCTCTGGAAGGTCAATATTAAGGGGAACAAGCCGAAATCCTTAACAGCGTTGACGGCCCCGGTGGTGGCAAATGATGTGGACACCCCGATGGGTGCGCGAAGTGTTGTCTACGTGGCAGGCAGTTCGAACGACGTAAACGCGATTGATGCCGCCACCGGAAAGATCCTCTGGAGCCGGCAGATTCCCATGCAGGTACTTCCCAAGGATGCCGGCATGTGGCTTTGCCCGAACAACCTGAATGCCACACCCACCATCGATGTTCGGCGAGGGCTGCTGTATGTGATTTCCGCTGATGGAGCTCTTTATGGCCTGGATTTGGGCACAGGGAAGATTAAACTCGGACCGGTCGAGTTTGTCCCGCCTTTCTCCAAGGACTGGAGCCTGAACCTCTGGCACGGAATTCTCTACACGTCAATTTCCCAAGGCTGCGGCGGCGCGCCTTCCGGGATTTACTCGGTGGATATTCGCCACCCGCAACGTCCGGTGATTCGCGACCTGATTGTTGAACACGGCTACGGTGCGGGCATCTGGGGGCGCGGGGGAGTCACCATCGGAGCGGATGGGCAAATCTATGCCGCCACGGGTGACGGAGCTTTTGATCCCTCCAGTGGCGACTATGGCAGCAGCATTATCAAAGTTTCGCCGCGGTCGCTGAAGGTGCTTGACTACTACTCGCCGCTGAACCACCGCGAACTGACGCGGTATGACCTGGACATCGGTGGATCGAGCGTGGCGTGGTTTCCGTACCGGAACTTCAACCTTGTGGCGGGCGGCGGAAAAGAAGGTGTTCTTTACCTGCTCAATGCCGACTCGCTGGGCGAAAAGGACCACCAGACTCCACTGTACCGCCAGCGGCTCGGGAATGATCAGCTGCATTATGAACAGTACGGAATCTGGGGCGGCCTTTCAGAATGGATGGATACAAAAGGACAAGCCTGGGTGTACGTTCCGGTGTGGGGTCCGCCCTCAAAGAAGCTTCCGAAGTTTCCTGTGGCAAACGGGCCTGCTCCGCACGGGAGCATCATGGCGTTCCGCGTGGTGATCGACTCGGAAACGAAACAGCCGACACTGCAACCAGCATGGATTTCGAGAGACCTGGATGTTCCCGAGCCTGTCGCCATTGCGGGTGGCGTGGTCTTTGCTTTATCAACCGGTGAAAATACCCTGCAGACAGCGGGTTCACCATTGATCTTTCAAAAGCACAAGCTGCTCAGCGATCAGCAGAGGACTGAGAATACGCACCGCGCTGTCCTCTACGCACTTGACGCAATGACCGGCAAGACGCTCTTTGATAGTGGCGCCGACATCGAGACCTGGACCCACTTCAGTGGCCTAGCCATTGCCGATGGCCAGGTGTATGCCGTCGATCATGATTCAAACCTCTATTGCTTTGGATTGCCGGCAAAATAGACGGCTTCTTCGTCACGCCGAGTGCAGGCAATGGCAAAAGGCATTTCGCGACGGGGCACGACAATCACGAATCAAGAGTGAGCGATAAGTTGCGTAGCATGTCTTCCGGTCAACCTCGAATCGACACTTCGAGGCCGAGGCATCGGGACCCGATGGACCGTCGAGGTCAGGAGCGGACGGGGCTCTTGCCTTCAGGTCCCTCGACGGGCTGGCGTGGCGCAGAACCCTCCGGAGCGGCTCGCAGATATTGGACGGGCCAGGTGGTGGGGTAGCCTAGTTCCCGTGCGGCTCTCAGAGGCCAGTAAGGATCACGAAGCATTTCTCGTGCAAGGAGCACCATGTCTGCCTGGCCGCTGCGAAGGACATGGTCCGCCTGTGCAGGAGCCGTGATGAATCCGACGCTCCCTGTGAGGATGTTCGCTTCACGACGAATCCGCTCCGCAAAGGGCGTCTGGAAGCCCGGGCCAGCGGGGATTTGAGCATGCAGAATGTTGCCGCCCGAAGAGCAATCCACCAGATCAACGCCAAGGTCTCTTACCTGCCGGGCAAGCTCAACGGACTGAACCGGGTCCCATCCACCTTCCTCCCAATCGGTTGCAGAGATTCTCAGGAAGAGCGGCAAATGCTCAGGCCAGACCTCGCGCACCGCTTTGACCACCCTGCGAGCCAGTCGCGTGCGGTTTTCAAGAGAGCCGCCATATTCGTCCTGGCGATGGTTGCTGAACGGGGAGAGGAATTCGTGGATCAGGTAGCCGTGCGCGCCGTGAATTTCGATGACGTCGAAGCCTGCTTCACGGGCGCGCCGTGCGCCGTGCGCAAAGGCCTCCGCAACGGAGCGGATGCCATCCAGCGTCAGCGGTTGCGGCCTGGGATAGTCCTTACTGAAGGGATCCGCACCGGGACCGAACACTTGCCAGCCACCCTCGCTTTCCGGAACAGCGTTGCGGCCTCTCCATGGCGCGTAGGTACTGGCTTTGCGGCCGGCGTGCGCCAACTGCATTCCTGCCAAAGCTCCGTGTCCGTGGATAAAGTCGACGATCCGGGAAAGCATTTCAATGTGGCCGTCGTCCCAAATGCCGAGATCCTGCGGGCTGATCCTGCCTTCAGGCAGGACGGCGGCGGCCTCGGTCATCACCAGTGCGGCTCCGCCTACGGCGCGGCTGCCGAGATGTACCAGGTGCCAGTCGGTCGCGTAACCGTCGGTGCTGGAGTACTGGCACATGGGCGAAACTGCGATTCGATTGCGAAACGTCACGTCACGAATGGTAAGCGGGTCAAATAGTGTAGCCATTCTCTTCCTCCTCAACCGATTCTGTGGTCAACTATTGTGTAAGACCGTTGGATGCGCCGCCGCATGACCACGTTTCAAGTGATCAGCCGGGCTTCCCATGCGTTTTGGATGATGGCTGCGAGAACTTAACACAAAGGGCACAGAGGCGATCTTTGTTAAATCGTCGAACGCGATGCGGGAAGGCCCTGCTGCCGACCTTTTGCTGTGCTCCTGCCTTAAACATCAAGGCCGATGGAGCGCATCAGTTCGAGCGCGTTGCTGGTCTGGACGACACCCGGCGTCAATTTATAGTCGAAGCGGAGCCGGCCATTCTCCAGATGATCCTGGAAGTGGAAATTGGCAGCCTGCGGCCCCAGTTGTTCAACCATCTGGGCCAGGGCCAGGTCGTGAGTTGTGACCAGCCCGATCCCCCCGCGCGCGACCAAGCTGCGCACCAGGCTCTCGGCGCCGATCCGGCGATCATGGGAATTCGTGCCATTCAGCAACTCATCGAGCAGAAACAGAACCGGCAGGGGACCGTTGGTCAACTCGGTGATCAACTTCAAGCGGGTGATTTCGGCATAGAAGCGTGAGACGCCTCCCTGCAGCGAATCGAGTACGCAAATGGAAGCGGCTACCGCCAGCGGCGACAGGCAAAGGCGGCGGGCGCGGACCGGAGCCCCGCATTGGGCCAGCACTGCGTTGATGCCCACCGCGCGGATAAGGGTGCTCTTGCCGGCCATGTTGGGGCCACTGATGATCATCAGACGCAATTCGCCGCCAAGGGTCAGATCGTTCCGCACGGCTTTGTCTTCGGGGATCAGCGGGTGGGCAAAGCCTTCCGCCTGGAACCACCCCTGCTGTGGTGATGTGAACTCCGGGAAGACATCGGACGGGTGCTCATAAGCGTAACCTGCAAGTGCGCAAAGAGCTTCCATTTCACCCACGGCCTCGAGCCACCCGCGCACGGCCTTGCCGAACTTTCTGCGCCAGCCTTCGATGGCGAAAGCGAGCTGCAGGTTCCAGAAAAGGAACGGATTGAGAAAAGCCACGAACTGGTTTCGCCGGGATTCCAGGAACTCCGCCAGGCGGCCCAGGCGCGCAATCGCACGTGATGAGCACAACGCTTCAACCTTCAGAGCTGATTGCAGGCTGACGAGTGCTGGCGCCGAAAAGCTCTCGCGTTCCAGTCGCGCCAGTACCACCGCGAGCACAGCAAGGTCCGGTGCGATGGATTCAGTCGACGGCGCAGCCCGCTTGGAGGCGTCCTCGACAGAACCGGGGTCCACATCCAGGTCGGGTATGATTTGCCTGACGCGAGCGCTGAACCGGGAATGGACAAAATAGTTCACCGCACTCGACAGCAGTGCCAATTCCCACCAACCCCAAACCGTCCAGGCAATCAGACTGAACACCCACACAGCGGCCAGCACGACGGCCGCAATGCGCGCCCCACCGGGCTTTAATACTGACTCGGCTTCCGCCCATTTGACCAGGCTATCCGGGTGAACCCTGGAGCGAACGTCTTCGCCCAGGACGGCCAGATCTTCGCGAAGATCAAGCCGCGTGCGGAGCTCGGTGACGGCGGAATGACGGCTGCGGATTTCATCTACCGGAGCGGGCGCAAGCAGCCAACGAGCCAGGGCCTCTTCGCCGGTGCGAGTGCGCGCAGTGCAGAGAAGCTGGAACAACGACCCTTTCCCAAACAGGTCGAGGTCGCGCGAATAGGGGTGCGCTGGATCGAGGAAATGCTCGCCGGTTTCGCCCGTGCCGATCCAGCGATTGTCGAGCCGGGCCAGGCCGCGCTCGTAGAAGGCGATGGCACGTTCGCACTGGCGGATGGACCTCAGTACGCGGGTATGTATGGTTTCGGAAGCGGCAAAAGCCACTCCAGGAACCAAGACCCACAAGATGGAAACTGAGTGAGAGGCCAAAGCCCAAACAATGACAATCAGGGCCGCTATGGCCATTGCCAGATTGACCCTGCCGAGCGCCTTGTGCCGGCGGTCAAAACGCGACTGAGAGAGCGTGAGCGATTCCAGCCGTGAGAGATACTCTGACTTGGGATCTTGTGACATTTCAGAGGCCAAGTGTCTGATTGTACCCCATAGACAGGCCGACTCCAGAGGCGATTCTAAAGACAGGGAACAAATTTGACGGCGTATGCGTAAATATTGGAAAAAGAGAAGAGGGACCAAAATGTTTTGTGATAATTGCGGAGCCAGCATCCTGCCGGGGCAGAATTTCTGCAGCAGGTGCGGAAAACATCTCGCGGCTGTGGTTAATTCAGCGGCGCCAGGGCCACAAGCCCAAATCAGCACCGCGCCGCTGCCGGCGATCCAGAGCCGAATCGAAAAACACACCAAGATTCTCGGCATCCTTTGGCTGGTTATTTCGATTTTCGGACTTGCCCGGGGATTCGGGATCTATTTCGGAGGCAGCATCGCCATGCATTTTATCCCGTTCCCGATTCGGCCGTTCATTTTGCCCATTGCCGGCATGGTCGCAGTGTTTTTCCTGGCAAGCGCCGTGGCAGGTTTCCTGGCTGGATGGGGATTGTTGAATTATCGCCCCTGGGCCCGGCTGCTGGCTTTGATTCTGGGTGTCATCTCGCTCATCCATATCCCGTTCGGAACGGCGCTGGGGATCTATACGCTGTGGGTTTTGCTGCCTGCCGAGTCTGAGCGGGAATACCAACGCCTGGCACACTGACAGCGCCTGGAATGAGCTCCGGAAGCAACCTTGGCGTAGCGGAGGGGGTTGTCTAACCGCAAGCCGCCGACGCACTACCGAGTCTGCGCTTGTCTGGTACTTTCGCTCCTGGTTGCGGCAGCTCTCGATTTATCGGTTTTTTTGAGAATGGTGGGCCTGAAGAGCTGAATCCCTAGTAAAATTTGAATGTGGGGTTTCTTCAGACTATGCCCCTCCGGGGCAATTACCAATATGCGTTTCTCCGGGGTGACGACGTGTATCGGTATGAGCCGTCCGGCATCAGCAATTCCCAGTTAACGTTCAGGAGGACAGAAAATGGAAACGACAACGCAGGAAAAGGCTGCCCCTGGTTTCCCTCGCCTTGGCCAGCCGGCGCCAGCTTTTGAGGCCCAGACAACGCATGGACCGCTTCGCTTAGAGGACTTCAAGGGGAGCTGGCTTATTCTCTTTTCGCACCCGGCCGACTTTACGCCAGTTTGTACAACGGAATTTGTCGCCTTTGCGGAGATTGCTCCGGAACTGAAGAAGCGCGGCGTGGAATTGTGCGGCTTGAGCATCGACAGCAACTACTCGCACATTGCCTGGATTCGGAATATCGAGCAGAAGTTTGGGGTGAAGATTCCGTTCCCGGTGATTGCCGACCTGAATAAAGAAGTGGCAACTCTCTACGGGATGATTATGCCCGGCGAAAGCAAGACGGAAGCCAGCCGTTGCGTCTTCGTGATCGATCCCAACGGCGTTCTTCGTGCGATGATTTATTACCCGCTGACAACCGGCCGTAACATGCAGGAAATTCTCCGTCTGATCGATGCTCTGCAGACGACCGACAAGCACGGCGTGGCAACCCCGGCAAATTGGAAGCCCGGCGAGAAGGTGGTTGTTCCTCCCCCGGCAACCGCGGAAGCGGCCGAGGAGCGCATGAAAGCGGGCTTTGAGACCAAAGATTGGTACTTTTCGAAGAAGTCGCTGTAAAGATGGCACTAACGTGCACAAAGTGGGGGCCGGGTTTGCGTATCCCGAACGGGAAAGGAGTCCACAATGCCTTGTATCGATAGCAGCGGTGAAATGACTGAAATGGCGAGGAAGATACTGGCTGCGATGACGGACCACGCACCCCTAAGCGGGATTGCAGAGAAAACCGGCCTGCCGCTTTACCGTGTCCGCAGCGGCGCAAGGGAATTGGCAGCAGCGGGACTTGTGGAGTTGAATGGTGAGACCTGTGCCCTGACGGAGGCCGGGCGCGCAGCCATGGCAAGGGCTTCGGGCTAGGCCTCAGATGCGCCGTGTGCTGACTCTGGTGGGGGTAATTCCGTCTCTGCCCCCGGGATTGAACGCGGGGAATCTGCCTTCGAGTTCTTGTCAGCGGGTGCCAGGTGAACAGGCTTGGCGAGAGGCGGAAGTGTATTGAAACCAGCAGGGCTGAAGTGAATGGCCCACGGGGCGTTCAGGCATAAAGGCCGCGCAGCTTGAGCGTGGTGGCGACGCGGTCGATGGCGAGCATGTAGGCCGCAATGCGGTTGTTGACGTTGTGCTTTTCGCCATAGTGGACCACGTCATTGAACGCAGCGACCTGGATGTGCTTGAGCCGCTCGTTAACCATGCCTTCAGGCCAGAAATAGCCCTGGCGGTCCTGCACCCATTCAAAGTAGGAAACCGTCACGCCTCCGGCGTTGGCCAGAATGTCGGGCACTACAAAGACGCCGCGATCAAAGAGAATGTCATCCGCGGGAGGCGTCGTGGGGCTGTTGGCGCCTTCAACGAGGATACGCGCGCGAATCCGGCCGGCGTTCCTGCTCGTGATCACGTTTTCGGTGGCGGCCGGAAGAAGGACGTCGCAATCCTGTTCCAGGATATCCTGGCTGCCAATGCGCTCGGAATCGGGGAAGCCCTCAATCGTCTTCTTTTCTTTCGAATACTCAAGCAGGCGGGGGATGTCCAGGCCGTTGGCATTGAGGATGCCGCCGTGAATATCCGCGACCCCTATGATTTTGTATCCGGCTTCGTACATGAGACGCGAGGCCTGCGAACCTACATTTCCAAAGCCTTGAACGATAACCCGCGTCTGCTCGCGCTGCCGCCCAAACCTCTTGAGCGCCTGGTCGGCGACAATCATACAGCCACGTCCCGTGGCCGCAGGCCGGCCGCGTGATCCGCCCAGGCCGAACGGCTTGCCTGTTACGCAGGCGGTAACCGTGTGGCGCACATGCATGGAATAGGTGTCCATGATCCAGGCCATCGTCTGCTCATTCGTGTTCATGTCCGGAGCCGGGACGTCGCGTTCGGGACCGATATAGTCCAGAATCTCCGCTGTGTACCGGCGAGTGATCCTTTCAAGCTCACCCGGGGTGAGATGTTCCGGATCGCAAATGATGCCACCCTTGGCGCCACCGAACGGAATGTTGACGACTGCACATTTCCAGGTCATCTCGGCCGCGAGGCCACGGATTTCATCGAGTGTAACGTTCGGCCCGTAGCGCACTCCACCCTTGCAAGGGCCGCGGGCGATGCTATGCTGGACGCGGAATCCATCAAACACTTCCACCTTGCCATTGTCCATAATGATCGGGATATGGACGATGATCTCGCGGTTAGGCGTGCGAAGATACCTCAAAATCCCTTCATCCAATTCGAGTTTGTGACCCGCCACGTCAAAGCGCGCGGCCATCGAATCGAAAACGCTGAACTCTTTGTCGGTATCAACAGTGGTCATAGGCTCTCTCGCAAATGACAGCTTCACCTGCGAGGGAAGTATAACAGATGGGCAGGGAACCGACTACCTTCGCGCACGGTGATGAGGGGCCTCTCAGGAAGCGGAACTGGGGACCGCGGCGCCGGCTTCAGCCCGGGATTTGACTGGAGCCGTCCGTGGAGCACGAACCAGCCGCCAGGCGTTTTTTTCACGCAGAAGGCGGCTGACCAGGGCAATGTGCATGGCATGCCCGGCGCGGTCGGCCACCACATGACCCAGCAGCGGACGGCCGAACATCATCAGGTCGCCTATAAGGTCCAGAATCTTGTGGCGGCAGAACTCGTCAGGAAAGCGCAGGCCCTCGGGATTCATCACTCCGGTCCGGGTGAGGACAATCGCATTTTCAAGCGAACCTCCGCGCACCAGGCCACTCTTGCGAAGCATTTCAACTTCGTCGATAAAGCCGAACGTCCTGGCGGGGGCGATACTAAGCTCGTAACCTGGCAGATTCATGCTGAAAGAGCGTTCCTGCTCACCTATCAGAGGATGATCGAAGGCAATGTGGTAAGAGATCTTCAAATCGTCGGCCGGATAAATGGCAATACGTTTCTTCCCATCAACGACCTCGACGGGCTTCACGATTCTTGCCCAGACTCGTCCTGCACGCTGCTGTTCGAGGCCGGCTTCCTTGATAAGCTGCAGGAAAGGAAGAGAACTGCCATCCATGATGGGAACTTCAAGGTTGTCGATTTCAATGTAAGCGTTGTCGACCCGTGAAGCAGCAATTGCGGACAGCAGATGCTCGGTTGTGGAGATGAGGACACCTTTCCTCATCAGGCTGGTAGCGTAACTGACCCGGGCCACGTTTTCTGCCTTGGCCTTGATCGGAAAGCCGTCCAGATCAACCCGTTTGAAAACAATGCCCGTGTCGCTTGGCGCCGGTAACAAGCGCACGTGAACAGTAACGCCCGTATGCAAACCTATCCCCGAGATTGAAACCGGCCGCCCAATAGTGTATTGGTGATTCAAACCGCCTCCTGACGCCCAACATGATCCAAGCAAGAGTGATGCCATCTCGTGATCGTATATATCTCATTAGGCTTCAACGCGTTAGCCGGTATGTGTCAGACGGTTGTAAACTCTGGTGTGGTAAATATACCACAATCTGGACCAGTTTCACCAATGGGGCCGGGAAAAGCGCTACCCGGGGAAACTTTTCCTGTAAGATAAAGTGGCTGTCGCTGGTGGGAGAGGGAATTTGGCCGATATCCAAAAAAAACCAAAAGTACTCTTGATCGATGGCATGTCGTTACTGTTCCGGGCGTTCTATGCCCCGATGCAAATGGCGCTGACATCACCAAGCGGCATGCCGACCAAGGCGATTTATATCTTCCTGAGGACTGTGCGGAAACTGCTGAAGGATTTCAAGCCCGACAAGGTTGCCGTCGCCTTTGACAAGGCGGCTCCGACTTTCCGCGATCAACTCTTTGCGGAATATAAATCTAACCGGCCGCCATTTCCTGAAGAACTGAGCGTTCAGCTTCCTTACGTGCACCGTTTTTGCGGGGCGTTGGGCCTTCCGTTGATCGAGATGGAAGGGTTCGAAGCGGATGACCTGATCGGGACTTTGTCCCGCCAGGCTTCAGAACAGGGCGGGGAAGTCTTTATCGTCTCCGGCGACGAAGACCTGTTTCAGCTTGTTAACGGAAACATACGGGTGGTAAAGCCGGCGCGGTCTGCCACTAACGGCGAGACCATCTGCGACGCGGCGAAGGTGAAGGAGATTATCGGGGTTGAACCCAGCCGTGTGGTGGACTGGCTGGCTCTGACCGGCGACCCAAGCGACAACATTCCCGGGGCGCGTCCGCTGCCAGGCCGCGAACCACTGCAAACGGAAGGCGGGAAGAAGAGGAGCTACATCGGCCCGAAAGGGGCCACGGAGCTGATCAGTCGCTTTGGAACTCTTGAAGCGGCGCTGGAGAATTACGATGAAGTTTCCCGGCAAAGCTATCGGGAGGCGTTGCGCGATTTTCGCGAGGAAGCGCTGCTTAGCCGCGATCTAGCCACCATTCGCACAGACGTTCCGCTGAAAATCAATCCCGAAGAACTGACACCCGCAAAATACAACGTGGACGAGATTCGCGCGTTGTGCCAGGAACTCGGGTTTGTTTCCTTGCTGAGCGAGCTGCTTTCGGAGTCCGGTGCGGAATTGGCGGATGGCGAGGCCGAATCAGCGGAACTTAGATCCGGCATCGAGGCCGAGAAATGGCTCAGTGCGGTCCCCGAACGGGGAGAGCTGGCCTTGGCGTTTGCGGTCGAGGGCGAAGAGGGTTTCGGTGGCCGGCTTGCGGGTTTGGGTCTCGCCGACGGCAAGAGAAGCGGAGTAATCGCGGCAGAGTCGCTCGGCAGGGTGATTGGCGCTCTGGGTCCAGTGCTTAGCGGAGAATCCCACCCGCTGGCGGTCCATAACTCAAAACTCTTTCGGCTGTTGCTTCGGAAACAGGGAATGGAACTGGGAGAGGTGGGGCACGATACGATGCTCTATTCGTATTTGCTGAATCCGCTGTCCACCAGTCACGCATTGGAAACGGTTGCCCTGTTGCGGCTGGGAAAAACAAGCAATGGTTCGCTGGGTCAGGCCGCGCGCTATACCCACGAGCTTGCGCTGACGATGAGCCCCCAGGTGTCCCGGGAGAACGTACGGGAACTCTATTCTCAGATTGAGTTGCCGTTGGCCGAGGTGCTGGCCGATGTTGAAATGGTGGGCGTGAAAATCGATCCGGAGATTCTTTCGTGTATGTCGGACGAGTTCGCCGGTGAGCTCGCCGATTTGACCCACCAGATTTATGACCTGGCGGGCGAGCCGTTCGACATCGATTCTCCAAAGCAACTGGGGCAGATACTTTTCGAGAAGTTGAAGCTCCCCGGTGGAAGAAAACTCAAAAAGAGCGGACAGTATTCCACTGAAGCATCAGTGCTGGAATCGCTGGCTGAGAAGTATGAATTGCCGCGGAAGATCATGGACTACCGAACCCGCGCGAAACTGAAATCGACTTACGTCGATGCTCTGCCCAAGTACATCAACCCGGAAACCGGCCGCCTCCACACGAGCTTCAACCAGACCGTCGCGCGAACCGGCCGGCTTTCATCTTCAAATCCCAACTTGCAGAATATTCCTATAGGCGAGGAGTTTGGCCTGCGGATCCGGTCGGCGTTTGTCGCTGAGCCGGGCTGGTTGCTGATTGCAGGCGACTATTCGCAAATTGAATTGAGAGTACTGGCCCACATGTCTGGCGATGCGCGCCTGATTGAAGCCTTTACACAGGGAGAAGACATCCACGCGCGGACGGCGCAGGAGATCTTCGGCGTTCCGCCTGGATTGCAGAATCATGAGCACCGGCGGATGGCGAAGGCGATTAATTACGGGGTGATTTACGGCCTCAGCTCGTTCGGACTGGCGGCCCGAACAGGATCGAGCAAGACGGAGGCGCAGCAGTACATCGACGCATACTTCAAGAGGTACGAGGGGGTCCGGTCCTTTCTGGAAGCTCGCATCGAAGAAGCGCGCACGACAGAACGCGTTCGCACGCTGTTTGGCCGCATGCGACCTATCCCCGATATTAAGAGCCAGGACACGGCAGCACGCAACCGCGCGGAGCGAGAGGCCATGAACACTCCTTTGCAGGGTACCGCTGCCGACCTTTTGAAGCTGGCCATGGTGAAAGCCCACGAGCGGCTGAGGCGAGAGAAGATGAAAACCAGGATGATTTTGACGGTGCATGACGAGCTGGTTTTTGAGTCACCAGAAGCGGAAGTTGACGCCGCACGGCAAGTGATCCGGGCGGAAATGGAAGGTGTCTATCCGCTCAAGGTTCCTCTGAAGGTTGATCTGGGGACGGGAAAGAACTGGAAGGAAGCGAAATAAGGGCACGGCTGATGCTTTCGCACTGCGGTTATCGCGGGGCTAAGTTCAATTAATCTGGAGGCAATACAAATGGAATCGGTGGATTCATTGCGGAGACTCTTCGCTTATGACTATTGGGCCAACCAGGAGGCGCTCCGCAGTATTGCCACTCTGCCCGCCGCCGGGGAGCGAGCGTTGAAAGTTGCCGGCCACATTGTCGGCGCACAGCGAGTGTGGCTGGCACGCCTCGAGGCCTTGGACTCGCCATCACCGGCTCCATGGCCGTCTTTGGGCGCCGAAGAAGCGAGTGTGGCAATCAGTGAGTTGCACCAGCGCTGGAATTCCTTCCTGGGCAGCCTGTCCTCTGAACGCCTCGATGAAGACCTGGTCTATCGGAACAGCAAGGGGGAGGAGTTTCGCACACCGGTGCGCGATGTCCTGCTGCAACTGGTGACACATTCGGCCTATCACCGGGGTCAAATTGCCGCCGCGATACGAGAGGCTGGCGGCAAACCCAGCGCGACGGATTATATCGTCTATGTTCGCCAGCAACGAAAAAAGTAGCGCCCTGAACGCAAGGCTGACGGCATGCAACATCAGATGCAGACTTTGCGTTTCTTACAAAGCACAACTAGGGGAAAGGTTTCTGATACACTAGGTGCTAACGTAGTATGACGGAGGCTTGAGATGAAGTATTTGGCCTTTTGCCTTGTGATGCTCCTCGCGCCGGTTGCAGTGCTTCACAGCCAGCAGAGACCGACACTTGGCCCCTCCGAACCTTCGCTGCGGGGTCCCGGATCTTCACAGACGGCCAATCCGCGCCGGCTTTTGCAGATGCGGAGGATATACATTTACCGGATCGACCATAATCTGAATGTAAAATTGGCTGACGATTTGGCTCACGTATCCTGGATTAAGGTGGTGAACAAACCTGATGAAGCCGATGCGGTTGTTCGAGGGACATGCATCAGGTTTCAGAACCTGAAGCGATTGCATGCCGAGGTCTATATCAACGACCGTGTCACCGGAAAATCGATCTGGCAGGATGTTATCCATGTCCCTTATGACCCTCCGGGGCTGACGAAGGCAGTGGACGAGGCGGCGGCAGAAATATTGACTCATCTGAGCCAGAGCATGCGCGCGGCCGCGAACCCGCGAAGAAACAGATATCGATACTGACGCGGCGGCTAATGGATACTGTCCCTTATTGGACCTCCTCGTGAGCTGACTCTTGCAGCATGCGCGATTATCGAACTGAGTTCGCCGACTTTGGCGCGACGACATATCTCAACTGCGCTTACCAGGGAGTGTTTCCTCTCGCCGCGGCGGCTCGCGCTCATGACGCGATCGAATTGAAATGCCATCCTGAACGAATGGACCCGGCCGAGTATTTTGACCTTCCCCAACGTGTTCGCAATCATCTTGCCAACATCGTCGGAAGCGATGAAAGCGAAATCGCACTGACGGGCGGAGCAACCCAGGGGATCGGAGTTGTAGCCGCAGGGTTGCGGTTGGAGCCTGGAGATGAGGTGATTGTGGCGAGCACCAATTTCCCTTCCAACCTCTTTACATGGCTTCACATGCGCCGGACGGGGGTGCGCGTCCGCATTCTGAAGAATAGCGATGCGCCGCTGCGGGTCGGCGATGTAGCCGCTGCCTTTTCTTCCAACACAAAGCTCCTGGCCCTGGATTGGGTGGATTATTCTACGGGAAGGAGAATCGATCTTGCGGCTTTAGGTGAACTGGCCCACCAGCGAGGAGCGCTGTTCGTTGTCGATGGAACTCAGGGCGTAGGCGCGCTGGAGCTGAACGTTGGGGATCTTCCCGTTGATGCCTTTGCTGCGGCATCGTACAAGTGGCTCCTGGGGCCATACGGCACAGGGTTCGTGTATGTTCGGCATGAGTTATTGAACCGTTTGGACCTGAAAGTGGTGAACTGGCTTTCCGTGGAAGGAGCGGATGATTTCGATGCTTTGCCGATGGACGACTTCATGCTGCCGGGATCGGCGCGGATTTTTGACGTTCCGGAGACGGCCAACTTCCTGAATCTTTCGGCTCTGGAAGCCTCTCTTGAATTTGTTCGTGGTGTTGGTGCCCGCGCGGTGACCCGGCATTGCGGGAATCTTCTTGATTTTGCGGCAGAGCGTCTCGGTTCACGAGGATACCATCTCATGGATGAGGATCGATCAAAGCTTCCATCGCCGATTCTGTCCTTTCGGTGCGAGTCGGATGAGGCGACTGATAAATTGTATGAGAAACTGAAAGCGCGACAGGTTGAGGTCAGCCTGCGTCATCACAGGGTGCGGATTTCTCCCTATCTCTACAACAACATAGCTGACATCGAGCGCCTTCTGGATGTAGCCGACTAGCCTGTGCGACCCGGCGGCGCGGCATTTGAGGTGTTGACGGCCACATGCCCAATTGTATTGGATGCGCGATCTGCGTGAAGGCCGCTTGCTCCATAAACACACAATCCCTTTCAGCCCATAGTGTATCCAGGGATGATTTCTGGCGGAGAGCTTATGCGGGTCCGCGATTTTCAGCCTTCTGACTTAGGCCGGCTGTACGAAATCGACCAGGCTTGTTTTCCGGCGGGAATCTCTTATTCGCGCGAAGAACTTGCGAGCTTCGTAGCCCACCGATCATCGCGCACCTGGGTTGCGGAGAAGAGTGGCAGAATTGCCGGATTTGTGGTGGCAAACCGTGAGCCTGCACATGTGGGTCACATCATTACCCTTGACGTGCTGGAGGATTCGCGTCGCCAGGGTGTGGGTACGAAGTTGATGGAGGTTGTTGAAGACTGGGCGAAAGAGGCCAAAGTGCAGATTATATATCTCGAAACTGCGGAAGATAACGTGGCGGCACAAGCGTTTTACGAGACGCACGGGTACCGAAAGGTGGACAAGGTCGAAAATTATTACAACAACGGCCTGGCGGCCTGGGTGATGGTAAAACGCCCGAAATAGGGAACAGACCGTGCCCCAGGGGAAGCGCTCGGGCTACTGAGAGCGCTCCCGAATACCGCTGATTCCAGACCTTGATCGCTCACATGGTTGGTATAATCCTCGTTGCCATTTAAACGTACCTGCGTTTCTCAGAGGTTTTCATGCCCGTGAAACTTGGAGTTCGGGAACTGAAGGTCATCATTGTCGCCGTAGCTGTCGCCGCCGTGTCGTTGGTCATCGGAATCAAGTACTTCTCGCGGGCATTCCCAGAAGCTTCTCTCACGCTGCGAGTAAACCGTGCCGATTCGCGCGCGATTGCGGAGAAGTTTCTGGTCTCGCGTGGGTTCGACACCGGTGGTTACCACCATGCCGCTATTTTCACGTATGACAATGAAGCCAAGATATACCTTGAACGCACCCTGGGGCTGTCCAAGATGAACGTGCTGACGCGCGGGCCGATCCATTTGTGGCGTTGGTCCCACCGCTGGTTCAAACCTGAGCAAAAAGAAGAATTCAGAGTGGACGTTAGCACACAGGGCCAGGTAGTGGGTTTCGAGCACGAGATCCCCGACACGGCACCCGGTGCTTCTCTGAACCCCGAACAGGCGAGAGAGATCGCCCAGAATTTCCTTCAGAACACCATGCACCGCAACATCTCCGATCTCGAGTTTCTGGATGTTGAATCGGAAAAGCGGCCTGCGCGAGTGGACTACAGCTTTGTCTGGAAGGAAAAGAAGGTAAACCTCGGGAATGGGAGTTATCGCATTGAAGTCGATGTCGATGGAGACCATGTTGCGGGTTACAACGAGTTTGTAAAAGTTCCCGACCAATGGATACGGGATTACCGAAACCTCCGCTCGAAAAATATCTCTGCACAACTGGTGGATGAGGTCCTCTGGGTCCTGCTCAGCCTGGCCATGCTGGTGATCCTGATCCGGCGGCTGCGCGACCGGGACGCCCCGCTCCGGATGGCGGCGGGATTCGGACTGGTCGCAACCGTCTTCTACTTTCTGGAACAACTGAACTCCTTCTCTGTGAATCAATTTGGTTATTCCACCGCGGATTCCTATTCGAGTTTTGTGGCGGGGTACTATCGCCATGCGATCTTGAGCGCGCTTGGCGTTGGTGCATTCATTTTTCTCATCGTAGCCAGCGCTGAGCCGGTTTACCGGGAAAGGCTTCCCAAGCTGGCATCGGTGCGCCGCACGTTGAGCTGGCGCGGAGTGCGGTCTCGCTCATTCTTTATTGCCAACGTCGTGGGCATTGCTATGACGTTTTTCTTTTTTGCCTACCAGACGGTGTTTTACCTGGCTGCAGATAAGCTGGGCGCATGGGCTCCTGCCGACATTCCCTTTTCAAATCTTCTGAACACGCGTATCCCATGGATCGCCGTGCTTTTTATCGGCTTTTTCCCGGCAGTCTCAGAAGAGATGCAGTTCCGGGCCTTTGGCATACCGTTCCTGGAGAAAATCTTCCGGTCGCGAGCGGCGGGGCTGATTGCGGCGGCGTTTATCTGGGGATTTCTCCATTCAGCTTATCCAAACCAGCCATTCTTCATCCGAGGAATTGAGGTCGGAGTTGGTGGGATCATTGTGGGCCTCGTCATGCTTCGGTTTGGTGTTATTGCCACGATGATTTGGCATTATTCGGTGGATGCCTTGTACACGGCGTTCCTTCTGCTGCGCTCTCCAAACGATTACCTGAGGATTTCGGGCGGCCTTACAGCAGGCATCATGCTAATTCCGCTCATTGTCGCACTTATTGCCTATCTGCGAACTGGCACGTTCTCCAGCGACCAGGAGATTTCCAACGAGAGTGCCGGAATAAAGCGCGCACCCAAAGAAGGAATTGTTGGTGAACCTGAAAGGGCGCTGAGCTACCAACCTTTTCGAAAGCCACGCCTCCTTGTCGCCGCGCTGCTGACTGCGGCTTTTGTTGGGATTGCCTTGATTCCTGCCTACCGTTTTGGTCAGGACATTAAGGTCCACTTTTCACGCCGCGACGCTGTGAGTTCGGCGACGGCTTTTCTCGATCAAAGGGGTGTCAAGACGCAGGAGTACCGGCACGTGGCGTGGCTGCAAGAAAATGTGGACCCGCTTTCACTGCGGTATTTGTTGCAACACCTTTCAGTGAAGGAGTCGGAGCAACTCTACAGCCGTGCAACGCGCCTGGAGTTATGGGAAGTGCGCTTCTTTCGACCGATGCAGAAAGAAGAGTATCGGGTGATGGTTGATCCAACTGACAACCAGGTGTTTGGCTATCGGCATATTCTTGATGAGGATGCAGCGGGTGCGACGCTGTCTGCCGCCGCGGCGCGTTCTCTGGCAGAGGATTTTCTTCAGAAGCACGGATATCAAGTTTCGAATTTTGAGCTGCAGAACACAGACGCGAAAAAGCGCAAGGCGCGCGAAGACTACACTCTTACCTGGCAAGCAAAGGCCGGAGATCCCCTTAACGTGGGGGATGCACACTTCCGCATTGCAGTTGACATCGCCGGTGACCAGGTCGTTGGTACAACACGTTACTTTCGACTTCCTGAGACGTGGCGGCGCCAGCGCGAAGCTTCCCACCTTGGCAATTCGATTCTGCTTGGCTTGGAAAGTGTTTTGGGAATAGGCCTCGCCGCTCTGATTATCATCCTCTTTGTGGGGCAGGTGCGCGCTGGGAAAATTCCCTGGAGGCGCTCGTTGTGGGTAGGCGTGGTGCTCGCGGGATTAATGGGGCTGATGGAATTGACTACGGTGCCGATGATTAATCAAGGCTATGATACGTCGGTCTCGCTGAGCAATTTCTGGATTAGCATCGGCGTCAGTCTGGCGGTGGTGCCCTTGTTGATCGGGCTTGCCGGGTGGCTTGTCGTGGCGCTGGCAACCAGTTTCTATCCTGAGGCGTGGAGCATATTCCAGGGCTCAGCCCGGCGAACCTGGCGGCGGGATGCGGTCATGGTGTGCATTCTCAGCGTCGCGGCGGCTGCGGGGGTCATGCAACTGAACACTTTGATTTCCGATCGATTCCACACATTTGCCCCCGTGTCATTCGCGATTGTCCCCAGCTTATTTGATACTTCCTCACCAGGCAGTGCGGTGTTTCTGCATGCCCTCATATTCACGGTTTTATACACAGCGGTGGCGGGCATTCTCATCCACCTGGTTCGCTCGGGATGGTCGCGTCGGGCGTGGTGGCTCTTTCTGATTGCATTGCTGGTTCTTGCCGCCTTAGGGCCCGCGGACGCCCATTCTGTCCGGGAGTACGCGGCGGGATGGGTTATGAGTGCGGTGCCTTTTGCCGTTGCTGTGGCGATCATAGCATGGTTCTGCCGGTCGAATGTTCTTGCCTACGTGGGAGCGATATTCTGCCTGCAAGTCGCATCCCCGCTCGCGCAATTGCTTTCGCAGCCGTCGATGTTCTTCCGGTGGAACGGAGCCCTGCTGCTGGTTCTCTGCTTGCTGGTGCTGGCTTGGATGATAGTTGCCGGAAGACGAACTCCTTATGCGGAAACGGAGATGACTGGCTAACCGCGGCATGGGCTGTGTTCTTTAAGAGGGTGTCTGTGCACAGGTTCTCAGTAGACATCCTTTGAGCTCAGCAGCAGGCTCTTGCCATTTTTCCAGAGCGCATATTGAAGATGCATCCGGTTGTTCATGGAAGCCGCCCCGACCTCGCCCTTCGGGTTCATGGCGATCACCGCGGCAGAGACCTCTTTGTTTTTGGGGTCAGTTTTGACCATGTCGCGAAGCAATTCCTCGCACGCTTCCTGAGGAGAAGCACCCCGTGCCATCATGTGCACGATCGAGACGCTCGTGCAATAGTTGGTCATCACGTCGCCGTTGCCAGTTGCCGAAGCCCCACCCGCATTGTCGTCAGCGAAGTATCCGCATCCCACTAAAGGCGAGTCGGCAATCCGGCCGGGGAGTTTCCACGCAAGCCCGGAAGTTGAACATCCGGCCACTATGTGCCCTTTGCCGTCGGTAGCAACCATGCCAATGGTGTCGTGGTTTTCTGGAGTGATCCAGAAGGTTTTATGGTGGGGGTTGGCTTTCCACGCCATCCATTGTTCCAGGCTTTCCGGTGTCAACAACTGTTCAAAGTGGAACCCCATTTCTTCGGCGAACTGCTGCAGGCCGATCCCCCCCATTGTCGTGTGAATAGTCTTTTCCATCACCAACCGGGCCACGGAGATTGGGGTCTTGACCCCTCGCAGACAACATACAGCGCCGGCCCGGTGGCGGGTGCCATCCATAATGCCCGCGTCGAGTTCTACGGTGCCTTCCGAGTTCGGCCGGCCTCCGTAGCCAACGGTCATTACCTTCGGATCCTCTTCGACAACGTTGATACCCTTTTCGACGGCGTCAAGCAGATTCCCGCCGTTGCTGAAAACCTCTGCAGCGCGCTCGTTGGCCGGCTTGCCAAATGGCCAGGTTGACAGAAAGACGGGGCCTGGGTCGCCGGCCTCCGCCGCTTGGGCGGGAACGCCGGCGAGGGCTCCGGCTGCAGCGATCGATTTGATGAAGTCCCTCCGGTTGAAGTTGTCCATTATTCCTCCTCAGAAGCTCTGGGATATAGGCTTGTGAACTTAGCCTGCGGGGTTTTTCCCCATCCGCCACCACCAGGCGTTTCAACTCTTAAGATGCTTCCAGGCGGGGCAGTGAAAACTGTCTTGGAAGGCAGCTTGCAGACTCTGCCTCTGGTTACCAGGCTGTTAAGTCCGGTTTTCCCTGGCTGGCCGCCAGCAAGGCCATAAGGTGGGAACCGTCGGCGGTCAGATAAAATACTGCAGCGTACCTCCCCAAGAAACTCGATCTCGCGAACAATGCCGTCACCTCCACGAAAACGGCCTCGGCCCCCAGACCCCCTCCGAAGTGAGGTTCGCCGGACGCGTACCGGGAAGTGGGATTCAATCGCCTCAACAGGTGTGTTCATGGAGTTTGTCATGTGGGTATGAACGCCGCTCAATCCCTCTGCCGAGGAGCGCGCCCCCATCCCTCCTGCAATAGTCTCGTAGTAGGCAAAGGGCGCACCCGTGCCGGGATCAATTCCGCCGAATGAAAGATTGTTCATCGTACCCGAACTTGCAGCAGGGATGCGGTGAGGCAGGGCGTGCGCCAGGGCTCGCAGGAGAACGTCCACAATGCGTTGAGATGTTTCAACGTTGCCTGCCGCAACGGCAGCGGGAGGGCACGCGTTCACCACACTCGCTTCCGGGACGACAATTTCGATGGGTTCCATCAATCCCGAGCACGCAGGAACATCCTCCGCCAACAGGCAACGGAAAACATAAAAGACTGCCGACATTGTGATTGCCAGTACGGCATTGACTCCACCGCGGCATTGGGCTGATGATCCTGTGAAGTCAACTATTGCGCGGTCTGCGTGTATTTCGATTGCGACCTGCAATCGCACCGGGCGCCGTGAATATCCGTCGTCGTCGAGAAAGTCCCTGGCACGGTAGGTCCCGTCGGGAATCTGGCGCAAGGCGCTTCGCATCAGCGTCGCGGAGTACCTCTGAAGTGCGGCAAGGTAGAAGTTGATCTTGGAGCTTCCATACTTCTGCGCCATGTCCTGGAGCCTTTGTTCTCCAAGCCTGCATGAAGCAATTTGAGCCATTAAATCACCTTCGCGCTCGGTTGGAGTTCGCACATTGGCCAGCAGCATCGCGAGGACATCTCTCTGTGGTTTACCCTTGCGAACCAGCGTTACCGGAGGAATTCGCAGGCCCTCCTGATAGATTTCCTGGCTCAATCCCATTGAAGCCGGCTGTGCTCCTCCAATGTCCGAGTGATGGGCTCGATTGGCAACGTAAAAAAGAGGCCTTTTATGTTGTCGCAGCTCGCGTGCGAAAACTGGCATAACGCACGTGAGGTCAGGAAGGTGAGTGCCGCCGGCAAAAGGATCATTGAGAACGGCAATATCGCCGGGAGCAAGCGCCAAAGCCTGAATGGCAGCAGCAACGGATCGGGGCATCGAGCCGAGATGAACGGGCATGTGGTCACCCATGGCGGCAACGTCTCCGCGCCCGTCGAACACCGCACAGGAATAGTCCCGGCGCTCTTTGATGTTCGGAGAGAAGGCCGAACGGCGAAGAGCAGCGCCCATCTCTTCCGCAACGGAATGAAAGAGATTCTTGAAAATTTCGAGTTCGGCCGGATCAGTCCGCATCACGAGTCAGTACCAAATTCAAATGGTTATCAACGTGGCACTCGAAATCCGGGGGGACGGCGGTAGTGGAGCTGTATTCCACTATTACTGCCTGTCCTTTAATTCGTGCCCCCATTCCGAGGCGATCTCTATCGTATAGTGGCGTTCGATGGAAACCGTTGCCAAACCATACGTTCTTCTCTTTCACGAATGCCTCTTTCGCGCGTGGGTGGGAGAGTGGACTGGCGTGCCTTGATGGCCTGGATTCGGGTGTTGGAACAGTCAAACGCAATCTCAAGTTAACCACTTCAAGCGGCTTGTCGCCATGGCTGTAGCCATATGTTCTCTTGTGCAACTGTTCGAACTCTATTGGAAACCGGGCAGAAAACGGGACATTAAGCTCGTAAGATTGCCCGGCGTAGCGCACTTCCAGCTGCCTTTCGACCACTACCTTGCCTGAGGGAAAGTGGTCGCGCCTCAGTTGGATGCGTGCTGAGCGTTCAAGCCGCCGGAACTCCCTGACAATCTGAGCAAGAAGCCGGCGGAAACGGGGTGAACGTGCATAAGCGGGCTCCCCTGGGACAACCATGAGCACAGACTGTGAGACATCTCTGACAGCGTCGGACTGCAAAATCCCAAGTGCCGAAAATGTTCCAGGATTCGGGGGGATGATGATCCGTGCAATTCCGAGAGACCGCGCGAGGTCCGCCGCATGTAATCCACCGGCCCCTCCGAACGCAATCAGCGTAAAGTCCCTGGGGTCATGTCCCCGTTCAACGGAAATCACTCTCAGGGCCCTTTCCATGTTGGCGTTCGCGACGGCAATTATGCCGCGGGCAAGGTCAAGCGGGCTACTGAATAACCCCCGTGCTGCGGGAGACGATCTGCTCATCCCACCAAGAAATGCTGTGAAAGACTCTTCTGTATCTTGCTGTTTCAGGCGGTATTCGCCGCCCAGGAAACACTCGGGATCTATCCTGCCTAGAATGAGATTTGCGTCCGTGACGGTTGGCAATTGCCCTCCGCGCCCGTAACAAATTGGCCCGGGGGATGAACCTGCGCTTTCGGGTCCGACCCGCAGTGACCCGCCGATATCAACACGGGCCAGTGAACCACCGCCAGCTCCAACGGAATGAACGTCGATCACCGGGACTGCTATGGGTAATCCTCCAATGGTGGTTTCATTTGTAATGCGCGGACTGCCCTCAAACAGGCAGACGTCGGTTGAGGTGCCTCCCATGTCAAAGCTGATCGCCCGCCGGATTCCGAGCTGAGCAGCGACCGAAGCTGCGGCAGCAACGCCTCCCGCAGGACCGGAAAGGATGGTTCGAACGGGCTCTCTTGCCGCGTGTCGCGCGGTAGTGATGCCACCGCTTGATTCCATCACAAAAACACGAACCTTGCCTCGCCTCTCCTTGGGGACGTTCTTGTTTCCTCGCCTTCTGCTTCGGTCTTTTGCATTGGAATCTTGTAAGGCTAGACTCCTCGCGGCTTCGCGCTGCAATCGCGACAGGTAAGGACCAATCCGCGGAACGAGATAGGCGTTCATTGCGGTTGTGGACAGTCGTTCATATTCGCGGAACTCCGGGAGAATCTCGTGCGAGATCGAAAGGGGGATTTTCAGTTGCTCGAGGGAGCGGCGGACCAGCCGTTCATTTGCAGGATTTGAAAACGAAAACAGCAAGCACACGGCGACCGATTCAGCACCGGAACGACTGATCTTTTCCCGAAGCCTGTTCAACTCGTGACTGGAGGGTCGCAAAAGAACGCTGCCGTCAGCCGCGGTCCGCTCGTGCAATCCCCAGCGCATCCCGCGCGACACAAGAGGAGGATCACGGCGAACATCCAGGTCGTAAAGCCGAGGGCGCGCCTGTCGGCCGATCTCAATCAGGTCTTCGAATCCGTGTGTGGTGACAAGACCAACCCGTGCTCCGCGGCGTTCCAGCAGGCTGTTGGTGCTCACGGTTGTGCCATGGAGAATGTCGATTGAGGACGGTTTTACAAGCAGTTGAGCGACGCCTTCCACGATGGCATGGCTGGCCTCTTCCGGCGAAGCCGTCGAGCCTGAAAACACTTTGGCGACTCTGACCCCATGTGCATCCGCGACAATGCAGTCGGTAAATGTTCCTCCTGTATCCACACCCACACGCATGGGTTTCATTTTCCCTCGACGTCAGTCCTCCATCATACTCAGTTATTTAGAAGTTGCTTGGAGCATGTGAAGTCATTTCCAGCTAGCCCCTCTCGGAAATGGGCGGATCGAAACATAAAGACGTACCCAAAGCCAGTTCGCTCGTGTGAACATTGGTGGCACTGGATGACAAATTTCTGAGAGGCGGCCGGCAGAATCGGATATGGCTCATTCAAGCCCGTTCCCCAGTGGCAGAGAAGCATAGGCATTTAGTGTTGAGTCGTCATGCCGACCCGCAATCAGCTTATAGTATCCGGCCGCGGCGATCATGGCGCCGTTGTCGGTGGAGAGACGCAGCGACGGGAAGAAGACATTGAAGCCGTGTTCCTTTCCTGCTTTCGCGAACCGCTCGCGAAGAAGAGAATTGCAGGCGACTCCACCAGAGACGAAAATCGTCTTGCTCCCGGTCCGGGTTGCCGCGAGGAGGGTGCGCTTGACGAGATCGGTCACCACTGCCTCCTGGAAGCTTGCAACAAGGTCCAGCGTAGCTTGAGAGCAATGACTACGGAGTTCCTCCTGGCTTATCTCATCGGATGAGACGTTGCGCCAGTTGCGCCGCGTTTCTGCCTCAGTAGAAAGCGGCGTTCCTCGAACACGATAGAGGACCGCTGTTTTCAGACCGGAAAAACTGAAATCCAGCTGGTTGCCTTTCATGCGGATGCGCCCAAATTCCACCCCGTGCGGATTACCGTGGCCAGACAGCCGGTCAATGACGGGGCCACCCGGGTACCCGAGCGCCAGGAGCTTGGCTACTTTGTCGAAGGCTTCTCCTGCTGCATCGTCTCGCGTCTGCCCGAGCATTTTGTAAGAGAATGAGCGGCTAACGCCGTCTGAAGGCAAATCCGAGTCCACTCGGTACAGGACGGTATGCCCGCCAGAAACCACCAGAGTCACGTTCGGGAAGCCAGCCACAGGAACAGACTTCCCGTTCTGTCTCTCGATTGCGTTGTGGAGCAAAACGGCGTGGATGTGGCCTTCCAGATGGTTGACGCCTACCAGAGGCTTACCCAAGGAAAGCGCCAGGGCCTTGCCGTAAACCAGCCCCACCAGCAGCGAGCCAATCAGGCCTGGCCCTGCTGTGACCGCCACCGCTTCAATATCCTCAAGGGTGGCCCCAGCCTGCTGACAGGCTTCATCCACGATGGGCACGATTTTTCTTAAGTGTTCGCGGGAGGCCAGCTCCGGAACGACACCCCCGAACCTTTCATGGATCTTAATTTGCGAGGCCACGACACTCGAGAGAATTCGAGTACCATCCGCCACGACGGCAGCGGCCGTCTCGTCGCAACTCGATTCGATTCCAAGAACCAGCATGATTGAATTATCTTAGCATGGAAGCAAAGGGCGCTTGACGGATCCACTTTCGTGGGTGGGCATTTTCTTTATTCGGAACTAAACATATGGAAGGAGACTCATGATAGAGATACGAATCGCGAGACCCCTGGTCAGGGGCCACCCGGGGACTTCGGAGATAGCTGTCCCGCACCCTTCGTTGGTGAACAACAGGACTGCCTTCCATAGGGTGTCCATGGCATAGAAGAGAACCATGACGGAAGTCATTGTCGCCCGGCGGCCTGGCAATGTGATATTGGTATCTTGCCTGGTGCAGATCACATTCCTATTACTACCGGAGATCCAATAACATTTTCCGCACACCATGTTCGGCCCGCGATCGTCAATTGTCCTCTGGCTGGTTAAGCTTTGACTGTGCTACTTCAATAACGATAGACTGAACTTTTTGAGTGAGCCGACCTTGCAGAGAGTTTATGGAGAAGATCATGAAAATTCGGAAAGCTGTGCTTCCGGTTGCTGGATTGGGGACTCGGTTTTTGCCGGCAACCAAAGCGCAACCCAAGGAGATGCTGCCGATTGTCGATAAACCGCTCGTTCAATATGCAGTTGAGGAAGTGGCCGCTGCCGGAATTCCTCTGACGATCTTTGTAACGGGTCGAGGCAAGAGTGCTATCGAGAACCACTTTGACATATCTGCCGAGCTTGAGCACGAACTGGCAGGGCGAGGGAAGGAGCACTTGCGGAGGCAGGTGAGCGCAATATCGGATTTGTGCAGTGTCGTCTATCTTCGGCAAAAACATCCGAAGGGGTTGGGCCACGCCGTGCTGATGTCGCGGGGCCTGGTGGATGAAGAGCCATTTGCCGTCGTGCTCTCAGATGACGTTATTGACAGCCGGGTGCCGTGTTTGAAGCAGATGACCGATGTGTTTTATGAATTCAACGCATCTATCCTCGCTATCGAGCGTGTCCCGAAATCAACAGTAGGCAGTTACGGAGTCATCGATGCGGAACCAGTGCGCGATTCAAAATGGGGAGGCCGCCTTTTCAAGGTAAGAGACTTGGTTGAAAAGCCTTCCCGTGCAGACGCGCCATCCAATATGGCGATTATTGGGCGGTATGTTCTTACTCCCAGGATCTTCAAAAAACTGGCTTCGACACGGCGGGGCAAGGGTGGCGAGGTGCAGTTAACAGATGCTCTCAGAAGCCTGTTGGATGACGAGCCCATCTATGGTTTCATTTTCGAAGGAAAGCGTTATGATGCCGGAGACAAGCTCGGGTTTTTGAAGGCCACGGTGGAATTTGCACTGAAAGAGCCGAATATGGGAGCACATTTTCGCAAGTATCTCAAGTCCCTGAAACTATAGTGACGTTGACACCGCAGATTGCCTGAAACGACCGCGTCAAAAACATATGAAAGGAATCAGGGTGAAAGACGAACAGGCTGCTTTGCGAAAGCATTTGCTTTATCTTCTGGGCGGGGGCGGGGCTCATGTCGATTTCGAGACAGCAATTGCGAAGCTTCCGCCCAAGCTACGGGGGGCGCGCCCGCCAGGGATTTCGCACACTCCCTGGCGGTTGCTCGAGCACATGCGAATCGCCCAGTGGGATATCCTGGAATTCAGCAGAACTTCGACGCACGTTTCACCGGACTTCCCGAGCGGCTACTGGCCAGAGGGTGATGCTCCTCCCGACAATGAAGCCTGGACTAAGTCCGTCAAAGCATTTCGGCACGACCTGAAGGAGATGGAGGCCTTAGTGTCCGACCCGTCGACCGACCTCTTTGCTCGCATCCCTCATGGAGATGGGCAGACTGTCCTGCGGGAGGCATTGCTGGTCGCAGACCACAACGCGTATCACTTGGGAGAACTTGTTGTGGTTCGCAAACTGCTAGGTGTCTGGCCGGAGGGATAAGAGGAGTGCAGCCGTGCGCCTGGGCATTCTGCGCTTGCCGGGACCGTTGCACACAGTGCGCGTCATCCGGCTGGCCGGCTATTTGCCTACAGACGGCTTTGTGTCAGCGGGTGTGCCAGTGGAACTGGCAGACTCCGTGGACGAGGTTGGCTTTGCGGCGGGTGCGCCGTGACCTCTGCTACTTTCCCCGGCTGACGACTTCCGTGCATAGTCTGTCACGTACCATCCGGTTCCCTTAAATTGAATTGCTGGAGCGGACAGCAACCGGGTGAGCGTTCCGCCGCACTTCTCGCAGGTCGTTAAAGGGGAGTCACTGAATTTCTGTATCTTTTCGATACGAGATCCACACTTTTCACATCGATACTCGTAAAGAGGCAAACTCACCTCCCAGAAGAATAACATCCCATTATAGCAACGGACGCGAGGCCAGGTCAAAGTTGTTGCCGTGTCAGGGGCTTGAATGTCTGCTGAGCTGCCATGCCAAGTCCATCGCTTCGGGCTTAGTTCCACAGCAGGACAAGTTGTGTGGGCGGAGTGCAATTGGTACACTGGAGGCCGAAGAGTTGAGGCAAAAACTGCAAAGCGAGACTATATTCATGGACAAACCGAACCTTCCCGCCCGGTACTCATCCTCGCACGTGTCGGCTGGCCGACTGTACGTTGTTGGAACACCAATTGGGAATCTGGAGGACATCACGCTGCGAGCCTTGAATACCCTCAAGGCGTCGGACCTTATTGCGTGCGAGGATACTCGAAGAACGCAGAAACTCTTGAACCATTACGACATCCGGACGCGGACGATCAGTTACCACGAACACAATGAGATGACCCGCGCACCGGAACTTGTTCTTGAAATGGAGCAGGGAAGTGTCATCTCTCTGGTGTCTGATGCGGGCACGCCGGTTCTTTCTGATCCGGGCTTTCGGCTTGTTCATCTCGCGATTCGACACAAGATCCCCGTCGTGCCGATTCCAGGGCCTTCCGCGTTGGTGGCGGCCCTCACCACAGCCGGCCTTCCCATGAATGAGTTTATCTTCGCCGGATTTTTGCCTGTAAAGAGATCCGCCCGACGCAAGACATTGACGTCGCTTGGCAGCTTCGAGAAAACAATCGTTTTCTATGAAGCTCCTCACCGGATTATTGACTCCCTGAGGGACATGCGCGACATTCTGGGCGAACGCGAAGCGGTTATTGCGAGGGAAGTCACAAAAGTTCACGAGGAATTTGTTCGAGGCTCTATAGGAGAGATTCGCGATCTCCTGAAAAAGGAACCCATCAAGGGCGAGCTAACGGTTATTGTGGGGCCAGGAGTTGCCCCGCACGAGAACGCCCCTGGGAGTTTTTCAGTTCAGAGCGAGATTGATCGTCTTAGAGCGAGTGAGGGGCTCGATGAGCGCAGCGCCTTGAAGATTGTTGCGCGGTCTCGCGGGATTTCACGCAGCGAGGCTTACCGGCAGCTCCAACTGGAGAAAAGTGAGGGGAAATAACCTCCCTGAAGTTCTCTGAAATCCAACAAGCCATCACCTAGGGCGAAACGCTGGATTGCATGGAAGGGCCGGAGAGAAGCGTGCCCGAAAAAAAGTCATCAACTTGGGAAAGTACTTCCAGGGGAGTTTTGGCGCTCTGGACGCTTCGGCGGAGTTCCGCCCCATTTCTGACGCCGTGGGTAAACCAGCTTGCGAATTGTTTCATCTTCCCGATTGCTCCGGGGGCTTCTTCTTCGACCAACATTGTGTAATAGTCCCGGATGAGCTGATATCGGTCCATATCCGAAGGCTGTTTATACGATCCGGTCCGTGAGAATGATTCCATTTGCCGAAAAATCCATGGATTTGTGGGTGCTGCGCGCCCGATCATCACGGCATCACAGCCGGTCTGCTTCTGCAGAGCTGCGGCGTCCGGGGGCACCATGACGTCTCCATTTCCTATAACTGGAATGCTCACGCTGGCTTTGATTTCCCTTGTGATCTCCCACCGTGCCTTGCCACTATAGCCCTGAAGGCGAGTGCGCGGATGGATAGCTATTGCGTCCACGCCTGAGTCCTCCGCAAGCCTCGCAACTTCGCATGCGACAATTTCTTCTTCGCTCCATCCGGAGCGAATTTTGGTTGTGAATGGAATACTCACGGCAGCACGAATTTTCTGGAAGATGGTCCCGAGTAAGGGTAAGTCCCGCAGCAAACCCGAACCACCACACTTCACAACCTTTTTCGCCGGACATCCGAGATTCAGGTCGACCGCGTCAAATCCCAGATCCTCGATCATGCGCGCGGCTTCAGCGAGGTGTTGAGGGTCCGCGCCGAAAATCTGAGCAGTGATTGGGCGTTCCTCTTCAACGTAGTAGAGGTAACGCTGCGACCTGAGGTTCTGGCGAACCATAGCTTCGCTTGATACAAACTCGGTCATGATAAGACCACAGCCCCCCAGTCGCTTGATAAACCGGCGAAAGACCGTGTCGGTGATTCCAGCCATCGGCGCCAGAATGTGTGCAGGCTTGATTTGCAGGTTCCGGATTTGGAGCTTCTCAAACAGCATGTAATGACTTTCAGCCGAGCACGCCAGCACGATTGGCAATTGCAAAGCGTATCTGTCCCTCAGCGACGAGTTCGCTTCCTACGTGAGCCGAGCCTTGAAGTTCTCCCAGTGTCTCGCGCAACTTCAGGACGCGAGCTTCAAAGCGCACGGTGTCGCCGGCAGCAATGATGCGGTGCATGTGCGCAAAGGGAATCTGAAGGATCATGGCGATTTTGTCAGCCATTTGGGGTCTTTCCAGCACCAGGATGGCTCCCAACTGGGTGACGGCTTCCAGAATGATACCGGTCGGGACAAATGGCGAAGGAGAGAAATACCCTCCCAGCGCTTCTTCGTTTGTGCTGAAGGCTTTTACACCGTGGATCTCGACCCCGGGAATGAAACTGGTGACGCGATCTACAAGCAGGAAGGGATATCGGTGCGGCAGCACCCGCTGAATGATCGACTCGAAGGAGCGTCGGGACTCTTTTAAGGGTTCATGTTCCATGTATGGGCGACGCGCCAGTGCAAGCGTAGCGGCGGGGCTAATGATTTCAACCTTTACATCCAGGCTTGCGAGTTTTAGAGCACCTTCAAGCTTTTGATGTGCCAGCTCTTAAGGAAGGAGCTTTAAACTCCGCTTCAGACAGTGGTTTCAGCAGTTCTCTGCCCAGAGCCCGATTGCGAGCAGTGAAGCTTCCGGGGCGATCTTTGTCCGCCTCATATTGTTCGCGCATTGCTTCGAGCTTCGAGTCGAGATCATCCAGATAATTTACTACCAGAGCCTCCATAAACATGGGCTCCTTTGGTGAGCCAAACTCCATCTTGCCATGGTGCGAAAGGATGATGTGCTCCAGCCGGTCCCACAGTGCTGCCGGGAAATCCGGAATGTGTCGCACCTTGTCACGGACCATTTCAATGCCCATGGTGATGTGTCCAACCAGTTGGCCGCGAGTAGTGTACCCAAAGCTCCGGCCGAAACTGAGTTCTTCGATCTTGCCGAGGTCATGTAGCAGCAGGCCGGCAAGAACCAGGTCGCGATCAAGGAAAGAGTAGTGATCACAAAGGCGATCGCCGAGTCTCACGAGCGAGTCAACATGTTCGATGAGTCCGCCAAGAAACGCGTGGTGATAGCTCATCGCTGCCGGAGCCAGCTTATACTTACGGCTCATTTCCGGATCTTCGAAGACCTTGAGAAGCAAAGTCTGCAGAGGCCCGTGAGACATCTGCTGAATCCGTTTCAGCAATCCATTGAACAGTTCCTCCGAGTCCTTTGTTCCGTGAGGAAGATAGTCTGAAAGCTCGATATCAGCTTCGCGACACTTCGCGATCTTACGCAGGGAGAGCTGAGGAGTTCCTTGATAGACTTCCACTCCGCCGGACACGCGGACCACTTCGTCTGCTTCGAAGGTCAAGTCAGACCTGTCACAGTCCCAGAGTTTTGCTTTGATGGTCCCGGTGGAGTCCTGAAATTCGAGATCGAGATAGGCGCTTCCGTTGCGCGCTGTCTTGCGCTCCTTTGTACGGACGAGGAACGTTGTAGTGATGGATTCGCCCGGTTTCAGGTCAGCCACGTAGATCTCTTTCATCAAAGTCTGCCCGTCGTCAGTCGCTCCTGTCCCCTCCGGGAGGAGCTCCTGTATCCACAAATCCTGGCGCAAGCCGGATGGAACTCTGCTCTCGCAAGGTTGTCAGGAAACCACGCAACGAACCACGGATTTTCTCTCCGTAGAGGTAGTTCATCACCTGGTTTTGGACTTGGTCAAACGTGGGAGATTTCCCTACTCGTCTTTCAAGGACTTTGAAAATCATGTACCCATACTGAGTTTTGATAATAGGACTGACTTCGCCGACATCAACATTGGTAATTGCGGAGGCGATGGCCGGTGCAATCGTCCCGGTCTTGAAAAACCCAACATCCCCTCCGTCGCTTGCACTCGGAGCATCGGAGTACTTTTTAGCGACGTTTGAAAAATGGGCGCCATCCTGAATATCGGCCATGGCCTTTTTCGCAAGCTTTTCGGCTTCTTCCGGAGAATGCTTGTCGGTTGAGATCAGGATCTCGGCAAGATGAACTCCAGGCGGAGAATCAAACATCTTCGTGTGGTCCTCAAAAAACTTGCGAGCCTCTGCCCGTGAAATGATGATGCGCGACCCAACGTCGCGTGAAATGACCTGCTGTTCCAGCAATGAACGCCTGATCTGATTCTTAAAATCTTCCCAGTTCATTCCACTCTTCTCGACCGCTTGCTGCAGAGCCTCAAGGGATGGCAAGTTGTTCTGCTGGCGGATCTCGTCCAGGCGCTTGATAAGGTCGGTCTCGACGCTGATGTCGTCATCTTTCGCTTTTTGGACCAGCAGGTCCTGGTCAATCATGTCCCGGAGGAGGTTTTTGGTGTGGGCGAGAAATTCCTCCTGAAGTTTTGCGCCGGAGTATTGTTGAGCTAATTCAGTATGCAGCTTTTGCCGTTCTCCGTCGTACATGCGTTGCGTGATAATCTTGTTGTTAATTTGTGCAACGATGCGTTCAACGAGAATGGGATGCGAATCCGCATTGGTTCGCGGTACGGTCCATGCCAGGGTAATAGCTGCTATCACCCCGCATAACAATAGATTAAAGGTTTTGCATTTCATTGTATCCACCCCAACCAAAGGTTTTGCTGGGCTGAGGCAGTCTCCCCGGCGTCCGCGTGTCCGAACCTCAACTGCCGCGAGACTCCCACAAAAAGTTATGTTAGCGCTGGGGCTGTAATTCCATCAAGATATTTTCAACTTCCTTCAGAACGTCCCGGCCTCCATCATTTGCCCGAACACGCAGGGTGCCGTCGGGCTGTAATACTACCCCCTGCCGCGTGCTGACCATCTCCAATAATTGCTGGGTATTAATGGGTGTCTGTTCATGAAACCGCATCCGAACTTCACCGCCCTTGCGCTCCACTGTCTGAACCAGCAGCAGCTCAGCGCGCGATTTTACGACTGCGTAATTGAGGAGTTGCCTGACGGGTTCAGGGATGGGACCATAACGATCGGCCAATTCAGCTTCCATGTCCTTGACTGACTTCCAGGTTTTGAGCCTCGAAATCCGCTTGTACATTCGCAGCCGCTGGTGTTCGTCGGAAATATAGGTCTCAGGAATCTTGATGTCAATGCCGAGGTTGAAGGAAGTGCGGACTTCGGGTGTGGATGGCTCACCCCTGAGTTCGTGCACGGTCTCTTCCAGCATGCGCAGGTAAAGGTCGACGCCGATAGCGTTGAGGTGCCCGTGTTGCTGGTGTCCCAAAACGTTTCCAGCGCCTCGCAACTCAAGATCCAGTGCCGCCAGGCGGAAGCCCGCGCCCAGGTCAGAGAACTCCTTCAGGGCTGCAAGTCGACGCTTGGCAATGGGCGTCAGAGTATCAACCGCTGGAACCAGAAAATAGGCATATGCGCGGCGATCAGACCGGCCGACTCGGCCGCGAAGCTGGTAGAGATCCGCCAGGCCGAAGCGTTCAGCGTGATTTACAATCATGGTGTTGGCTCGAGGAATATCAAGTCCGTTTTCGACAAGCGCAGTGGCCACCAGCAGATCATACTTGCCTTCCATGAACTTCAGCATCACCCGTTCAAGTTCCCGCTCGCCCATCTGGCCATGTGCAACGCCGATGCGCGCCGTCGGAACGAGCCGTTGAAGCAAGGCGGCGACAGTGAAAATCGATTCAACGCGGTTATGGACAAAGTAGACTTGGCCGTCACGTTCCATTTCATGCAGAATGACTGCCTGAATAAGGCTGTCGTTAAACGTAGCGACGGTGGTCTGAATTGCAAGTCGGCCTCGCGGAGGACTCTCAATGACGGACAGATCCCGCAATCCACCCAAGGCCATATGAAGCGTGCGGGGTATTGGAGTCGCGGACATGGTCAGCACATCGACGTTGGCTCTCAGTTTTTTCAGGCGTTCTTTCGCCGCCACGCCGAATCGTTGCTCTTCATCGACAATCAGAAGTCCCAAGTCCTGGAATTGCACATCCTTGGACAGCAGGCGGTGGGTTCCGATGACAACGTCCACGGTGCCCGCTTCGATGTCGGCCAGGGTTTTCTTGATCTCTGCCGGCGAGCGGAAGCGGCTGAGCATCTCAGTTCGAACGGGAAAGTGCGCCATGCGCTGACGGAAAGTTGTATAGTGCTGGAATGCCAAAACAGTGGTTGGTGCGAGCACGGCGACTTGCCGGCTTTCCTGGACGACTTTGAACGCCGCCCGCATGGCCAGTTCGGTCTTGCCGTAGCCCACATCGCCGCAGAGCAGGCGGTCCATGGGCTCAGAAGATTCAAGATCGCCCTTGATTTCAGCGATCGCAGTTAACTGATCCGGGGTCTCCTCGAACGGGAAAGAATCCTCGAATTCCTTCTGCCAGTTGTTGTCTGGAGGGAAGGCCGTCCCGCCGCGCATTTTCCTTTCCGCATAAAGGCGCAGCAGTTCCTCCGCCATGTCGCGCAAGGCCCGCTGCACACGTCTTTTGGTCCGCTGCCAGGATGTTCCGCCTAGGCGATTTAGCGTGGGTTTGACTCCTTGTCCGCCGGAACGGTACCTTTCTACGAGATCAAGCCGCTCCAGAGGAACGTAAAGCCGAGCGTCATCCTGGTAAGTGAGGAGCATGAAGTCGCGCGTTGACCCGCCGACTTCCAGTTGTCTTAATCCTTGATAAATGCCAATGCCGTGGTCGACATGAACAATGTAGTCCCCAACCTCGAGATCGCTCAAATCGGAAAGAAAACTCGACGCATTGCCGTCCCTTCGGGACGCGGCTTGCCAAGCAAAATCACCCAAGACATCGCGCTCGGAGAGCAGCAACAGATGAAGATCAGGGAAAACAACTCCGGCCTCAATCTCTCCGCGGGCAATCATCAGGGCGTTGGCCGGCATCCCCTGTTGTTGCACCTTGGAGGCGGGCGCATGAGCTGCTTTCAGATCCGTCTCAGAGGAGGTGACGTTTTCAAAGGGGAGAGCGTAGTCGGAAAAGATCTGGCGCAATCGGTCGGCCTTTGCATCAGTCGGCACAACGAGAACGGCCCTGACGCCATTCTCGATTTGTGCTCGAAGTTGCTCTGCCATGACTTTAAGCGAGCCCTGGTACTTTGGCACAGGCTGTGATGGCACGAGACATCGATGGTCTGACCTGGCAGATCCCGCGAGAAATGCCTCTGTCTCAGCGCCGCCCTCAATGACGAGTTCGTTGAGGGAAATCGCGGAAAGCATTTCCACTGACTTTCGAAATTCTTCCTCGGTCAGGAACAATTCATCAGGCTGCGGTGGCTGTGGGCTCACGTCTCTGACCGCATCGAACCCGGTGTGAAGGTGTTGAATGAATTCGTGCACCTGTGCTTGCCTTTCGTCCGGTTCATCCCAGGCAAGCACGGGACGTTCCAGCAGCGAAAAGATGCTGTGGGGGTGAGCTTCCACAAGCGGGACATAAAATTCCCAGCCGGGAAATGGCCCGGAATACCAATCCTCCCATCCCGCTGCGAGCCGCTCCCTATTGCCCGCAGGTTTTCTACCTGCGAGCACACCAGCAAGCCGATCGAAGAACTTCAACGGAGCAGCCGCCTCGCTGAGAGGAAGAAGCAGCACGTTCGAAATGTCGTGCCTTGATCGCTGCGTACCCGGATCGAACTCTCGCAAAGATTCGATGGAATCTCCAAAAAACTCGATGCGAACGGGCCAGGCGGTCTCCGGCGGGAACACGTCGAGGATGCCTCCTCGGACCGAGATCTGCCCGACGGCAGAGACTGGCTCAGCGCGTTCGTAGCCAACCTTGAGCAAGTGCTCGGCGAGATCCTCTGGAGCCAGTTCGTCACCACTTCTTAACCCAAGGGCAAGTGAGCGATAGAAAGGGGCCGGACGATAGCGCATCAATGCAGCCGGGACAGGTACGCACAGCACGCGGACTTGTCTGCTCGATACTTGCCAAAGCGTAACGGCACGCCGCTGGAGGATGTCGGGGTGTGGGGAGCGAGCCTCGTAGGGAGAGCAATCGAACTCCGCAAGAGAAGTCGCACCATTATCAGCGCGAGGTTTGAGCCATGTCAGCGCCGTGGAGGCTGTCTTTGCCAATTTCTCGGCAGACTCGTTGTCTGCAGTGAGCACGATGACGGGTCTTGCCAGCTGATGAGCAAGAAGTGCTGCGACAATTGCCTTGGCGGGACGAGTGAGTCCGCAAATCGAAATCTCGTGGGGATCGCCGTTCGGGCGTGCTTCTGCCTTCCCGAGGGCTGCCTGTAACCCAGGATGATCGAGAATCGATTGAAGCAGCGGCTGAATGGAGGACATCAAAAAATCTGAGGGCTCTTAGCCATAAACTCTTTGCACCGACTGCACGATGGTCGTCGTAGAAAATCCGGGGACTGTGGCCATTGAAACTACCTTACCCCCTGCTGCTTCAACTTCAGCGCGCCCTACGATCTCATTCGGTCGCCACCCGGCTCCTTTCACCAGCACATGCGGCAACATGCGGGCAATTACGGCCTGGGGCGTGAGATCGCCGAATATCGTGACATAATCAACGGCTTCCAGGGCTGCAAGGATTTCGGCCCGTTCTTTTTGTGGAAAGATCGGCCGTCCCTCGCCTTTCAATTTCCTAACGCTTTGATCGCTGTTGATGGCGACGATCAGGATGTCGCCGAGTTTCCTGGCTTCGCTGAGGTATCGCGTGTGTCCAGGATGCAACAGGTCGAAACAGCCGTTTGTAAAAACAATGCGAGCACCATGAACCTTAAGGTTTTCGATCGTCCGGTATGCAGCTTCCAAAGGCAGGATTTTGGAAAGGGCAGGCCGGTTTGCTTTTTTCTTCCAATCCACAAGGTTATTTTAGCACGCACAGGACCCAGGTCCTTATTCACCAGAAATCGTGGAACTTACACTGTACAGAATCCCGTGATATTCTGACGTTTCAGGAAGCAGGGAGTGTCGGAATTGAAGACGATTGCCATTGTTGGAGGGGGGCCTGCCGGTGCGATGGTTGCCGAGCGTTTCATGCGGGGCGTGAATCAGGCGAGAAGTAACTGGGACCACAATCGCGTGGTCGTCTATGAAGAAAAGGTTGGCTGGGAGAAGCCGTGCGGTGGCGGTTTAAGCCCCAAGGCGCTGAAAGAATATCCTTACCTTCTCCAAACCGCGGGGTCGGCTAATCCTGTTTGGAAGATGGAGATGTGCGCCCCAGGCGGTGCAACGGTACACCTGAATTTCCGTGAACCTCTGGTTGTTTATTCCAGGAGGGAACTCAACCATTTCCTTCTTCAGAAGAGTAGACTTGCCGGCGCCGAGGTTGTAACGGACCGGATAAACTGTGTGAACCGGGTTGGCGAGAAATGGTGTCTTACAGGGCGCGCCGGATCTTATGGAGCTGACTATTTGATTCTCGCCGCTGGCGCACGAAGTGCATTGCGGAACAAGCTGGCCGGGCCTTTAAGTGCACAAGACTTTATGCTGACGTACGGCTATTACGTTCCGGGCCATGAAGATCTTCTGCGAATTGAATTCTTTGAGGATTTCGAGGGCTATGCATGGTCGTTCCCGCGTAAGGACCATCTATCCGTTGGAATATGTGGCAAAGTGGGGCAGTGTGGGATGTCTGATCTCCGGCGAAAGCTCGCCCGTTTTATGGCCTGTCACGGCTATTCCCCGGACCGCGCCTCGGTTTTCAGCCATTTGCTTCCTTCCCTGGAGGTTGACAGTTGGGCGCGGATCAGGTTGGAAGGCGAGGGTTGGGCACTTGCTGGAGATGTCGCAGGCCTGGTTGACCCTATTACGGGAGAGGGCTTGTACTTCGCTCTTCGGTCAGGGGAACTTTTGGCCGATTCGCTCCTCAATACTGGTTGTTCCTATACAAAGCAAGTATGGAATGAGTTTGGGGCCAAATTGATGTTGGGTGCCCGGTTCTGTCCAAAGTTTTACCGAGGGGAGTTCCTGGGGGCAGGAGTGACCACACGCATGATTCAGTTTTGCGGCCGAAGCAGGACTTTCCTCAACGTATTTCAGGATTTGGTTGAAGGGAAGCAGACCTATTGTGGACTTCGCAATCGTCTGTTGTTGAGCCTTCCAGCGTTTGTCTTGGAGGTTGTCGCGCACACTGTACGGGGTGGTATGAGACTTCAATCTGCGAAGCATGCGTAAGACTGGACTCGGCAATAACTCGAAAACTATTGGCTAGGGTGGGAAAATGGGTGAAAAATCGGAACAGCTTTTCCGTAGAGCGATTGAACTTATGCCGGGGGGAGTGAACTCCCCGGTACGAGCATTCCGCGCCGTGGGTGGCACTCCGGTGTTTATGTCCGGAGGTCGGGGAGCACACGTGACGGATGTTGACGGCAATGAGTACTTGGACTTCGTGCTTTCCTGGGGACCTTTGATACTGGGCCATTGTCATCCTGAAGTCATGCGGGCTCTTGCTGCTGTGCTGGAAACCGGAACTAGCTTTGGCGCCTCGACGGCTGGCGAAGTGGCCCTGGCAGAGGAAATCATCAAGGCCTTTCCTTCCATAGAACGGGTGCGGTTAGTGAATTCCGGAACCGAAGCGACGCTTTCAGCCCTTCGTCTCGCGCGTGCCGCTACCGGACGCGACAAAATCCTCAAGTTTGAGGGCTGCTATCACGGTCACTCTGACAGCCTGCTGGTTAAGGCGGGTTCGGGGATTGCGACTTTGGGGTTGCCAGACAGCCCTGGAGTGCCAAGAGCCTTGGCAGAACTAACTATCACCATTCCTTTCAATGATTTCGAAGCGCTTACGAACGCCTTCAATGCACATCACAATCAACTTGCTGCCGCGCTGATTGAGCCGGTGGTTGGCAATATGGGGACTGTTCCGCCTAAGTCCGGCTTTCTCGAGCGCCTGCGCGCACTGACAGAGGAGCAGGGAACTGTTCTGATTTTCGACGAAGTGATTACGGGCTTCCGAATCGCCTATGGAGGGGCCCAGGAGGTTTTTGGAATCCGGGCGGACTTGACGACTCTTGGCAAGGTGATTGGCGGCGGCCTGCCTGTTGGCGCTTACGGAGGAAAAGCCACGCTGATGAATCTTGTTGCTCCCGTGGGCCCCGTTTATCAGGCAGGAACCCTCTCTGGAAACCCACTGGCTGTGGCCGCCGGACTAAAGACACTCGAAGTCCTTCGGCGCCCGGGAACTTATGAAAGGCTGGAACACCTCGGGCAAAGACTGGCTGCCGGGCTATTGGAACAGGCAAAACGAGCAGGAGTTCCGCTTACAGTGAATCGGGTGGGTTCTATGCTCACCGCGTTTTTCAATCCTGGGCCGATAACGGACTATGCATCTGCCAAGAAATCCGATACCGGACTGTTCGCGGGCTTTTTCCGCTCTCTGCTTGATCGGGGCGTGTACTTCCCGCCGTCACAATTCGAAACCATGTTCCTTTCGACTTCCCATTCAGATGAGGACATCGACCGGACCATTCGTCTGGCCGGAGAATGCCTTCGATAGGCCGGGGACGGTGAGTGAGCGTCTGAAGTCAGGATTCCAGGAAGTAATTTCGACACGCCTGCCGCACCGAGGGACCATCGAGCCTTGGGTCCACCGCCTGATAGCGGGCAGCCCAGCAGATATGCTGGGCGATGTCGCGAGGATAGCATGCGCGGAGCGGTTGCTGCAGGGCTGCAAGCAAACTTAATACGCCGTCCACCACTGTAGCGTCATAGGTCAGGCGGTATTCCTCGCACACGCGCTTAAAGATTTCGTGGAACTGGCCGGCGGGCACATAATCCACCTTGATCTTGGTTTGAATGCGGCGCAGGAAGGCTTCATCGCCGAATGACCTGGGATCGAGGTTGGTGGCAAAGGCAACGAAGAGGTCGAAAGGAATTTCGATCTGTTTTCCGCCCGCGAGGTTCAGAAAGTCGATCCTTCGGTCGAGAGGCACAATCCAGCGATTCAGCAAGTCTTCGGGGCGCATTCTCTGTCGGCCAAAATCATCAACGACCAAGACGCCGTTGTTAGCCTTCATTTGAAGCGGAGCGGCATAGAACTTGGTGAGTGGGTTCATTTGCAGGTCAAGCATCTCCAGGGTTAGCTCGCCTCCCACAACAACACGGGGCCGCCGGCAGAGCACCCACCGTTTGTCATGTTCCCCCAGCGCCTCCTCTTCCTCTGCTAATCGTGAATGCAGGTGGGAGTCGTAGACCGTGATGATCTGGCCATCGACTTCAACGGCGTAAGGGATCCAAACGTGGTCACCATAAATCTTGGGAATGCTCTCGGCCATGGCAGTTTTTCCTGTTCCGGCAGGGCCGTAAAGAATAATGCACCTGCCGGAAACAACCGCAGTTCCCAGTTGGTTCAGGATTTCCTCCGGGAGGACTAAGTGACTGAAGGCTTTTTGAACCTGTGGAGGATGGACCTCTGCATTCCGGATGCTTTGGGCGTGAATGCGGGCGATATAATCATTCAGCGAAACGGGCGCAGGACCGTAGTAATGGTTCAACATCAGCAATTCGAGCGCCCGGCTGCGTCCTGTCGAGGTTATGGCGATGCGGTGGACCGTCCCCGTCATTCCCTTTACCTCGCAGAGCAGTTCCTTGCGAAGCCTTTCGAAAATTCCTTCCACGATATCGTAGGAGAGACAGATCTTCTTGCAAAGGTCGAGTACCGTGAGCTCACCTTCGTAATAGAGAATTTTCAGCGCCAGGTCTTCGAGAAAGCTTCGGCGTATGCCGAGATCCTGGATCCTCTGGGGTGTGTCAATTTCAGCGCTGATCATTATTCGATGCCTCCCTCGATTCTCGGGTTAACAGTTCGTGCGAGCGGTTGAGCACGAATGAACAAGTCTTTTTTACAGGGCTGTGGTCTCCAGTAACATGAAGAGGCTCTAGAGAAGATTCTTAAGGACATGCATGGCCCTGGGCAGGGCGAAAACCTTCCTGGAGAGCAAGCCCCTGTCGCATCAATTCGCCGGGCCGTATCCTCCCATAGAACCTACTTTGGTGACAGTAATACAGGCCAGATCTTCGGTTTACCCATACGCTGTGTTTCAATTCTACGCTTGGAGCATTCGACTTTTGCGTGCTCATGGCTTGTATCTTGGCGATCCATGCTGCTGGGTCACCATGAAGTGTGGCCAAAAGGGGCGCCACAATTGCCAGGGTGGCCAGAAGTAAGATGACCATGACTGCTGGTCCTCTTCGGTTGGGTGATGGCATACCTACCTCTTCCCGTTCGTCTACGCACGCCCGCTCGCCGCTGCTGTCTGAGGAAGGGCTACCGCTTGCTTTCCTCGGCGACTCAATGCGGCAGAGAGCGTTTACTACGGCACCACACTAATCATGTGCCATCATCAGTGCGACAATCGGATTCAATCGAGCCATCAATCCGAGTATCGCATCTTGCACATCCCTCTTACGCGCGAACCGTGGTCCGGTTCTTGGCAATGCCTTCCGATGGCTGCGATGTGGATACAGAACCCGATTTGGCAGGTGTAGGCAGGGGCCCAATCTCGAGATGGTCGCCGACGTGAGTTCGAGTTCTGAAAATTGTATGGGGCGGTAACTCGAGGACGCTATCAGCCTTCAGGATGACCTTTGAGATTCTAAACGGGCGCACGTGTTCTTCAATGTGGACTACGTGGTTGCCGCGATCTAGAAAGACCAGATCGATTGAGAAGAGCATGCCGATGGTATGGACGCCAAAGGAAGGGACGATCCACAATCCCCGTCCAGGGCGTGCCCAACGGCGAGTTCTTCCCAGCAGACCCACCAGCCGGCTCACGTAAGAATCCGCGACTGAAGCGTTCGTAGCCACGAATGTTTCGCGGCTCTTGTTATATACGTACACCCGTTTCGGGTTACTGTTCCCCACGTCTTCTGCTCCCTGCTTAAACTAGCTCTCTCAGGTTAGTCACGCGATGCTTGCCTTTTGCGACGCCAGATGATGATGTAGAGCACGATAACTGCTCCGATCCCTGCGATGATGCGAATGGTTGTTACGTCCATGTTTTCCTCCCGTAGTTTTTGAGTTTGTTGTTGCTCTTGAGTCTAGTTGGACCATGTCTTCCTTCACGCTTAAGAGAGAATTAATGCTTCAATCCGATAAATTGACGATAGATGGTGATCATCGCCGGACCCAGGATAACCACGAACAACGCTGGAAAAATGAAAAATACAAGCGGCGGCACCATTTTGACAGGCGTCTTGGCTGCCGCTTCCTCAGCACGCTGTCGCCGCTTCACTCGCATGTCGTCGGCGTGCACACGCAGAGATTGAGCAACACTGGTTCCAAATCGATCCGTCTGGATCAGCATGGCAACCAGAGCTTTAATGTCGTCGACGCCTGTACGGGAAGCCAACTCCCGCAAGGCCTCAATGCGGGTCCGGCCTACCCGGATTTGAGCATTAACCAGATCCAGTTCTTCACATAGCTCCCGATGGGTGATTCGCAATTCTTGGGAGACGCGAATGAAAGCCTGATCCAGGCCCAGTCCTGCCTCGATGCAAACAACGAGAAGATCCAACGCATCCGGAAGAGCCTTGCGAAGGGTATTCTGGCGGTTCTTAACGCGGCGTGCGAGCCAGAGATCAGGAAGCATAAACCCACCCATTAGAGCAATGATCCAAACAAACATCGGGTTGATGGTGTATATGCCGGTGAAATAGACTGTCCCGCCAAGAATGAGAGGCAGCAGGATTTTTGCCCCACGCAAGGCCATAATGGCCTCAGGTCGGCGGTAACCTGCACGGACAAGCATCAGTTTGTTGCTGGAAAGATCTTTTGTTGAGCTCGGGAGTAATTTGCCGACGTCGCTGAGGACGCGAGTCGCCTTCTGTGTTTGCCTTTCGCGGAAAGTCACCTTCCGCTGAGCGGCCAGGGGTTGCCAGAGCCTTGACAGCCGGTCGGCGATAGGAAATTCACCCGGCGAGAAGGCATAAACCAGCGCCCCCGCGATGACCACAATTACAAGAAACGTTAGACCTGTAGCTAGCCAAACCATTCTTTTTCTCCCGTTCGACCTACACCTCGATGTGAACGATCTTCCACAACATCAGCGATCCGACGACCTGCAGGAATGCCGCGAGCGCCAACACGTAAGGCCCGAGGGGATCACGAAAGAGCGGACGCATATAGCTAGGGTTTACTGCGCGCAAAACAAGGGCCATAATGGGTGGCAGAGCAATAAGAATTCCTGCGGTCATCCTTCCCTGTGCAGTCTTTACTCGTACCTCGCCCAGGATCCTGAAGCGTTCTCGCACGACGTGCGCGAGGTTGTCCAGAATTTCCGCCAGGTTGCCGCCTGTTTCCTTCTGAATAAGCACTGCGGTAACGAAGAAACGGACATCGATCAAGGGTACTCGTTCCGCCAGATTCAGGAGCGCGTCGCGCAAAGGAAGCCCGAAGTTTTGTTCCTCAAAGGCAGTTCGGAACTCTCCGGCGACCGGGTCAGGCAATTCACTCGTAATCATTTCAAGCCCGGTTGAGAAAGAATGTCCAGCGCGCACTGCGCGCCCCAGAAGGTCGATCGCCTCAGGGAAAATCTTCTCAAAGGCCTTCAGCCGCCGGTTGCGTTGGAAGGCGATTACCGCGATGGGAATCAGTCCGCCGACGGGTATGACAAGCAGACCTAGCAAAAGATTGTCAGTAACCTGGTAAACAACCAGATATGCAACAATTGCTAGCACGGCTGAAAGAATGATGAGCCGGCCCGGCTTGACTTTCATCCCGGACTGTCCGATATAGTTTCTTAACTTGTCGGACCATTTCCATCTCAAGAGCAAGCGGTGGATTGCCGGCACGTCGCTGAGCAGTTCATCGCGCACTACCTTGAGTTCCAAGGATTCGCTGCCGCGTTTTGCGCTGCGCTCGATGGCGTCCAAGCGCTTCGCAACAATCTTGTCTGGTGCGGACCCGCCCGCTGAAGCAAAAACCACTCCCCCGATAACAAGAAGTATAACCAAGAATGTGAGTCCGGCTAATGCCAGTGCCATTCTAAATCTCCTTATTAGTGGACGCCTGCGGCGGCGTGCTCGAACATCTCGGCGGGCAAGTGAATGCCCGAGGCCACGAGGCGCTCAGCAAACTTCGGACGAATGCCGGTGGGAATAAACTGTCCCAAAACCTCACCGTTTTCTCCAATGCCCATTTTCTTGTATACGAAGATGTCCTGCATGGTTACCACTTCGCCTTCCATTCCTGTTACTTCAGCCAGGTTGGTGACTCGGCGTTTGCCATCGCTCAGGCGGGTCACCTGAACCACAACATCAATGGCCGATGCTATCTGGCGGCGAATGGCCGAATCCGGTATGTTGAGGTTGGCCATAGCGACCATCGTCTCAAGGCGGGAAAGAGCATCGCGAGGTGAGTTTGCGTGGATAGTGGTTAAAGATCCGTCGTGACCTGTATTCATTGCCTGCAACATATCCAGCGCTTCCTGGCCACGAACTTCGCCCACGATGATCCGGTCCGGACGCATACGGAGGGAGTTGATCACCAGTTCCCTCTGGCGAACCGCTCCTTTGCCTTCGACGTTTGGAGGCCGTGTCTCCAGCCGCACAACATGATCCTGGTGGAGTTGCAACTCAGCGGCATCTTCAATAGTTACAATTCGTTCACGGTTGGAAATAAACGAAGACAACACATTGAGCAATGTAGTTTTCCCGGCGCCAGTTCCACCTGATACCAGGACATTCAGGCGAGAGTACACGCAGCCGCGCATCAACTCGACCATCTTGGAGGTCATGGAATCGTTTTCCACAAGTTCAGTTGCAGTCAGAGGATCGCGCCCAAAACGCCGGATCGAAAGACATGGACCATCGATGGCAAGCGGTGGGATAATGGCGTTAACGCGCGAGCCGTCAGCCAAGCGGGCGTCAACCATGGGTGAGGATTCGTCAATTCTGCGGCCGACTGCGGACACGATGCGGTCGATGATAGACATCAGGTGGGTATCATTCCGGAAGCTGGCCGAGGTGCGCTCCAGCAAACCATTTCTTTCGATAAAGACGTTCTTGTAAGTGTTGACCAGGATATCCGAAATCGTGTGGTCCTTCATCAAGGGCTCGAGCGGGCCAAGCCCGAACACTTCGTCGAGCACTTCTTGAGAGAGTCGTTCTCTCTCCGTGAGGGTCATCGGCGCGTTCTCTTCGGCCGCAAGAACCTCCACCATTTCTGCAACTTCCGCTTTGACGGTATTCCGGTCAAGCTGGTTAATGCGCTCAAGATCGAGCTTCTGGATCAGCTTATGGTGAATCGCTACCTTAATGGAGCTCAAATCGTTACGCGTTGGAGTCGGTGTAGCCATTGTTTACTTACCTCTTTGGTGTATTGGAAAACAGACCGAAAATCGCATTGCTCTTCTTTGCTTGGTCACTGATATTCACACCCGCCACGCGGGATGCCAGTTGCTGAAAATTTGAAACTAAAGGGTTATTGTGATTGCGGGAGAGTGGAGTCCCCAGATTGATGGCTTCACTGACCTGCCGGAAATCATTCGGAAGACGTGCAAAAACAGGCTGCCTCGCTCTCTTCTCAAAAGCCTTGATTGCTTCTTCGTCTGACCGATGATAGCGGTTGATGATAACGCGGCATTGGTCCGCATCGATCCCCCAGGATGACATTTTCGTCAGATGTTTCTCCAGGGTCCACAAGGCTGGCACATCAGCTTCAGCCACCAGCATCACCATGCGGGCCATCCGCAGCAGGGGCCGAGACTGTATCGAGTAGCTGGATCCGAGGTCCATTACAAGGTGGGCACAGCAACTCTGGGCCACATTGACCACGCGAATGAGGGATGATGGCAAGATCTCGTCCCATTCGTCAGGATCTGAAGCCCCCGATAAGACTTCGAGGCCGCTCTTTTCATGCACTGTTAGCAAAGCATTGAAAAAATGGCTGTCAAGGCGCTCCAGATTTCCGGTCGCGTCCCGAACTGAGAAACGAGAACGAAGATCAAGCAGGAGTGAAACATGTCCCATGGGGCGGGCAAGATCAATCAGAATCACCCGCTTTTGGGTTAATCGAGCCAGCTGTGCCCCCAGGTTGACTGCCACCGTGGTGGAACCGACTCCACCTTTTGCCCCCATAACCACAATGAGTTTTCTTTCGAGGGATTTCTCGCCCGGCGTCTGCTCGTCAATGATTCGCTTTAGAGCTGCTTCCAGAGCAATCGCATCAACCGGATGAGCGAGGAATTCCCTGACGCCGCTTCGCATCGCCTGCATCAGGAGATCAGGATCCGGCTGCTTCAGCGGAGAACACGCGATGACGCAAACTGAGGGGCGAAGGCGGCGGAGGTGCGCCGCGAATTCAAGGGAAACATCGGTTCCTCCCGCCAGGTCCAGGAGCACAACATCGGGAATGCTTTCACCTGGTTGCGGGTGCTGCTCGGCCGACGGCGCCCACTCGACCACGGATTCAGTCAGCCCTGTTTGCTCAACGCAAGCTCGCAGGTAAGAAGTACTTTTGGCGTCTGTAGCGACAACAGCCGCAGTTAACATTCGCTATTCCTCTTTCCAACTCACAAACTCATTCCTCTACATTCCTCTGCTGCCGGAGGCCCGCCCCCGCGGACCGGTAGCCGGCGGCATGAATCTCTCCGGGAACTGCGGCCCATAAGGAACCTGGCCCGGAGGTAGAGGGTGGACAATTTGTGGCGTCACGAGGACCAGAAGTTCTGTTTTGCTTTTCTGCAGGCTCTCGCTCTGAAATATCTTCCCCAAAAGTGGGATATCTCCCAAACCCGGAATCTTCTCAAGTTGTTTCGTAACGCGATTGTCCATCAGTCCCGCAATAACAAAGCTCTGACCATCTCGCAAGTTCATCTCCGATTCTACCCTACGCGTCGAGATAGCGGGGATTGTAAAACCCGAAAGTGTGAGGGAATTTGAATAGTCGAGAGAACTTACTTCAGGCTTCACCTTCAGATGGATTTCGTCATTCGGCAGTATCGTTGGAGTGAAGTCAAGTCTCACTCCGAATTGATGGAACTGAATCGTGATAGCGGGAACACCTCCGGCCGTACCGGTTGATTGGATTATCGGGAACGGAAATTCTCCTCCCGAAAGGAAGCTGGCCTCCTTGCCGGATTCCGTGAGAACATTAGGTTCAGCCAGAATTTGCAGAAGGTTCCTGGTCTGAAGCGCCTGGATGGTGGCTGCCAGGTTGATGTCGGGACGGAAGATGAACACGTTCAGCAAGTTACTTAGTTGAAATCCTCCAGAATTACCGGTCAATTGGCCACCAGTTATGGTGGGAGGTGAGTACTCGCCCGTGGAAATTGCCCCTATGTTATTGGCTGGCGGGAGGCTAATGATATTCATGCCGAGCTGTTGGAGCGCTGTTCGATCCACTTCGGCAAAGCGAACTTTCAGCAGGACTTCGCCAGTAGGAGGAGCTGGAACTTCCAGCAGGCTGACAACATCCTTCTTTGCCGGCACCATTGACTGAGCCAGTTCGAGGATCTTATCGGCTACCGCAACAGAAGAGACATGGCCGGATAGCGTGACGATGTTCTGACTGACAGACACTTTGACCACCTCGTTTGGAAAAGTGTTTCGAATGTCGGTCGTCAGATCCAGAACGTCCAGGTCGACGTAAACATCAAAAGACTGCATCTGTCCGGATTGGCCCCAAATCACCAGGGATGTCGCGCCCGGGGTCTTGCCGTTCAGCAGGATCTCTGTAGGGCTCACGACGACGGCGTCGCAGATATTCGGATCAGCAATTGAGACGCGGGTGATCTGGACGGGCGAGGTAACCACCAGGGAACGGTGCACAAGCAAGTGCAATGCTTCCGGGCTGCCGGTTTGTTGCGCGGGTGCGCTTTCGCTTTGTGCCTGCTGTGCGGCTGTATGCGTACCGATCTGGAAGGCTGCTTTCGCCGCAAGCGGGGACCCATAACTGGCCACGACGAAAAACGGCAATGTGAAGACTAAGCCTGCAACTGCGTAAAGCGTCCATTTTTCGCTTCTACTGTTTTTTCTTGTCATCGACTCCGCCTGAAAGGTAGCTTAAGTTAGTTTATTGACCGGAAAAGGTTTGGTCCGACTTCTTGTTGCCACGAATCACTTCAACCACATAGGGAGATGGCCCGGCTGGTTTGTCTGGACGAACCCTGCGCCGTGGACGGGGCTTACCTCCTCCGCCAAAGTGCATGGGCTCCGCTCCACCGAGCAGGAGCGCAGTTTTAAAGACGGGAGGTGCCTTGGTAATCTTAGTATCGATCGTGTTGCGCAGCGCCAGATGGATTCTGTTGTCAGTGCTTGCCATCGTGAGTTGATCCGCCTGTTTCGGAGTAAGCAGCAATGTAACCACATTTACTGTCTTGGGCTTCCCTGAAGTGTCTTGTTCCACCGTCTGACCCGCGGCCAGCACCCGGACGTCCTGGATGATGGTACGCGTCACACTGTCGTTTCCGCCGCTGGGCTGGCCAGTAGCCATCACATCGACCATTGTCCCAGGCATCACAAAGCCCGAAACACCTACGACATCATCAACCCTTACGGAAACAGCCCTCATTCCGATGGGGATAGCAGCGGGCAACCCGTTGCCGGCCTCCTTCGGAGCAAGGCCCGCTTCCAAAATGGGCTGATTTTTTGTTACAGGGTTGATAAGAGATCGTCCTATGCAATCCTGGATGCGGGGGAAAGATCCACTGAGAACGGTGCCCTTTGGCCAGCTTATCAGGCTCAAATCCTGGGCGGTCAGGGGCGTGCCCAAGGGTAGCGGGCGGGCCGCAACGACGATATGCCCCATGGGAATTGGTTTCACGGTAGAAGCGCGCTGGATTTCCCGGTAGACGTATCGGCTTGCTACGACGGCTATCAAGATGGCTACTACCAGGGCGATCAAAGCTTTGTTCCTGTTCATTTTACCTTCCTCGTCATCTTCCTCGGCACATCAAAAGGTCAGTAACCTCGATTTCATAAACACCACAATAATCATGCCCAACGCTGTTGCAACGCCAAAAGGCAAACGCAGTGTTGCAGGATTATCCAATGTGACCAGGCCTTCCCGGGCACCGAACCCGAACGTGGCAAACACTCGTATCAGCACTCCAATGTTGTTTAGAGTCTTCCTAACCTGCCGCTTTCGCAATATCTCAACCACTGCCATAGTTCCCGCAACAACAATGCTCACAAACAGAACACTCACAAGCTTCTCCGGGCCCAGGCACGCTCCCAGAGCTCCCATCAGCTTCATGTCGCCCGCCCCGATCCCTCTCATCAGTACCGGGATGAAGAGGATTCCTATGCCGAGGCCAGCCCCTTCCAGCCCACCCTTGAGTCCGTTCCATCCTGATAGCACTCCGTTTACGCCGAGCCCCAGGAAAAATCCCGCGACCGTCAGGCGGTTTGGAATGCGTCTGAAACGCCAATCCAGCCATCCAGCCAGAAGGGCAACACACAGCGCCAATATCCAAATTGTAATCTGGCTCCACATTAGCTCAAGTGTTGAGGCAAGACGTCGTTTTCTCTTAGTGAAGGCATGGGAGGGAATACTTTACCGGCTATTGAAAAGTTAGTGAACA
>JBJKQK010000127.1:0-49242 GCA_046705285.1 Terriglobia bacterium
GATACAACCAGCGTCGAGAAACCCGGGCAGTTTCTCTTCAAGGTCAATGACGTTCCGATCATGTGCAAGGGGTCCAACTGGGTCCCCACCGATGCCTTCAACAGCCGGGATGCGGAACGCTACGGAAAGATCCTCGCAATGTTTATAGACCTGGGTTGCAACATCCTCCGCTGCTGGGGAGGGAATCTCTATGAAGACAACGGATTTTTTGACATCTGCGACCGGAACGGGATTATGGTCTGGCAGGATTTTGCGATGGCTGACGCGATCTACCCGCAAACACCGGGGTTCCTCGATATAATAAAGAAGGAGGCTATGTCGGTAGTCCGGAAGTTGCGGAACCATCCTTCGATCGTGCTTTGGTCGGGTGACAACGAATGTGACTTGTCCTATTACGGCGCAGGTCTTAACCCGGCACGGAATAAGATCACGCGCGAGGTTTTGCCGGAGGCGGTCTTCGAGTGTGACCTTTATCGTCCATTTCTTCCCAGTTCCCCCTATATTTCGCCGGAAGTGTTTGCAAGCCGGAAACTGAGCCTGATGCCGGAGAACCACCTTTGGGGTCCCCGTGACTACTTCAAGAGCACTTACTATACCCAGCACACAGCGATTTTCGTGAGTGAGATCGGCTACGACGGCTGCCCCGGGCTCTCGTCCATCAAGCGTTTCGTGGACAAACAGCACATTTGGCCTTACAAGAACAATTCCCAGTGGATTCTACACTCAACGTCAATGACTGGTGATCCCTACCGGATCGACCTGATGACCCATCAGCTCGAGGAGTTTTTCGGCACAGTTCCTGACAGCATCGAAGAATATATACTGGCTTCGCAGTTTACACAGGCGGAGGCTCTGAAGTTTTTCATTGAAATGACCCGGATGAGAAAGTGGCGGAGTACCGGACTCATCTGGTGGAACGTTATGGACGGCTGGCCACAATTTTCGGACGCGATTGTCGATTATTACTTCAACAAGAAGCTCGCGTATTATTACATCAGGCGGGTACAGCAGCCGGTTTGTGTCATGATTGACGAACCGAAGGACTGGCACATCAGGGTGGTGGTCGGGAATGACTCTCGCGAAGATTCGAGCGGCCATTACCGGATCTGGGACGCCGATACGGGCCTGACTGTGCTTGAGAGGAACTACTCGGTGAAAGCGAATGAAAATCTGCAATTAGGCTCCATCCCGGTGTTCACCTCTGAAAAGCGGCTTTTCCTGATCGAATGGACTGCGAATGGCAGGAGCTTTGCCAATCACTACCTGCTCGGCTCGCCACCCTTTTCGCTTGGTCAGTACAAGCGATGGCTGCCAAAGATTGCGGCGCTTCAGAACGATTTCAGACCCGACGATGTAGGAAAGTGACCGGGAGTTTTCGGAGGTTTGATTTCACCTTGAGTTCCTGCAAGAGGATTTGGCCGAACTGGAAACCATGGTATGCTTTGTCTCTGTTAAAGCCGTCCATACTATCCTCTGCTGGATCGTAGTGGGACGAGGGAGGGAACAGTGAGGATAAGGAAGTGTACGACCGCCGTTCTGGCAACCATATGTCTGATTGCCTTTGCCGTGTCATCCGGGTGGGCGAAAAAGAAGAAACGAGGCGTTAGCCCCAATGATCCTACTTACATGCTCTACCAGTTGCTGGATAATTCCTATGGGGGGAAGCTAAGCAATTTTTATTTGCTTGCAGGCATTTATGAAGACCCGCAGCAGCCGGGCACTGAGCTCCAGCGGGTGCTTCTGATTGACTATGACAAGGGGCGTTTCTTCGGGCGGTTCCGGATCTACGTGCGTAGCGTAGACAAACTGACCCCTGCCCAAATGAAAGCTTACGACGTCAAGCAGATTTATCAGTTTGGGGAATCAGACCAGGCGGAATTTGAAAAGATCGATCCGGGTCCGCTGGGAGGCACCGGTGATCTTTACCTGAAGGCCACAAGCAACGGCCCCCTGGCCCCTGCTCCGATCACGGATCAGGTCCGCCAGGAATATGACGCCCTCATTACAAAATACATCCTGCCGGCATTGAAAAAGAACGCGTGATTCAATTCTCACGTTTGCGGCTTTGCTGGTACGGGCCATCGCCGTACCCTCAGCGAGCCAGTTCCCAGATGTGGTTGAACTCCCTCTCGTAGCGCGCTGCAATCTCGGGGTCGTCAATAAAGATGGCGTTTTCGAAATTGTAGCTGGTGGCGCTTGTTGTCCAGTTGAAGCTTCCGGTTTCAACTCGGGTACCGTCGAAAATCGCAAACTTGTTGTGCATTAACGACCGGCGCCCTCTGAATCCTCCGCAAAGACGAACAGGGATTCCGCTGGACCTGAGATATGCAATCTCTGAATGCCGATCGAGAGATTGTCCCATGTCACTGACGATTCGAATTCGTACCCCCCTTCGGTAAGCCGCCTCGATAGTTGCAGTTATCTCGGGCTGCGTAATGCTATAGACTGCTATATCCAGGCTGCGGCGGGTGTGATTGATGGCAGCAATGATCTGATCTCCGATGCGATCCTGATCGGAGAAATATGGCCCCTGGATGGACAAAGAACTGGGAAGGGTTACGGTGGATGCGACGCTATGGGTAGAGGAGTCCGGATCCTCGAGCTTTGAGAAAAAGCCGTAGCCGATGACAACGGCCAGAATGATGCCAGCAAGCGTAATGTGTCGAAGCCGAGAGCGCATAGGTTCCTGCTAATGCTGAATTACAGGGCAAAGGAGCAAATCGCTGCTTCTGGGCGCGAACTCGCTTTGTGCGGTGTGGTTTTCCGCGAATAGATGTTGCGACTCCCCGCGATGCAGGTCAGTAACTCGAAACGTATTCATGTGGAGTAGGGGTCGGCCTGCTTTCATGCATCGCGGCAACAAGCGACCACAGCCGCGGGTCCTCCACTCCCAGTCGCCATGCGGCGAAACCCCGCAACTGGAATCTTTCAACGAGCCTAAGCTTTGCGCTGAGGCTCTTGGCGTTTTCGTACCACACCTTGCACACGGTATCATTACTCTGGTACTCGAACCACGGCGATCGTTGCTTTTCATCCCACTGGGGCCTGATCGAAAGGCGTTCGAGCACAGCCTTGGTTTCCTGGTAGGGCATCGTTCGCGCCTGGAAGCCATCTCCGGTCTCGCTCCACTCGCGGCCGTAAAGAGGGATGCCCAGCAAGAGTTTGTCGCGCGGCACTCGCTGCACGGCATACTCGATTGCATGCTTGACCCAGTCGTAACCCGCGATGGGCCCGGGCGGTCCAAGCCGGCCCGAATTGTCATAGGCCATCAGAGTCAGAAAGTCTGCTGATCGCGCCAGAGCAGGGTAGTCGTACGCTGCCGACCATTGGCTGGGCGCAGAACCCAGAAAGCGAGGGACGACAGCGACACTCAGCAACCGGTCCTCCCGATGCATTTCCTGGGCGGCGTCTCGTACAAACCGACTGTAGAGATTTTCGTCGCTGGGATCGATGTTTTCAAGATCGAGCTGAAATCCCAACAAATCCTCCTGGCTCGCGATGGTGGCCATCTTGCGGATCGCACGCTTCTGCAAGGCCCTATCGTGGAGAAACAGTGTGGCGATCTCACGATTGAAGTTGCGGTTATACAGCAAGGCCATCACCGGAAGCCGGGCTTGTCTGGCCACCTCCATAGCTGCCGGAGAAACGCCTCCCTGGACGTTTCCATCCTGATCCAGCCAGAAGCACTGTGGGGCCAGCACGGTCATGGCTGAGGCATGCTCAAGGAGAGAGTTAAGAGCGAAAGTGTCATCCAGCGAGTAATACATGGCCAACGGTCGTGCATTCATGACCTGGGCGCGCATTGCCGCAAGACGGAGATGGCTTTTTGCTGAGGGTGCGGCTCCGTTAGCCGAAGGGGTCAAAGGGAGTGTCCTGTCCCCTAGATTCCCTTCCTGTGGATTCGTCAGAATCCTGGCCGGCAGGAGTGCCACAATCAGTGAAGCGATGATAATCGCAGCGCGGCTCACGTGACGCGCAAATTGTTTTTCTATTCTCATGTGAATCGATGAGCTTAAAAGCAGTGCTCCCCTTTCGTCAAGAGGAGGTTTTCAAAGGGGGGATTTCCGGGCCTTTCTGGACCGTGCTGCCGGTGAACAGCGCGCTGCTGGCGATCCATCCGACCCCAAAAGTCACCAGGGTTCCTATCACCACGTACCACGTCCAGGCAATATCGACGATTCCGAATGCTTTTCCGGTGAGGACAAAGATCAGGACAAGAAAACCCATCACAGCCCCCGCCAGAGCCCCACGGGAATTAGCCCTCTTGGTGAGGGCGCCCAGCAGGAAGATTCCCAGCATGGCTCCGTAAGGAACTGAGGCAATGGTAAGCGCAAGCACCAGAACGCTTTCATGGAGATACTGCGAGACGACCGCAATGATCATCAGCGCAGCACCCCAGAAAAGGGTCAAGCCCCGTGAGACCCGAAGATAATGCTTCTGGTCAGCTTCGGGACGGACAAACGGCTTGTAGAAGTCCACAACCGAGCTGGATGCCAGGGAGTTGAACGCGGCGCTCAGGTTTGCCATGGCCGCCGCAATGATCGCTGCAGTCAACAAACCCGCCAGGCCCTCTGGCATTTGCGTAATCACAAACGTCGGGTAGATTTTATCCGGGCGCGTAAAGGGATGAATGGGCGGGTGGAAATGATAGAAAGCAAACAGGACCACGCCCACCACCAGAAACAATGCGAATTGGAACAGAATCACCAGCCCGCTTGCCAGCAGCGCAGCCTGGCTTTGACGCTTATTTTTGGCAGCAAGCAGCCGTTGGACAATCAGTTGGTCCGTACCGTGGCTGGCGCTGGTCAAAAAGGTTCCGCCGATCAGCCCGGACCAGAACATGTAAGGCTGATGCCAGTTGAAGTGGAAGTCGAAGATGGCGAACTTCCCGCCCGAAACACTGGCGAGATGGACTACCTCTGACCAGCCTCCCGGAACCGCCCGAACGGCCAGCACCAGGGCCACAATCGTGCCCATGATATAGATCGAAAGTTGAGTGACGTCGGTCCAGATGACTGCCGTCAGACCGCCCTCAAACGTGTAGAAAAGCGTCAGGGCCGAGATGATCAGAACGGCTGTCAGGACACCTGTCCTGAAAATCACTTCGATCACGATTGAAATGGCAAAAACCCGCACTCCTTCTGCCAGGGCACGACTTCCCAGGAAAAGGCCGGCCGTAAAGACTTTGAGACCGCGGCCAAACCGGTGCTCGATAAACTGGTAGGCTGTGTAGAGCTCTCCCGCAAAGTACTTTGGGATCAAGACAAAGGCAACCACAACGCGCGCCACCAGGTAGCCGAAGATCAGCTGGAGGAATTCCATGTTGGTGGCATAGGCGATTCCTGGAGTGCTGATGATGGTCAGGATGCTCGTTTCCGCCGAGACGACGGAGAGCGCGATGGCCCACCAGGGAAGCTTTCGCCCTCCGAGGAAGTAGTCGTGAAGGGTTCGCTGGCGTTTGCCGAAACGTGCGCCCAGCAGTGTTACGGCCGCAAGATAAACAATGACTACGATCAGGTCGAGCCAGCTGAAAGCCAACCATGCCTCTCTGTTTTGGGATCGTTCCCCGCGCCAAATTACAACTCCTTCCCTGGAGTTGCACGGCGCCGTCAGCTATCAAAGCAGTCGCCGAAGACGCGACGAGTCTAAAGAACCTTGAACAGGGTGTCAAGGGGGGCGCGGGAGAGATCAGATGCTATAGAAACCGGACATCTTCACGTGCTGAGAGCACGGGCGCCTCCGCGTGGGACCCAGACGGCAAATCTCCAGCCTTGGCCACAGGGAGAACAACGCTCTGCATTCTGACAGGCTTAGCGGAACATCCCCGACCAGCCTTTGGGCGCTACGGCAGCGGGATCGGAGCGCTTACTGGAGGCTGGGGCGCCGGAGCTTCGGGAGCCTGCGGTACTGGCACCAGCGGAGGCTTTTGCACGCCTTTTTCCCAGAACATATCATCGTTTGGGAAAATCTTTGCAATGTGGTAATGCGAGCGGACGTAGGCAAGCAGCGGAGCCAGATGGTTATGTGAGGACGGGTTTTCCTGACGCAGGGCAAGGACGGGCGACCAGAGGATATACTTCACCCGATGGTTCTTTAGCCCCTCGACAACGTTGGCAACTTGTTCGGGCCGTGTGTAGTCGGATGGCGCAACGTAATCCACCGTGGCCGGGTCACGCAAATTCAGCAAAAACCCGAAAATGCTGCTGGGAAACACATATTCGCCGGGCCTGGTATTCCTCAGTAGAAAATTGATCTCATCCCATCGGGCGCGATCCAAAATCGCCACTTTTCCGGTTGGAGTTGTTGCGTATCCCCGCCACTGGAGCTTGCTCTGGATTGTCACGCCGATGGCCAGGACAAGAGCCAGCGCCCAGACAGCAACAATCCGCACTCGTTGAAGCAGACCTTCGAAGCTGAAATACCAGACAAAGAGGATGAAGGCAGGCGCTGAAACAGCACACAGGCGGACCCAGGTCGGCGCTGTCACCACGCCCAGGAAAAGGGCCAGCCCAACGAAGCATACCATCATCAGGCGGTCCCATGGTTCTGAGGGGGAATCCTCTTCCTCATCCCAGAAACGCACAAAAAACAAAAGATAGATCAGGGGCACGAGCAGGTAGGTCGCCAGAGCAATGACCAGACCCGGCAACCGAAACCACGGCTGCCACTGGGGCAGGTCAGTCATGTAGGCGTAATGGGAATTCCAGGATGCTGACGACCAGTATCGAAATCCGAAGACCACCGTGTCGTGGAGGAATCTTCCAATTCCAGCTTCCATCGCAAAATAAGCATTAAAGAGCACAACGATCGTGACAAAGGGCACCCAAAGATAGGTTTGCGCTCTGCGGCAATCTTCCCAACTAAAGACCTTCCTGAAGACGGCCCACACGATGAAAGCCGCCAGGCCGATTTGTGCGGACACCCCAATCGACTGGCTAAAGCAAGTTGCCAGCCCGCAAAGCACTCCCGCGCCTACAAGCCCCAGCGCGGTGATGTGATCAATCAGCTCTGCGATGGCGGCCATCACCAGCAGGATGCTGAACCACTTGTCTGCGGAGCCTGGCTTGCCGTAAAAAGCAATAACAAGGAACAGCACGGCCGGAAGAAACGCGGTTGCACCCTGAATGACTTTCCTGGAAATAACGATGATGAACCAGGCGATGCTGAGCCCCAGCAGAATCAGCGTGGCATTCGGTATCCAGGCGTGTACGCCCAGTATGCTGAAAAGGATGAAGTAGAAGACCTCCGTGGCAGGTAAAGAGTGCTGGAAGAAATCTCGATACATGAGCTGGCCATCGAGCATGCGCCTGGCGTTGAACAGAAATGTGGTCCTGTCACCGTACAGATGGATTGGAATGTTTGGAAAATAAAACAGGTTGAGATAAAGAAAGATGAGACCGCCGACCATGACGGCCGAGGTCAAGAGAATGGATTCTTTTGTGCGAAGGCTCTCCATGTACGGAAAAACCTGACTTCATTCTATTGTCTGAACTGCCTAATCTTACAAGAGTACACTTATTCCAGTGGAATACCATCCTCCCAGTCGTCGGAATTCTACCGGAGACAGGCGGTTGGATCAAGTTCGAATCTCACGATCTACTTTGACATCGCCGTATGGGCTGCACCCTGCCGCCCGGGGAGGAAGTCTTTTACCGAAACGAAGTCATACCCCATTTCCAGCGCGGCGTCGACGATTGCCGGCAAGGCTTTCACTGTTTCGGAAGCGCTGGCTGCGGAGTGCTGATGCGCTGCGGGCCGGTTGTCAGTTTTCGCGGTCTCGGAACTTTTCCTGAAAAGCGTCCGCAGATAACCTCCGGGCTCTTGGCGGCCATCATGCAGCAAAATCACTGCTCCGGGGCGCAGGCCGGAGCAAACGGCCTTGGCAATGTCGTCGGCCTTGAGCCGCCAGTCTTCGCCGCTCAGTGACCATTGAACCACGTGCATGCCGCGTTCGCGCAGAACGGGATACAGGCCAAACCACCGGGCGCCGTAGGGAGGACGAAAGATTTCAGCCGCGTGTCCTGTTGCCTGCTGGATTGCGTTCTGCGTACGGTCAATCTCTTGCCCTATCTTCTCCCGGCTCATGAAGTAGAGATAAGGATGCGACCAGGTGTGATTTCCAATCGTGTGGCCGTCAGCATGAATGCGCCGGACAATATCAGAGTGTGTCGCCACATCCTTACCGCAAACAAAAAACGTCGCCGGGATTTTGCGTGACTGTAGGATATCAAGCACCTGACCCGTGTAAGGAGGCAAAGGGCCGTCGTCAAAGGTGAGAGCGATCCGCTTTCCATTGGCTGGCCCGCTGACAAGTGCTGGCCCCAAAACTTGTGAGCGCGGCCAGCTGCAGGCGTACCAGACCAGGAAACCGAGAGTGTCTGCTACAGCCAGAATGAACAGCGCGCCCAGGATGATGTTCCATACCATGCGGATCAAGTTGCAAAGAAGAAAATCACTTCTATGAATACACCGTTACTCTTCTAACGCCTCCGTGTAATTTTGCCCGAGATACACTGATACTGCAACGGCTTGGGTGAGTTCTGCGTGTTAGGGTCCCCATCGCGTGACAGAACCGTTTCACCGGCCAACTTGGAACAGACGGCCAAGCTCTTTTGTAATGCGGCAAAAGGGCAATGCAAGATTCCAGAGATTCGGGCGCACACCCTTTGGCCCCGCGGGGATCAATCATCGTGAACCCGGGCCTCTTAGAAGACCGTGGTTTTGGCCTCCATGAATGAATCGTGGCTAGCTGGGCCGATTGTATTCCGATTCAACATCCCGGGCATCCAACTGTTTTCCCTGAAGGTTCCCGGAATGTTCCTTGATAGGCATTTCACCGCACTTTCAGGCGATAGGTCGCTGCTTTTCATGCCTTTCGAGAAATTTCCGTCAGGCGTTGAAGCCCTGTGGACCTCGTCCTATCCCGTCAATGCCCCACTGCCATGGGTCAATTTCCAATCTGGCACAATCGGTTACGTCCCGTTGCAGTACCTTCGTCGTTGGATCGAATTGCGGGGCACCCTTGAGGAGATCCTTCAGAAATCCTTGTCCAAATCCAGGTCGACTCTGCGCCGGAAAGAGCGCAAGTTTGCACAACTCTGCGAGAGGGAGGTCGAGGAGCTTGATCTACGCCATCCGGGCGCCCATCCTGCCGCCATCATAGGGATGAAGGCGGCTGCGGGCCGAATCTCTCCCGGCACCGGGTCGGTACATGAAGCTACCTTCTGAAAGCGCTGAAATCAGCTCAATGATTCCCATAGGCTAGCCGGATGCGCAGTCGAGGAGCGTCTAGACGCCCTGGAACATTGTTTCAGGTGGCGCGCTCAAATCAATGCGTTGCCTTCCAGGGACAATCCTTTGGACCAGGTGCTTTCCCCATTTTAAGACTTTCAGCGCCTGGATCGAACCCAGATAGGTTGAGACATAGGCACATCGAAGCACGATGTCTCCCGGGAGCGTTTCTAGGGTGCGGGCGAGCAGCGTGCGCCCCCTTGTCGGAGAGCAAATTCCCAGAAGCCGCAGAACGTAGTCGCGGGTGAAATTTCGGGCGTTACGCTCGAATTCCGGGCCCAGACGGCTGCCCTTGACTTTCTCGTCGTAAATCGTGAGCCATGGATCGACGATGAGCAGGGGATTGCTCGTCAGGTTCCTGCCGTGAAACCGATACAGAAACAGCTTCTGGTCAAGGCGAACGCAATAGGCTCCAGCGGCGACCGCACGGATCACCCAATCGGTGTCGTCGCCAAGCCCCTGATCGAAACGAGTGTCGAAGCCGCCGATGCGTTCGTAGAGAGATTTGCGGAAGACCATTCCGGAAGGCAGGAAGTCATTGCACAAATAGAATAGATTGCCGTTGGAAACCACAGGCCATTCGAGGGGTGGCAGATTCGGCCGGAAAACCGAGCCCAGAATCATGCCGTTATTCAGAATCCTCAGGCCGTTGCAAACCACCAGTTCCGCTTGCGGGTTGGATTCAAGCTTCTGGTGGACGATTTCCAGGTAACGCGGTGACCAGAAATCGTCAGCGTCCAGAAAAGCCAGATGCGTGCCTCTTGCTTTCCCCACGGCAACGTTTCTCGTGTCGGGCAACCCGCTGTGCGGTTTCTTCAGGTATACACAATTTCGAAATTGTGAGGAAAATCGCCGGACCACCTCGCCGGTATTATCGGTCGAGCCGTCATCAACAATCAGCAGCTCAAAATCCTGAAGCGTCTGTGCCTGAAGCGTTCGCAAGGCATCCGGAAGCAGGTGCGCGTAATTGTAAGTGCAGACAATAACAGTGAATTTCACTTCCTGACCCGGTTCGCCGGTCTTTGTGGCATTTTCTCCCATCGTGTTCTATGTCTTCGACTGCGGTATTGATATACCGCTGTTGCGGGCGCCTGCCGGGCTCTCTCCAGCAGGCTTTTCACAACATCGGCACCCTTTCCCACACAGGCCTGAGTCCGAGATGTGGGACATTCCGCCGCCCTCGAATCTGTGCTGATGAGTCGGGAAACACCGGGCTGCTGTGCAAGGCAACTTCAGCGATTCGATATTCTACTTCAGTAGCATGGCATACTCCATGCCGCTGCGTGAGTCGGGAGCGGGCACTACTTGGCACATTCGTAAACGTACTCAAAGCCGTCCACCCCCGGACCACGCGCCACATCAGCCTGTCGATCTTCCTTTCTCTTGCAGCCGTGCATCTGGAGTGTGACCAGATTCAGGCCAGGAATCAAGTCTGTTGCCACAAACCCGTCCTGGCCGGTTACCACTTTGACATTTTGGATGATTTCGTCTGTCGTTTTCAGAATCGCAAGCTTGACCTTTGCAAGAGGATGCCCCTTAGTGTCGACAACATGAAAAAGGACAGGTTTGTGCAATATCCGATCGGGCTTGTCGGCTTCCACGGGAAGCAGCATGATCGCGGCCTTCGCAGGTGAGCCCGCCGGGTTGACATCAACGTCGCGGAACACGGATGTATCGTGATCCGAGCCAGGCTCCCGCACAGTCAGCCAGTAACGGCCGGAGGGGAGATCTGTGAATGAAAATCGGCCGTCGACGTCGGAATAGACCTGGTCAAGGTCGTTCTCGTTGTTGTCGCTAAGGGTGACCAGCGCGCCAGTGAGTGGTCGTCCGACAGGTCCGGCCACGGTTCCCGCAATCGACCCGTGTGCCGTTGAAGGCTGCAAATTCAGTGTGACAGAGTTGCTGCTCACCTGGCCCTGCCAGAGGTTGGCATGGATATCGCGCGCCAGGATTTCTGCATTTGGATAATGTGCGGAGTAAATCACGGAAAACCTGTATTGGCCCCACCCAGCGTGATTGCCGTCGCTTTGCGTCTGTGCGGGCGCGACGTGAATCGTAACTCTCTCGCTGTAATCATCTCCAGGCGCAAGCCGTATCAGCCTCGGGAAGGGAAGACCGTCAGGAGAGAGCGCGAACCCGCGGCCCTCCTCTTGCGCCTTGCCGCTTCCAGCAGACGCTATGGGCTCGAGCTGGACTTTCAGGGTCGATCCAATATAAGTCGGCTCGGAATTCTGACCGCCGATGCTGGCTGGGAGCGCATAACTCTGGATGGCCGGCAGCTCGCTCCGCACCGGCGAATAGAGCCACATGGTTTGCTGCCCGGAATTGTGGAAGTGCAATGTGGCCCGCACCGGATTGGGAGCAGTGATGTTCTGCTGCTGAACAGAGATCAGGAGCTTGAGATCTTCACCGCGTCCCGGAATTGCGCACACGGGCAGGAGGAACAGGAGCGCCGCCAGGCTTTTAATTCCACTCACAGCTTGTATTCTACTCGAAATCGGAGCCGCCTAGCGCAGGTCACAACACGCGCAGAATCAGGCATTTCAGGTAATGGGTCTCAGGCACGGTCAGGAGGATGGGATGATCGCGCGCCTGGGTCCGGCGCTCGACCACGGTTACAGTCCGCCGAGCATCTACGGCGGCGCTGGCGATCGCTTCAAGAAAATCAGGCTCCGTTACGTGATACGAGCAACTGCACGTGATGAGGTAGCCTCCGGCATTCAGGATCTTCAGGGCACGCAGGTTGAGCTCTTTGTAACCGCGCAATGCGGAATCAAGACTCGATCGTTGCCGGGCGAAAGCCGGTGGGTCAAGCACGACAATATCAAACCGCTCTCCGGCCTGATCCGCCGCCTTGAGGAAGTCAAAACAATTGGCCTCTTTCCAATCGATGTTCGATGCGCCGTTCAGCTCCGCATTCCGCCGGGCCATGTTCAGAGCATCTTCCGAAGAATCGATGGCCAATACAGAGTCGCAACGCGGGCTGATCGTCACGGCAAATCCGCCTGTATAAGCGAAGCAATCAAGCGCTCGTCCGCGGGCGTAGATTTCAGCGGCCTTCTGGTTTTCTCGCTGGTCCAGAAAACCTCCCGTCTTCTGTCCTTCGAGCAGGTCGAAGGCAAATCGGCGGCCGTTCATTGTGACGACGACTTCCCCGGCTGCTTCGCCGGCCAGCACGCCCTTTACCAGTTCCATGCCTTCAAGTGAGCGGACTGAGGCGTCATTCCGTTCCAGGATGCCGCGAGGCGAAAACAGTTCCTGAAGAATTTCCACGACCACGGGCTTCAGCTTTTCCATTCCTTGGCTGAGGGTCTGTACAACGAAGTACTCTCCATAGCGATCGATCACCAGCGACGGCAGGAGGTCGCCTTCAGAGGCGACCAGACGGTAGGCTTCCGACTCCGGGACGATCTGTCGCCGAAAGGCTGCCGCCTGCTGAATGCGCTCAGAAAGAAAGGCGCGGTCGAAAGCGCACTTATCGCGGGTCAGGAGACGCAAGGCGATTTGCGATCTGCTGCTGTAGAGGGCCTGTCCTAGAAAGCGCTTGCGCCGGTCCTGGACGCTCACAATGGCTCCCGGCTCGACGCCCGGCGGCGCTGAGACATCGCTACGATAGACCCAGGGATGTCCGGAGAGAATTCTTTCAACGCCGCGTACGGACACAGTTACAGTTGCGGATGGCATGAACTGACTTTACCACACCATATGCGGCAGAGCCGGGCGGCGTATCCCCTCCTGACCTGCCGCAGCTGGGATTATCGTAAAATGACTTCTGAATGCGACTCGAAGAATTTGATTACGAACTGCCGAAGGAACTGATCGCTCAGCGGCCCTTACGCGAGCGCGATGCCTCGCGAATGCTGGTGCTGGATCGAGCCGCAAAGTCTTTTGCCGATTCAACATTTCGTACGCTTCCTGAGATCCTTGTACCGGGCGACCTGCTGGTTTTGAACAACACCAGGGTATTTCCCGCGCGTCTGCTTGGGCGGCGGCGAGGGACCAGGTCGCAGCCGATCGGCAAGCACAACCCCGCCGCGCGCGAATATCTGACCGCCGAGGTCGAACTGCTGCTGACCCGCAACGAATCAGGTGACGTGTGGCACGGATTGGTGCATCCTGGCCGCAAGATTCGCATCGGCGAGGTACTCGTTTTTGGCGACGGTGAACTAGAGGCGGAAGTCCTGGGGCGGGGTGAATGGGGTATGCGCAAGGTTCTACTCCGGGCGCGCGGAGGGAACGTCCATGACGCAATCGACCGCATGGGGCACGTGCCTCTGCCTCCTTATGTGGCCCGCCCCGACGATCCGATGGACCGTGATACATACCAAACGGTCTATGCCAAGGTGCGTGGCGCCGTTGCAGCCCCCACGGCAGGCTTCCACTTTACCCAACGCGTCTTTGAAGCTCTGCAGGAGCGGAAAGTCGAAATCTGTGAAATCACCCTTCATGTAGGGCCTGGAACGTTCCGACCGGTCCAGGCCGGGCGTGTCGAAGATCATAGAATGGACTTTGAGCAATTCGAGATTTCCGAAGATGCCTCAGCGGCGATCAACAAAGCCCTCCATGAGGGCCGCCGCGTCATTGCCGTCGGCACCACCAGCGTCCGAACCCTTGAATCCGTGGCATTTGCAAACCAGGGGAAGGTGGTTCCCGCGCGCGGAGAGACCGATTTGTTTATTGTGCCGGGATTTCGCTTTCAGGTGATTCGAGGCCTGCTCACCAATTTCCATCTTCCGAAATCGACGCTGTTGATGCTGGTTTCGGCTTTTGCCGGCCGCGAATTGATTCTCAATGCCTATCAGCACGCTATTCGAGACCATTACCGGTTTTACAGCTACGGCGACTGCATGCTGATCCTTTAATTCAGGGACGCGTCGTCGAGGCGTCTCTGCAAAAACGCCTGACTCCCGCCCGCCTGAAGGCGCGTTCTAAAGCGTTAACAGACCTGCTTGCGAAAAGCGTGCTGTGTCTTGATCACCTCGTAACCGAGCCTCCGATAAAAGCGATGCGCGCCTTTGCGCACGATGTTCGAACGCAAGTAGACGGACTTCAAGCCTTTCGCCCTGGCCCAGCGTTCAGCGCGTTCGACCAGGGCCTTTCCCGCTCCCCGGCCACGGAATGCTTCGTCGACGGCCAGCCCTCCGATCTCCGCTTCGCGGTCGCTCTCGAGCAATTGTTTCACGAAAACGTGAATCCACCCGACCACCGGACCGCTGCGTTCGGGCTCCGCCACCCAGACGGCATGGCCTCGGTTTCCAGCCAGGCTGTGGAGGCGCCGCCGCACGCTGGCGGCAGAAGATGGGTAGCCCAACTGCCCGCAGAGAACGGCGATATTGTCGGCATCGGTGATTCTCGCAATTCGAACTCGCATCCTGGCGTCTCCTGGAAGATGTCTCCCGTCTTCATTCAGCCGTGCGCAATATTGCCCGGCCAATCTCTTACTGGTGTGTTCGCACACGATAGGTGAGAACCGATTGGCCTCCCGCAGTTACCGGCACGATAAACCTGATTGAAAAGGCCGAAGTCTTCTCATACTTGAAATTGGATTGCAGCACGGTCCATTCCCCGCCAAGCGGCTCGTTGACTTCCACGGTGATGGGCTGCTTCTTGTGGTTGCGAATCGTGATCTGGAACGCAGATTCATAGACGTTCTTGCCCAGCGTTTCAAAATCCGTTTGCTTTCTTTCGGCAGTCACGTCGAAGGCATTTCCGATGTAAAGATTTGCAGTTTCATCTTTGGGAGTGTGGGCAAGCTGATCCTCCCCGACGAATTGCAACTGGCCTTGTGAGTCAGCCTGGTAAACTCGCACGGTGCCGGCGGGCAAGGGAACGCCAAGCGAATTGGCCTTCGAATTCCTGAATTTGAGATGAGCCTGGACCGGCTCTTTGGCGGGTTCGCCGCCCCGGAATGGGCTGTAATAATAATTCTGCTGGCCGTTGATGACGTAGGTTTTTTCCACCTTGATGCCGGCGGCACGCAGGAAGACAATCTGTTTGCTTCTGTTGTTCGGCAATGTGACGCGCCGCTCGATGGTATACAGGTGATATTCAGAAAGTGGCTCCTGACTGATTCCCGGAGCTACGACTCCCCCCACGGCCATAGCCTGCATCCGGAACATCGGCCGCGGGGCCTGCTTCGCCTGATGCACCTGGCCCGCCACCAGTTGCAGGTGAGCATTGTCGAAGCCGATCCCGCTGCTGTTGGTGAGGGTCACCCACGAGTTCAGGTCTGCCACCGCGGCCTCAGCCGGCAAGGTGAGAACATAATCGGCGGTCCAGCTCACCGACTTGGTTATGTAATCGGCCTCGATCCGCTGCTCGCCCGCGTACCGGTTATCCAGAAGCCACACCAGCGTGGGCTTGGTGTAGAGACCCGGCGGCAGGGAGGGGAAGACGTAATGATCGGCGTAGTTGGGAATGCCGGTGACAATCTGGTCGCCGATCTGCCATACCGGGCCACCGCTGTCAGCAAGCAGGGTGGCTTTCGTTGACACCTCTTTTGTGGAGTTGTTCACCGTGATCTGGCGAATCAGCGTCACTTGCTTTCCCACGTATTTCTTCAGCAACAGCTGCGGGCTGAGCAGGTCGTAGCGGTAATCCTGCTCCAAAACTTCAAACTGCCTGGGAGCCGTCAGCGAGATCGCTTGAACCGTGGCTGGCTCAATCTGCGAGGCCACGTCTGCAAAACGGAGTTGTACGCGGCCGGTCGGGAGGCGGAGGCGGCGAACGTCCCTGACCACGGCGATATTCTTGTAGACCGTCAGGCTCAGTGCCTGCTGCTCTGCTCGCGTTGAAGTTGCTTCGGTTTGCGCCATAGACAGGTTTGCCGCAGCCAGCAAAACCGCGACAAGCGCCGCCAGGACTTGCACCCGCAGTTGTGAAATTGACATTGGTTGCCTCCCGAAATGTGGAGTTTCGCTGCCGGGCCTCGTAATCTTCTGCCGGCAATCCATTCTAAAAAGAAGAGTACACCGGGGTGCAACGAGAAGCGATATGATTTGGGGTGAATGACAACTGCCGCGGGGAGAGAACAGCCTGCCACTCCAGATTGCCGGTTTCCGGGGGCGTTATGAAACATTGGCCGAAGATTTTGTTGATCACCTTGTTTGCATTGACGTCGGGCCTGGCGGCGCAGTCGGGTGCTCCGCTCAAGCTGCTTCAGCGGATTCCGATGCCGGGCGTAGCGGGCCGCATCGACCATCTCAGCATTGACCTGAAAGGCCATCGGCTGTTTGTTTCGGCTCTCGGCAACAACACCGTGGAAGTGATAGACCTCGCATCGGGCAAGGTCGTTCACACCATCAGGGGAATGCGGGAACCGCAGGGCGTATTCTATGTGCCATCGTCCGACAAGCTGTTCGTTGCCAACGGAGGCACTGGGATCGTCAAGGTTCTGGATGGGCGCACGTACAAACTGCTCGCTACTGTTCGTTTCCCATCGGATGCCGACGACATTCGCTACGACCGGGCGAATCAACGGGTCTTTGTCGGCTACGGGACGGGTGGAATTGGCGTTCTCGACGCCATGACGGGCAAGGCGTTGGGGACAATCAAGCTGCGTGGTCATGCCGAGGCGTTTGAGGTGGAAAGCGGCGGTGCAAGGATTTACGTCAACGTTCCAACGGCAGAGGAAATCGCTGTGGCTGACTGGAACAGTCGGTCAGTCATCGAGCGTTGGCCGATGCGAAGGTATCGCGACAACTTTCCCATGGGCTTTGACCAGGCGCATCATCGGCTCTTTGTGGCTTGCCGAAGGCCCGCAGTGCTTCTCGTCCTGGACCCGCAATCGGGCAGGATTCTTGCTCATCTGCCGGTGACACGCGATGCCGATGATCTCTATTATGACGCTTCAAATCATCGGATCTATCTTTCCGGCGGGCAGGGTGAAATCACCGTGGTCGGCCAGACGGACGCGGACCATTACCGCTTGCTGGCCAATATCCCGACGGCGCCCGGCGCGCGTACGTCGCTTCTTGTCCCTCAGTTGAAACGCTTCTTCCTCGCTGTTCCGAGCCGCGGGGCTCACGCCGCGGAGATCCGCGTTTATGCCGTGAATCAGTAGGCTGGCCTTTGCCTCGGAGAATGTTTTACCATAGGTTCATAGGCATCCGGGCAAGCTAGAGCGGGTCATAGAGCATTTCCAACCTTTGACGCGAGGAGGGAAACATGAAGGAGCATATCTCAGCCAGAGTGCTTGTGGGCATCCTGGCAACTCTCCTGATCGGCATTGCCAGCTTTGCGCAGCAGGAGAAACCTGCAAAGACGATTAAGGGCGAAGTCGTTGATCTTTGGTGCTACATGGACCACGGCGCGCACGGACCCAAGCACAAAGCATGCGCCGTCGCCTGTGCGAAGATGGGCAATCCCATCGGCATTGTGGACTCAGAAGGAAACGTCTACGTCGCTGTCGGATCTGAACTGCACCAGCCAGACCGCGAAAGGCTGATCGAGAAGATGGCCCAGGAAGTAACCGTCACTGGAAGGGTGGTCAGCCGGGGTGGCCTGCGGATGATCTACATCAAGACCATCACGTGAATTCCGGGGGAATCCGGGGGCAGCTTGGCAAATCCGTCTCTGCCCCCGTCTCTTCTCCAATTCGTAAATTGCTCATGTCGTCAGGTGGCGCATCTATTGCGGTGTCGGCAATGTGTGAGATTACGGGGATGTGGAACCTGCAGAATGGGCTTGACAAATATCGGCTAGTATTGTAGTCTTAGATTGACTCCGTAGGGAGGTTCCGGGCGACCCGGGGACATGGAGAAACAATGGCAGGATTTCGCCTGAAACCAGCTCGGGAACCTGTACGAACCGCTGCCGGGAAATGGCACAAACCCTGCCCGGAAGTGCCCGGGCAGTGAGACGAATGGGACAAGAAAACTCTTTTTTGGCAAAACGAACCGGAGAAGTGATTGAAAACAAAGGATCGGGGTGCAAAAACGAACCGGAACGAACCTGAAAACGAAGCGGAGAAGTTGTTGAAAACAAAGGAAGGCACGAAAACGCATTGATGAAGGTATCGCTCGGTCTTCCTCCAGACGGTATGCTGCCCGTCCCTCCGTGGAAACCCGGAATGAGGCATCACTCAAATTCCCGGGCAATGCCTCTTAAATCAACTTCTTTGAATCCACGGAAAACCCAGTCGGCATGTTCAATATTCTCCGGAGAACGGCTGTGAGCAAGTCCCAGGCATCTGAGTCCCGCGGCGTGTGCGGCGTCGATTCCACCCGGTGCATCTTCGATGGCGAGGCACTCGAAGGGGAGGAGCGGTTTGGTTTTGAACTCGGCAAGGTCGCTCAGTCGGGCAAGAGCCTTAAGGTAGACTTCGGGATCGGGTTTCGACCGCGCGCAGTCGTCAGCAGTGGCCAGAATCCGGAAATGTCCCCGAAGTTCCAGTTTGGCGAGAAGATGCTCGATTTCGCTTCGGGCGCTGCCGCTGGCGATGGCCAGAGGATAGGTGCGGGCGGCCTGGCGAACAAAATCAACGGCGCCGGGCATGGCAGGCAGACCGTTATCAATGATTTTCCCGTAGGCTCTGGACTTCCAGTTGACCAGTTCTTCGCAGCGTTGGTGGTCAACGGTGCGTCCGTGGCTGGTGTAAAGATGCTCCACGATGCTCCGGTCATCGAATGCCAGGTAGTCTCGATAGTATTCTTCCTCGGTGACTTCCCATCCTTCCTTGGCCGCCATCTCCTGAGTCAGCCGCATGATGATGGGCTCGGAATCGACTATGACACCGTCGAAGTCAAAGATGAGAGAACGCAACAAAGGGATTCTCCGATAATCGAATGGGAGTCCGCCCTGAATCGACCCTCCCTGGCATTCAGCAGTACGTCAGGGCGGGGTATGATACACTTTTATGGTCTGTGCCGCAAGGGCTTGCGGTTTGTATCCAAGTGATTCATCAGTTGGTCGCGCCGGGATCTCGGCCGGCAGAACTTCCGAAATGGCGACTGACGGCCGGCGCTGCGGCAAACTGAATGACGAGCCGTTCGGAATCCTGCTTCAGGTTGAGACCCGAGTGTTAAGAAAATGAGCCGGTGGTGGTTCTGGTGCATCCAATATTCAGGTCGGTGAGCCCAGGAAGAATTAACTTTCGATGACCCACAATCTGAGCATTCCAGTCGCATTTGTAGCCGGTCTTGTATCGTTCCTGTCTCCGTGTGTGCTGCCGCTGATCCCCGGTTACATCTCCATGCTGTCCGGGTTATCGATGGAACAACTGCGGGGCGAGGCCACCGAGGGAGTGACGTCCCTGATCCTTCGCAACTCAGTTGCCTTTGTCATTGGATTTTCGGTCGTATTCATTACGCTGGGAGCTTCCGCGACTGCAGTCGGCACGTTCCTGCTTTCCCGCCGGGGGATTTTCGATGTCGTTGCGGGTGTCATCATCATCATATTTGGTCTGCACTTGACGGGCCTGGTGAAGATTCCATTTCTCTATCGGGAAGCCCGGATGAATACGATCACGCCGAAGCGGGGAATTGCGGGGTCTTTCATTCTCGGCTTTGCGTTTGCTTTTGGATGGACCCCCTGCATCGGGCCTATTCTCACCGGAATTCTTGCTCTTGCTGCTCTGAAGAACACGGTGTTCCAGGGTATGTTCCTGCTGGCGATCTATTCGGCGGGACTTGCCATTCCGTTTTTGCTTACGGCCTTTGGAGTTGGGAAGTTCATCAAGTTCTATGGCCGCTTCAGGAAACACATGAAAGCGGTTGAAGTCGCCTCGGGCGTGTTGCTGATCTTTATCGGGGTATTGATGGCTTTCGACAAATTTACTATTCTCTCGGGCTATCTTTCTTTTCTCAATCGGTTTAACCTGTAAGCGTATGGAAAATTGGGCCGAGTAGTGTATTCGTAGGGGCTGTGACCTGCAGGACCAGGCAGTGAAGGCTTTAGGAATCGTTGAGGGGCAGGATAAGATATTAGGATAAGAGTTTGCATCCAATTCTGTTCAAAATAGGTTCTTTTCAGTTGCCAACATACGGCGTGCTTCTGGCCACTGCACTGATTGCTGCGCTTTACACCGTGGTCAGGCTGGGCCAGCGCGAAGGCCTGGACACAGGCCGTCTGATCGATTTCAGTACCTGGATTATCATCACCGCGCTGCTGGGTGCCAAGGTCCTCCTGGTTCTGACCCAGTGGAGTTTCTACAGCGCACACCCGGGACAGATATTCTCTTTGGAAACTCTTGAAGCCGGGGGGGTGTTTTACGGCGGGTTCGTTGCCGCAACAGTCTTCGCAATCTGGTATATCCGCACTTACAAACTTCCCTTCTGGCGGGTCTTTGACGTGTATGCTCCGGCGATCGTCCTGGGTCAGAGCATCGGAAGATTAGGCTGTCTATCTGCAGGTTGCGGTTTCGGGGTACCCAGCCACTCCTGGTGGGCCATCACATTCACCAGCCAGTTCAGCCATGAAACGACGGGTGTTCCACTCGGAATCCCGTTATTTCCTTGGCAGATTGTCGCATCCATAACGCTGCTTGGGATTTTCGGAATTCTGCTTTGGCGATTCAAACACAAATCGCGCGATGGCGAGATCTTCCTGCTGTATTTGATACTTTACGCTGTGGCGCGGTTTTCGCTTGAGTTTTTGCGTGGCGACAAGATACGCGGCTTTGTGTTTAATGGCCTGCTTTCCACTTCGCAATTCATTGCACTTCTTGTACTGGCATTTGCTGGAGTTCTCGCCTATCAGTGGTACGGCCCGGGCCACAAAGAAGCGGAAGTGGTTACCGCAACGGGAGGGATTTCAACTGCCACTGTGAGCGGCAAGGCAAATCTTCATTCCGAGTAGTGGTGGGACGGCTATGAAGAATCGGACAGGCTCCGGAAAGCCCGCACTGTACGGGGAGTTTTGAAGGAAGGGAGACGCTTGTGAAGAAGGGTAAAGTTCTTCTGGGAGTTATTCTGGGGATTGTGGTCGTGGTCGGTTTGTTTTTTGTGAACCGGTACTGGATTACACCCGCCACAACCACTGATGCCAAAACCAGCGTGGAGTTTCCAAAGGCCCCCGAGTTTACGCTCACTTCGCTGTCCGGCGAGGACATTGATTTGCGGGATTACAGGGGCAAAGTGGTGCTCCTCGACTTTTGGGCGACGTGGTGTGGGCCCTGCCGCATCGAGATCCCCGGATTCGTGCAGCTTCAAAATAAGTACGGAAGCCAGGGGTTTGCCATCATCGGCGTTTCTATGGACGATGGTCCGGCGCCGGTGCGGAAGTTTTACCAGGCTTTCCACATGAACTATCCCGTTGTTATGGGTACCAACAAGCTGGGCGAACTCTACGGAGGGATTCTGGGGTTGCCCACCAGTTTCCTTATCGGCCGCGACGGCAGAATTTATGCCAAGCACGTTGGCCTGACGGACGTCTCCGTCTTCAATTCTGAGATCAAAGAATTGCTTGCGGCCTCTCCGCACGAGGAAGACGCAGATTTTAGGCCGGTGGGTTATACGGCCGCCCGGAATATTCAGGTCAGCACTCCGGCTGAGGTCAACTCAGTGGTGCCGGGAATAGACGTCTCAAAGCTCACCCCCGCGGAAGTGAAGGAATATGAAAACATCCTTTCCCATGAACGGTGCAAATGCGGCTGCAATTTCACAGTGCTGAGATGCAGGCAAGTCGATCCTTCCTGCCAGATGAGTCTGGATCAGGCAAGGACAGCCTATGCCAACTTTCTGAAAACGCACCATGGGTAGTCCGCTTCGCCGGACATGCCAGTCCTTGCGCGTTAAGCCAACGCGGTCGTGGGTTTTGTGATTCGGGGAGTACACGCTGAATCTCCAAATGCGTCTTCTTACGGTTTCAGTATTATTCCTGCTTGCTGCCGGTACCGCCTGCGCCGGTGGCCCTCCGGCGGTTGTTTCTGCGCGGACTATCCTTGCAACCAACGTGGCCCATGCAGGCAGAACAGACAAACTCGCAGTGGTCGCTCAGATCCAGCCTGGGTACCACATCAACGACCACAAGCCTTCTCTCGATTATCTGATTCCCACCAAAGTGACGTTTGATGATTCTCCATCTGCAAAGGTGGAGAAGGTGGTCTATCCCCGCGGCACGCCGAAAAAGTTTGTATTTCTGGATACTCCCATTTCGGTTTATGAAGGCCAGCTCCTGGTGGGGGCGATCCTGCTGGTCAATCATTCAGCGAAGCCAGGCATATACCCCTTGCACGGTAAACTGACTTATCAGGCATGCAATGATCATGCCTGTTTAGCTCCCACAAGCGTTCCGCTAAGTGTTTCCATCCGCGTGGTGGCATCGTCCGTTCCGCAGAAAGCCGCCCATGCAGAAATCTTCAGGAAAATCAGTTTCAAGTGACTGGGTGTTTATCACCGTCGACCGCGTGCTCGGTGAACCTTCGGCCGTCCCAGGTCGGAGCGACATCCCGATGGGCCGGGACCTTTCCGTTTAAGCGGTCGTTCTTTCCCTTGGATTGAAGTTCCATCCGTGACAAAATCCAACGGGTCTTAAATCGCCACAACCTTGAAATACGGAGCGAATATGAGGAAGTTCGAAGGTGCGCTGGTGGGGGAATGCCTGGCAGAATTTGTGGGTACCTTTGTCCTGATTCTCGTCGGTGATGGCGCCGTGGCCGTTGCCGTGTTTACCAACGCCTATAATTTGACAGGCGTGGCCCTGATGTGGGGTTTCGGCGTCCTGCTGGCCGTTTACATCGCCGGAGGAGTTTCTGGAGCGCATCTTAATCCGGCCGTGACGGCGTGTTTTGCGCTTTTTCGCAAGTTTCCGGCGCGCAAGATTGTGCCTTACGTATTCTCCCAGGTCGCTGGCGCGTTCTCCGGTGCGCTTGCCCTTTTCTTCTGCTGGCACGGATTCTGGGCGCCCACGGCAAGGAAGCTGGGCGTAACCGTGGGGCAGCCGGGCAGCCAAAAGCTCATGATGGTGTTCAGTTGCTTTTATCCCAATCCAGGCATTGTTGGCGTCACGCCGCAGGACTTCGCAAAGGTAACGGGGGGCACCGCTTTCCTGGTTGAAGCCGTCTTGACAATGTTTCTGTTGCTGTCAATTCTGGCTCTGATCGATTCTCACAACCCACTGGCTCCGGGCGGCAATATGGCCGCTCTCTTTATAGGTCTCACGGTGGCCGCGATCGTCGGAATCGGCGCACCATTGACGATGGACGCTGTGAATCCTGCCAGAGACTTTGGACCCAGGCTTTTCGGTTACCTCGTTGGTTACGGATCGATCGCCTTTCCCGGGCCGAGAGGAAATGAGTGGTGGATTTACATTCTGGCTCCAACTACGGGAGGAATTGCAGGCGGGTTTGTCTATGACTGGCTTGTGCGTCCTTTTCTGGCGCGGCGCCCCGAGCAGGTTCCTGCCGGGCGCCATTCGGAGTGATCTTGGAAAGCGATCGTTGGGCTTCCATATCGACGCACTGATTGACGGTGCCGGCGTGTGGCGAAATTGCTTAGGGCCGGCAACCTTTCTCCGGTAGCCTTCGCCCTGTGACCCTGATCACAGCATTTCCTGTGCCGGATTGTTACCCTGTCAATGGACGTGAGGTTAGCCTAAAGGAGGACCTATGGAGAGAACCAAAGCGGTCCCCGCCCACGAACAGATTGCAGCTAAGCCCCTGAAGCTCAAGAACATCCTTTGGACAACGGATTTTTCACCCGCCTCGAAAGCCAGCCTGCCGCAAGCTGTGGCGATTGCTCGCAGGTTTGAATCCACGGTTTACCTGGCACACGTGATCGTACCGCACCCATATCCGCTCGTCTCTCCCGAAGCAGCTCCATACGTGGAGGGGCTCAGCCAGGCGGTTGAGAAACGGTTGTCGGAGTTGGCAGATTTCGAAGGACTTGAGGGAATTCCGCACGAAATCTTGCTGGGTCACGGGGAGGTAGCTGAGGAACTCAATGCAATGGTCAGGGACCACCAGATAGATTTGCTGGTTCTGGCGACGCACGGCCGTCGCGGGCTTCGCCGCTTCCTGCTCGGTTCGGTTGCTGAAGAGGTCTGGCGAAATGCGGAATGCCCTGTACTTACCGTGGGCCCGCATGTGTCGGGTCGTCTGGCTAAAGAGATAGCGCTGCGCCAGATTCTCTATCCCACGGACTTGTCTGCGGAGTCGTTTGCCGCCGCGCCATTCGCCCTGTCTTTCGCGCTCGAGTACGAATCCCGGCTGGCTGTCTTGCACGTTGTTCCTACGTCGATTCGCGCAAGCGCGCGCTTGCTGGCTCGGGCTTTCCGCGATGAACTGCTGGAGATCTTTCCCTCTGAAACGGTCCCATGGTGTGAACCCGAGTGCATTGTCGAAAGCGGCAATCCGGCAGAGGCGATTCTGAGGGTCGCAAAGGAGCGGAGGGCGGACCTTATCGTGCTGGGCGTGCGCACCCCGGAAGAGCTGGCCCACCAGCATCTTAGCAACGTGGCCTTTCCGGTTGTGGCAGGAGCTGATTGCCCCGTGTTGACGGTTCGTGCGATGCCCTGAGTCCGAAGCGCAGTTGACGAGACAAGAGCGTGATTTCGGGTGAGGCTCAGAGGATCATGGCGCGGCGCCCGCCGGGGAACCAGGAGCTACAGTAGGACCAGATCGAACCGAGGTGACCATGGTAAAGATCGAACGCATCCTCTGTCCCTCAGATTTCTCTGACTCCTCCGAAAGAGCTTATGACTACGGGCTGTCACTCGCGCGCCATTACAATGCTGAGCTCTACCTGCTGCACGTTGTGCGCCCAGTGATTATTGGCTACCCGGAGTACGCCGTCCCTGATTCGGTTAACACGTTTTATGGTGAGTTGAGTGAGTACGCCGAAGAACAATTGCGGGAATTCGCCAAAACCCACGCAGCAGGAGATGTACAGGCAAAGGTCGTGGTTGAAGAAGGCGTGGTCACGGAATCGATTATTGATTTTGCCAGGGACAATTCCGTTGACTTAATCGTGATGGGAACTCACGGCCGACGAGGATTTCAGCGGCTGACGCTTGGTTCAGTGACGGAAAGGGTGTTGCGTAAGGCTGGTTGTCCCGTGCTGGCAGTCCGGCGTCCGGCACACGATTTTGTCGCGCCTGGGGACAAGGGAAAGACTCTCGATCTGCGGAAAATCCTCTTCTGCTCAGATTTCTCGGAATGCTCTCAACGGGCGTTGCAGTACGCGCTTTCTATGGCGGCCGAATACAGGAGCGAACTCTCGCTGCTCCATGTGCTGGAGCATTTGTCTTCCCCACAAGAACGCGAAGCAGAGAATAATCGCATCGTCCGCCGTCTGGAAGAAGCCGTGCCGGCGGAAATGCGGAGCTGCTGCACAATCAAGCCGGTTGTCCGGGCAGGGCGACCCTACGAGGAGATTGTCAAGCTGGCTGAGCAGGACCATACTGACCTGGTGGTGGTGGGTGTGCGAGGGAGGAACATACTAGACCTCGCGCTATTTGGCTCAACCACGCATCGAGTGCTGCAGCTGGGATCATGTCCGGTCCTGGCGGTTCACATTTAGCTGCAGCCTCAACATTGCCTGCCCTTCGTTGTAAGGCCCTTCTTCGCCGGGACACGCGTCTGAGTCGCGCTTCGGCCATCGATCAACTCGCGGGTTTCGATTACGGAGCGCACCATCAATTTGCTGCGCAGACCGGAACTTGAGAGCGCAGCCTTCAGCGGGGCAATTTGCGCTCGCCGGAGATCTGGAAGCGCGCGCTCACGCCGTGGGCGCCCTTGACGGGCTGGCTGCCTCCCACAAACACAGTGTAGCTTCCAGGCACCACAATGTGTTCGCCCTTCTCGTTAACCAGGCTCAGATCACGTGCGCCTAAAGTGAAGCTGACGCGGCGGGTTTGCCCTGGGTCCAAGTGGATGCGCTCGAACCCCTTGAGGGCTCGAAGGGGTTCGCCGGGCTTCGGTGGATATTCAATGTAGAGCTCCGCGACCTCATCACCTGCGATGTTCGAGGTATTCTTCACGTCGGCCTCCACGTTGAGCGACCGGCCAGCTTTGACCTTCGCCGACGATAGGTGAAGATTGCTGAACGAGAAACTTGAATAGCTGAGGCCGTAACCAAAGGCGTAAAGCGGTGTACCGCGGAAATAGCGGTAAGTTCGGTCCTGCATGGAATAGTCAGTAAAAGGAGGAAGCTGGCTGACCGACTTGTAGAAAGTCTCTGGCAATCGTCCGGCAGGGTTGTTGGAACCTACCAGGGTTTCTGCGATCGCAGTGCCACCGTCCTGGCCGGGATACCACGCATCGAGGATGGCGGCAGCATGCTGCTGGGCCCAGTTGACCGCCAGCGGACTTCCATTCAAGAGCACGACCACAAGAGGCTTGCCTGTCGCTGCCACAGCCTGGAGCAATTGCCGCTGAACCTCGGGCAGTCGCAAGGAGGTTCGATCGCCACCATCAAAGCCGGGAATGTGCAGCGGCATCTCCTCGCCTTCCAGATGTGGCGACAAGCCAACGAACGCGAGGACAACGTCAGCGCGCTGTGCAAGCTGGACAGCCTGCCTGCGCAGGACGTCGACGGGAGGTTTCCATTCAAACGTGACTCCGGCGCCGAACAATGGCGAACGATGCGAGTACTCCAGCCGAAAGGTGTGCGGCGCCGTATTCGTGAAATGCGCCTGAAAAGTACCGGGTTGTGGGCGGCGATTGTAGCTGGTGCTACTGAGAACAAGTTTGCCGTCCAGAAAAACACGAAGTGTCTCATGATCCTCGCAGGGGTAACAGTGGGGCTCGTCGATGCCAAACGTATAGTCCCCCGGACCCGGAGGAGTAAGAGTTCCACTCCACGTAACAGAGAATGCTTTCATGGAGACCCCCGGAACCGGCGCTGCGGCATTCCAGTCGAACTGGATCTGTGTATCCGTTCGAACCAGTGCCGGCTTGCCGGAAAAATCGGGATTTGAAAAATACTCGGCCTTGAGTCCCCATGTGGATGGAAAACCGGCAGGGTGAAAAACTGTGCGTGGAACCGGTACCGCAAGCTCAGAAACGTACGGTGATCCCTGGGCGTAAAGGATGCGCGCCTTGCCCGCGAACTGCTTCAACACCCCGTCGATCGGCAGGACGGGGTGCAAAGGAACGCCATGGTAATTGCCCTGAATAGCGGGTAGTGACTCGGCATTGGGTCCAATTACCGCAATCGTCTTCACTGTCGGCTTCAGCGGCAGGATGCCGTCTTGATTTTTCAAAAGGACCATGGATTCCCGAGCGGCGCGCAGAGCTAGCTGACGGTGGGCCGGTGAGTCAACTTCCGTCATGGGAATTTTGCTGAAGGGAACATCACGTGGAGGATCGAACATCCCCAACCGCATGCGCGCCGTGAACAAGCGTTTCACTGCTCGGTTGATGTCACTTTCCGGAATCAAACCCTGCTTTACGGCTCTTACCAGTGTGACGTATTCGTCGCCGCAGGTTGTGTCTGTGCCAGCTTTTACGGCAAGCGCGGAAGCGTGCTCAATATCAGGGGCAAAGTGGTGTCCGTTGGCGATATCTGCAACCGCACCACAATCCGAGGTGACGTAGCCATGGAATCCCCACGCATCGCGCAGAGTCTTTTGCAGCAGAAAAGAGTTGGCGCAGGCGGGGACGCCGTTGACGGCGTTGTAGGAGCACATGGTGGAGTCTGCGTGGCCATCCACGAGGGTTGCACGGAAGGCCGGCAAATAGGTGGCTTCAAGGTCGTGCGCGGAAATCTGGGCGCTAAAACCGTGCCGCAGGGGTTCGGGTCCGCTGTAGGCGTCAAAGTGCTTGGGTGTTGCCACCACTTCCAGGTATTTCGGGTTATTGCCCTGCATTCCGGTGACGAACGCAACCCCCAGCTTTGAGGTTAGGAAGGGGCTCTCGCCGTAGGTTTCCTGTCCGCGGCCCCAGCGCGGGTCACGGACAATATTGATGTTGGGCGACCAGAACGTGAGTCCAAAGTAGATGCTGTGGTTGCCTTCGCGCTGCGCCTGATTGTATTTGGCGCGCGCCTCTGTGGCGATCACCCGGCCCTCCTGGTACACCAATTGGGTGTCCCACGTGGCAGCCATTCCGATGGCCTGCGGAAACACCGTGGCATAACCGGAGCGCGCAACTCCGTGCAGGGCTTCATTCCACCAGTCGTAAGAGGGGATGTGGAGTCGGGGGATGGCCGGAGCGGTGTGCTGCATCTGAAGAACTTTTTCATGGAGCGTCATCCGCGAGACGAGATCGTTTACGCGTTGCGCTATCGGCAGCGATGGATTCAGATATGGCGCTATAGGATGCTTAGCTGCCGGGCTCGCCGCTACGAGTGTGATCCCACAGAACAGGATTGCCGAGAAAGCCACCCAGATTCTGAACAGCTTCGATGCTGTAAACATAGCTGCCTCCATCCGAAAATCGTTAAAGGATACGCCACCGTGGGTTATGTTGCAAGCCCGAGGACAGCACGAGGACTGTCTGGAAGCAACTCGGGGCGTACAATGAGCTCCACAATGCGTCGTGGCGCCAGAGAGAAAAATCCCTTCGCACTACTCATGGTAAGCTGAGTGATTCAGCGCGTTGAGTCTGTTACTATGGGTAGTTCTGGCTGGGATGAGGATAAGGTTACTCGGCCATGAGAATGAACGCGGAAAGGAGAACAAACGATGCCTGATACGGAAGGCAAGGGAGAGGCGAAGAACTTTTATCCGGAGGTGCCGGTGCGACGCGAGGCGTTCTTCCTGAAAGGATCGGGAGCGCTGGATTGGGGGATGCAGAACCGCCTGTCGCGGATTTTCAATCCCCTCTCAGGTCGCACGGTGATGCTGGCCATTGACCACGGATATTTCCAGGGGCCAACGACGGGCCTCGAGCGGGTGGACTTGAACATCGTGCCGCTGCTACCCTATGCGAACGCCTTGATGCTGACCCGGGGCATTTTGCGCTCGACGATTCCGTCATCATTCGGTGGGGGAGTGGTGCTTCGGGCTAGTGGCGGGCCGAGCATTCTGAAGGAGCTTTCTAACGAGCAGATTGCGGTGGACATTGAAGATTGCCTGCGCCTGAACGTAGATGCCATGGCGGTGCAGGTCTTTGTAGGAGGGGAGTACGAGTCGCAGACCATACACAATCTGACGCGGCTGGTCGACGCCGGGAATCGCTACGGGCTGGTGACGCTGGGAGTGACGGCCGTGGGGAAGGCGATGACACGAGACGCAAGGTATCTGCGTCTGGCGTGCCGGATATGTGCCGAACTGGGCGCACAGGTAGTGAAGACATATTACGTGGCGGAAGGATTTGAGACGGTGACGGCGTCGTGCCCGGTGCCAGTGGTGATGGCGGGTGGAAAGAAGATTGGCGAGCTTGATGCGCTGCGCATGGCCTACAACGCCATTTCACAGGGCGCAGCCGGCGTGGACATGGGCAGAAACATTTTCCAGTCGGAGTCGCCGGCGGCAATGATCCAGGCGGTGGGCAAGGTGGTTCATGAATCGATGAAGCCGGAAGACGCCTTTGAGTTCTACCAGACATTGCGGCACGAAAAGAAGGGCGTGGAGGCATCGGCGGCACGCTGAGGGAAGGCGGTATGCCTGATCAGAGTAGTCTGAAGGTGTTGCGTGAAGTGGCGCCGGTGTTGAGCATAGGTATACTGACCGCTGACCTGTTGTCACTCGGAGGTGAACTGCGGTTGCTGGAAGAAGTCGGCGCGAAGCTGGTTCACATCGACGTGATGGACGGGGTCTATTGCCCGCGCATGACGGCAGGGCCGCCGCTGGTCAAGGCGATGAAGACGCCGCTTCTGAAAGATGTGCACCTGATGATTGCTGAGCCGCTGGGCAAGGTAGAAGAGTTCGTCGCCGCGGGCGCGGACATCGTTACGATCCATCCGGATGCCTCAGCGCATCCGCACCGTGTGCTGCAGGAACTTGGCAGAATGGAGAACGCCAATAATGCGGAGCGAGGCCTTATTCGCGGAGCAGCGCTTAACCCAGGGATGCCACTTAACGTATTGGAACCCCTTCTGGACGAGCTCGAGATGGTGCTCCTGTTGGCGGTGAATCCGGGCTGGGGTGGGCAGGCTTTTGCAGCCTCCACGTTCGGCCGCATCAATCGAGTGAAGGAGATGATCGAAAGGTCCGGGCGCGAGATCCTTTTGTGCGTGGACGGTGGCATTACCAGAAATAATATTACCGAGGTAGCACGGACTGGGGCCGACATGGTAGTTGCTGGGAGCGCCGTTTTCGACGGCAAGGCGCCGCGGGAAAATGCGCGGCTGATGCTGTCAGCCATGGAGGCGGCGAAGAGGCGGGAATGAAATGACATCTGAAGGAATATGGCGGAAGCCGGCAAGGGTGGGTGAAGGTTTTGGAAAGCCGATGGAATGAAGCCGAAGCGGCAAAGTTCATTGCGGAGTATGGGCCGCGCTGGGGCGAGGACCTGGCGTTACGAGTCTATTCCAGCCGTTTGATCGGGGTGGAAAGCGACATTGTCCTGCATGGTGGGGGCAACACCTCCGTGAAAGGGAGGCGAGAGGACCTGTGGGGAGAAACGATCCCGGCGATCTATGTCAAGGCGTCTGGGTGCGATCTGGCGAAGATAACTCCGGAGGGGTACTCGCCCCTCGACCTCGAGTATCTGCGCAGGCTTCGCACGCTCGAAGGTCTCTCCGATGACCGGATGGCGAATGAATTTCGAACCCATGTGCTGGACTGCCGCGCTCCGAGCCCCTCAATTGAGACCCTGACGCACGCCTTTCTGCCGGCCAAATACGTTGATCACACGCACGCCGATGCGATCCTGGCCCTGACCAACCAGGCCAGAGGAGAGGAGTGGGTGCGGGAAGCGTTGGGTGAAGGGGTGATTATTCTGCCCTATGTGCGGCCGGGGTTTGAGCTGGCCAAGGAAGCCAGCAAAGCGCTGGAGAAGCTGCCGGGGGCCATTGGGATGGTCTGGGTGCATCACGGTCTGGTGACGTGGGGAGAAACCGCGCGGGAATCCTATGAACGGACTGTGAAACTGGTAGCCGCGGCGGAAGATTATCTGGAACGCAAGGCAGCGCGCGCCTTGACCGTCAGCGTGCCGACCGCGGTTGAAACGGCCGAAGCGCGGTTGGAACAAGTGGCGCCCATCGTACGCGGTCTGTTGGCCCAGGCGACGGGCGAGGAAAAGCGCCCCTGGCGACGAATGATTCTGGGTTCCCTCACCAACCGCGAAGTTCTGGACTTTGTGGACTCGGAGCAGGGAAAGCAACTTGCGCTGTCGCCGCCACTGACCACTGACCACCTGATTCGGACCAAGGGATTGCCTTTGTGGGTGGACGCTCCCGACTTCAGCGACCTGGAGAAACTGCGTGGGCAGGTTGCCAGGGCGATCCATGAGTACGTTGTGGCTTACGACGGTTACTTCGAGAGGCACTCGGAGGGGTTGGCTCCAGGGGTGGCGCGGTGCGATCCTTACCCGCGGGTGATTCTGATTCCGGGCATGGGCGCGTTGTGCGCGGGACGGAACGCTGAGGCCAGCCGGATTGCGCGGGATATTACCCTGCACACGCTGGGGGTGAAGCGAAAGGTGGCGGCGATGGGCGAATACCAGGGACTGTCCGAATGCCATCTATTCAACATGGAATACCACATGCTGCAACACGCCAAGCTGAGTGACGAGAGGGGGCAGCCACTCGGGCGGCAGGTGGCCTTGATCACTGGGGCGGCGGGAGCGATTGGTTCAGCGATCGCCGAGTCTCTGCTTGCGGCCGGATGCCAGGTGGCGCTGACCGATTTGCCGGGAGAGAGCCTGGAGGTATTGGGCGGGGAATTGAGGGCACGCTTCGCAGATCAGGTGATTGCGGTGCCGATGGACGTGACGGACGCGGATTCGGTACGGCGCGCTTTTGGCGCCACGATTCGAACCTGGGGTGGCGTGGACCTGGTGGTGGTGAACGCCGGGGTGGCGCATGTCGCCTCACTTGCTGAACTGAGTGTGGAATCGTTCCGGAAGCTGGAGCGGGTGAATGTGGAAGGGACCTTGCTGGTGCTGGCGGAGGCGGCGCGGCATTTCAAGCTCCAGAACACGGGCGGGGACGTGGTCATGATTTCCACCAAGAACGTCTTCGCGCCCGGGGCGGGTTTTGGGGCCTACAGCGCCACCAAAGCAGCGGCGCATCAACTGGCGCGGATCGCGAGCCTGGAGCTGGCGCCGCTGGGCGTATGGGTGAACATGGTGGCGCCGGATGCGGTATTTTCGCACCAGGGACGGAGGTCAGGGCTTTGGGCGACGGTGGGGCCAGACAGGATGCGCGCACGGGGACTCGACGAGCAGGGCCTGGAAGAATACTACCGGAAGCGCAATCTGCTGAAGGTCCGGGTGACGGGAGAAGACGTGGCCCAGGCCGTGATGTTTTTCGCCACCCGACAGACTCCTACCACGGGAGCAACGATTCCCGTCGACGGAGGGCTGCCTGACGCCACTCCAAGGTGACCCGGAATCGTGCGGCTTGCCTGACGGTGAAGGGCAGCCCCTGACTCAAGAAGAATCAGAAACAGGTTCGAACATGAAAAGCTGATGGCCGAAAAGGCAGCCGTTGCTCGTTGGGCCGGAATGAGGAACCTCGCAGTGTTAGGAAGGAAATCAGCTTAACGGGATCCCGAGCAGGATTTCGACGGGAACAGGTTTGCCGCTGCGGACAGCAGGCTGGAATTTCCACTTGGCGAAGGCAGCCAGGGCCGCCTGGTCAGCGACCGTCTGCACTCCCTTGTAAATAGTCAGGTCGTGGACGGAGCCGTCCTTGCCGATAATTCCATGCAAGATGATCATCTTTCGCTTTTCCTCCGCAGTCAGGACCGGACGATGGAAATCGAATCGTTTCTCAATGGCTGGAGGCACCACGCCGAAGTCGATTTGAAGGGTCACACCATTTGATTTGGGCTTCTGGGGGCTGTCTGGACTGTTCAGCGTGGAGTACTGCAATATCCAGTTCTTCTGAGGCATTGGCAGAAAGATGGTGTAAACTTTGCCACCTTTAAGAACCCCAAAAACATGGAGTCCGCCTCCTCCCACCGGCCCGGCGGTAACGACCACGGCGAAACGGTTTTTGGGCGGCGGCCGAAGGATTGGGTAAATCATCTTGGCCAGCATGCTTGCCGACAGATGGCCCGCGTTGGAAGTGCCTGCGCTTCCGGGGTTGCCACTGGTCGAAACTGTCAGTCCGCTTGCCGCAAGCCCACCCCCACCTCCACCTTTGTAGCTAGGACCGACCCCTGTGCTGGCATCACCCCCGCCGCCTGGCCCCCCTGAACCTCCTGTTGGACTTCCACCCGTAAAGCCCGAGGGGGAACCCGGTCGGTTTCCGGCAGGAGAAATCGTAAACGCTCCGTAACGGTTTCCAGCGGGAAGAACAAGTTTTTGTGTTTGCGGGGCGGGATTTACGCTGAGCGAAAGCAAACTTGTTGTAGCGCCTTTTGAAGTAGCCTGGATACCCAAAGTTGCGATTGCCTGAAGGTTATTAGTCGTGGGCTGCGGCTTTGGCGGTGCCGGGGGAGGCGGGGCCGGAATGGCCGGCATATTGGGCGAATTGGAGGCAGGAAGAATCAATTGCGGTGTCTTCAGCGACACCACCGACACTTGGGGAACAGTCAGGGAATTCAGCGTCTTTGGAACTGAAAGCTTCATTGGAGGTGGCGGAAGCTGAGGTGCCGGAGCTGGGACCGTCAGAGCTCCTCCGAGTACCAAGTTAGGCAAATGCAAATTAACATGGATCCGCTGTGCCGGGTTGATGTGCGGCTGGATGATCGTCTGAAAGTTGTTGTCGGGGTGCGGAGGGTTCGAGACGACCGTTGCGCTGTGATGGAAGGCTGTGCTCCCTCGGATGGGCGCTCGCTCAGGATGAGTTCCTTTTCCGGGCTGCCCACCCGGGCCGGGTGGCTTCACAGACGGAAGATCTTTCGGAAAAGTGATTTCGTGGAATTCGTAGACAATTTGAGGAAGATGGACTGTTTGAGCCTGGTGCGGCAAAAGGAACCAAAATGGCACTGCAAGCAGGAAGAAGAGTATCGAGAAGTGAAGCAGGCATGAAGAGAACAAAGCGGTAAACTTCGGACCGCCCTTTGCTCCCACCTCGGTCCGGCCAACAATCAAGGGCTGCGGGGGCGGCTTTCTCAGGAATAAGGACCTAAAACCGCTACGTATAACCACGCGGCGGGGTTCGTGCGCAAGAAGGCTGAACCGGGGTATTTTGTGGCCATTCCCGGAGACATTCTGATCGATGATCGATAGCTGCGGGGGGATCTTGCGCAGCAAAGTAGAAATGCCACCGGTGAGAACTTTGCGGCGAGGTTCGTGCGCTAATATGCTGATTCGAGGTGCGTTGTGATTGTTGCCTGTCCCATTTCCGCCGGCGCCGTTTGGCTTGGGGGCATGGCTCCTGCTAAGCAGGATGGACAGACCACCCCACAACGCCCGCCGGCGGGATTCGTACGACAACAGTTGGAGCTGAGGCTCTCTTTCTTGCCCCATTATTCTATGATCCCAACATAGGTTTAGCTGGCCTGATTCTCCCTTTGTCTACGAGGTCCCCCTCCCGGACCGGCTCAGTAGTATATTGCAAGTCTTGTTCCGTTCATCGTCCATTTGGTGGATGCAGCTCTAATTACCAGTCCGTCTATAACTTGGAGGCAAAATCCCTCAAGGGCGGAAAATCAATGTGTCTCTGCTTTGGAACACATGTCTCAGGTTAGTGAGTGAATTAAGGAACACATTTTCGTGTTTTTGCGCATCGATTTTCGGAGTTATAGGCAAGTGGCGTGCTTATAAGGTTGCTACGGGCAACGCGAGATGAGAAGGAGGATATCGGCGCGTCACCGTGAGGCGAACCAAGCGCCTATGATGGCCAATCGGAACCATCAGCCCCGCGCCACGTGACAAGGGTACCGGTGGAATCCGCTCGGGTCAAACAGGAAACAGGAGAGCTTCAGGAGTTTCGGCGGCTGAGGATCTTCGCAGATGAGATGCTGGCCAGAGCCGCAACCAACGCGCGGCTCAGGGGTGGAAAATCACGTATCCGCTGACTGTTTGGACGATGGTCTGCACAGTCTTTTTTGCCGCGGCTTTGCCCCCGCTGATAGGAACATACAGGATGTCATTGCCTGCAAGCTCGGGATCGGGAGCTCTATCCTTAACAATCTTCTCAATATTAATGGGGATTTCCACATGGGAGCCGTCGGCTTTCGTATGAATGATCCGAGCGCGGCGCTTGTCCGCGTTAGGAGCCAGCCCTTCTGCCATTGCCAGTGCCTGGATCACCGTAATCGAGTCGCGATCTTCGAGCAGGAAGCCACCCGGCCTCCTGACCCCGCCTCCGGCGACGTATATGACGTGCGCTTTGGAGACGGCAATAATATCGTGCGGCTCGATCTGGATATTTAATCCTACTGCGCGGGTGTACAGCAAATCCTTGAGATCGATGGAGATTTTGTCCGGTGCAATCTTACGCATGCCATGGACAATCTTCAGGTTCCCAAACCCTCCAGGTCTGGTCACGTAAACCGATTTTCCCGCTGCCGCAACATTGCGCCTGGCCAAGCCTCCAGCCAAAGAAAGCATTTCGATAAGTGATCTGGGTCCGGTGATTTGATATAGCCCCGGCCTTTCGACTGCACCCACAATCGAGACGGGCCGCGCATGAAACTGCTGGACGAAAACACTGACCTGAGGATTTTGCAGGAGATTCTTCCCAAGCGCCGTTTCGAGCTTGTCGCGCAACTGGTCAGCCGTCAGCCCGGAAGCTTCAACCCGCCCGAGCAGAGGCATGGCGATCGTTCCATCATTAGCAACGCGTACTGTTTCGTTGAGGTCGGGGACATCAAACACGTTAATCTTAAGAACATCTTCAGGGCCGATCCGGTAATCAGGAGAAACACTGCTTTCAGTGGAGATCGTGGGAGCGCTCTGGGTCTGGACAGAAGTTGAAGGTCTGGAAGAGGACGCGCTGACGGACGGGATAGGGCTCACTCTTTCCAGATCCTGCCCCAACACAGATGCCGTTCCCGCCACCGCCAGTGCCATAATAACGGCGCCGCCAACACCTATGCATTTTCCGAGGGATTGCCTCAAGTCAGACCTCCCGCCACTTCCTGCCCCGTTGACCGCGTTCGCCAGGTATTTCACTGCTCCCAGCACGCAGTCATGAGCAGTTTCCAAGCCTATCAGAGCCGATTTCAGACTGTCAACAAGAGCACGGTCGGGGGTGCATTGAGCTGCCAATTTAGGGATTGGTGTCTAAAGAAGTTCTCTGTTCGCTGGAGGGAGGATTGGCGGTGCCAACGATCAGCCACACCGGGAGAACGGGCATTCGCCGAGGATGTCCGGAAGCTCCGAAAGTAAAAAGAAGTTCCTTGTCTCGCAAGACAACAAGACAAAACCTACGCTCCAGTGTATGATGCCACCTCAAAGGGTCATGAGACAGGCCGACTGAAATTGGACTCGAAAGGGGGATTTGTAGGTGGCGAATAGAACGTTATCAAAGATTGGCATTTTCCTTTGCCTTTTTCTTCTCCTGAATTCTCTGTCTTTCGGACAATTGCCGGAAGCACCTCCCAGTCCATTGCCTGATGCGCGCTATAAAGCTGACATTCTGGTTGTGGTGGCTCATCCCGATGACGAAAGCCTGATCGCCAGCTATCTGGCCCGGGAGTCGTTTGACCAGCACAAAAGGATCGCCGTGATTTTCGGAACCTGCGGCAGAGCTGGAGGTAACACGGTTGGGTATGAGCAGGCCGCGTCGCTATGTGCTGTGCGGAAAATTGAGGCCCGGCGTGCGCTGGCTTCACTCGGGATCATGGACGTCTGGTTCCTGGGAGGCAGAGACACTGCCAGCCAGAATCCCTTGAATTCCCTGGAAACATGGAACCACGGTGCGGTGCTTGAGCGGGCCGTGCGCTACGTTCGGCTCACACGGCCCGACGTGATCATCACCTGGTTGCCGGATTATGCTGACGGAGAGAATCACGGCGACCACCAGGCATCCGCCATCATTGCAATTGAGGCATTTGACCTGGCCGGGAATCCTAACGTTTTTCCTGAACAGGTTGCTGCGCCATACGACTACAAATTAATCGGCAATCTCACCGAGGGCCTGCGCCCATGGCAACCCAAGAAGATCTATTTCTTTACTAACGCCAGACACCACAAATGGATTGACGGCCAAGGGCCGGTCTATCCCTCGACGACGGTTTCTCCTTCGAAGCACGTTCCTTACTACGAGCTTGGAGCCAGGGAATTGAGTTACCAGCAGACGCAGGAAGATGCAGGGCCCGAGGGCAGGGAAGCAGTTTACAGGAGCATGGTAAACCACTTCAAGGCGCCGGTACGGTTCATCCTTGGCAAATCATTGGTTGGAGGCTCCAGAACCGGCGACGTTTTTGAAGGCATCACACCAGATCCCATTCCTTATCACGCTGTCCCAGGGTACCGGCCGCAAAATCACGAAGGTGTGTCCCTCGAGCTTGGCGGCCCATATGCTTTTTATCGCCGCTTTTGGCCGGCGCACGGGCTCGAGCATCTAGCGTCTCTGTACCCGCCGGAGGCCGGCGTCGGGCCGGGAATGACGGTGAGCGTTCCGCTGATCATTCTCAATGACACAAACTCTGCAACAAATGTAAGCTTGACGGCAGCTATCCCGCCAGGATGGAGAGAGATTTCTGGGTCGGCGGTCTACCCTGTTCGCGCTCACGGCAGGTATCCGTTACGGGCCACTCTTGCAGCTCCGAACGGCAAGAGACCAGAGTGGCAGGAGATCACCTTCAAAGCAGCGGTTAACGGAAAGCTGGTGAAATCCGTAACCTTGCGTGTCAGCAACACTCCGAGTGGGCCCCGCGCAACTCTGCGCAAGTAGTCGCAGACGGAACCGCGCGAAGTTCAATTCTGCTCTGGGGATTCATCAATCTTCCAAACGCCTGCAGAGGAGGCGCAGTAGGTATTTGCGCGTGCTCCAGCCGGGCCGTTGGTCGCGGTGTTCATTTTGCGGGCGTTGACAGGCTGCTCGCCGGACTCATTCAGGCAGCAGCTTGTCTGGCCGGCAGATGTGTAGTCACTGCCCGGACAATCTCGACCGCTGACAGGGGTTTTTCGAGGTAGTCGACAGCCCCCAACTGCATCGCTTCCAAATAGCAACCTACATCATGGTAGCGGGAGAGGACGATGACGGGACGATAGCGGTCTCGTGCTATCGAACGCTCCAGCACCATCCGGCCTTCAAACCGCGGGCCCCCCTGGCTTACGACAATACAGTCGAACTTTATGGTGCCCAACAGTTTTGCCCCTTCCGCGAAATCGGAGCACGCCCTCACTTCAAACCCGCTATCGTGCAGCATCCGTCGATAGTGATCTCGATCTCCAGAGTCTTCGTCGACCAAAAGGATTCTGGGCCGGTGGAGGATATCCTTCGATCCGGTTATGCGCTCTTGCCTTCTAGACGCCTGCATCTGCAACCCCTTTCTGACTGGTCGTGGACTTGGTCTCCGGTTCTCAAGAGGCCTGTTGGCTTCTGGCGCTTGGCGGTTAAAGAGTTTTTGTTTTCCCCACGCGAACCGAACGGCGCTGAGAATCGCCTTCTGGTGGGGCGTCCGAGTTTCGCAAATTCCCGTGAGCACGCTGGCTAAGGAAAATGCCTCCATCGTGACTTGTTACGCTGGATGATGATATGAAATGGTTAGAAGTATGATTGCGTAAAAAACTCTGATCGGCGGCAACTGGCGACGGCACGTAGCCTGTGTGAAAAGCCTTCCAGTAGCACCGAAGGATATTCGACCCGACCTCGACCACGACCTTATTACCCTCTCAGGAATGAATCTCTCAGCTTCAATAATCCCCCCCGATTTCTTAGACTCACAGACACTCATTTAGGATGTATGAAACGAGTGGCGCGCGTCGAAAAAAGGAGGAGCGTGGTCCCTGCGAGTTCTGGCCGCTTGTCCGTCCCTCACAAGGCCAGGGGCAGACGCACGATAAATCGGGAAGAGGCGGCCCTCATACCGCGACTTCCTTCGCTGCGAAGCGGGACGACGCCCAACGCATGTGGGAAAATGCATTCCAGCCCTATCGGGAAGAGGGCCGACCTGAGGCCTTGTGGCTAGGTGCCAAAAGTCTGCGTAACTCCCTGCGGAGTCTTGCCCGTGAACGGCACGCGTAAGCTTTCACGGATCCGCGGCTCAGGTTCAGGCGAGCGGCTGTTTCCTCGACGGAATACCCTTCAAGGTACCTTAGATGCAACACCTGTCGTGCCCGTGCCGGCAGCCTGCGGAGCGCTTTATTCAGCAGACCTCCTGCTTCGGTCCGGGCAATCCGGGAATCGGGTTCCGATTTCCCGCCTGGAAATGCCGGGGGATGTTCATCCCCCTTGCCGGTTGGACCGACATCAGTGGTAAGTGGTACATCGCGACGCCGTTTCCGCACGGTCATGACGGCTTCGTTCAGGCCAATGCGGACCAACCAGGTAGACAGTTGCGCGTCGCCTCTAAACTGTGAAATGTGCGTCAATCCTTTAAGGAGAGTCTCCTGCAGGACGTCTTCCGCGTCGTGATGATTGGCTGTAATCTTGAGAGCACGCCTGAAGATGATGGGAACGGCACGCTCACTCAGAATCTGGTAGGCTGTTGCATCGCCGGACTTCGCTGCTTCCAGCAGTTCAGTGTCAGACGCCAGTTGGCCCGTCCTCTGCAAGGTTTCAGGAATTCCCACCTTTGCCTCCAGACGGAATCAAAATTCTGGGAGGCGACAGGCCACCTGATGGTGGGTTCCCTCACCCCCTCAGAAAATCAACACCATTCCTCGTCCACTGATACGACTCCGCAACTTTACCTGCAGTTTATTATCAACCATTATAAGTGTAGGCGCAATCGGGTCTTTACCTGCACCGCCATCTGGCTCCGACCTGCCAACGTGCTTAAACTACGTGATTTCCTCATGCTGCAACTTATTGGAACGGTGGATGACTGGTATTGCATTCCCACGCCAGGTTCCTGCAAACTTCGGCCCACCCTCATTCGTGGAGAGAGCTGCTTGCACCTTGGGCAAAAGCAAAAACAAGAACGCCGATTCCGCTGGAAAGTAACCGACCAGATTGCAGCATTGTGTTTCCAGGACCTTGAATCGGTTTCCGGTCAGGCAGTGTTCAGGAGCATCGGCCGAATGATTCGGGGAATATATCTTCTTAGTGAGGGGATGGTGGTCCTGGGAGCCGGCCTGATCAACCTCTAATCTGTTGTTACTAGGGTAGGCGGGGCAGACAGGGCTGCGGTCTGGTGTCTCCTATCAGCTTGGCGAGGAGGTGCTCCGCAGCGCCGGCGCGTACGCGCCAGCAGAAAAACCGCGTGGTTGATCCAGTAGTTCGGCTGTCTGATCTTCGGAGTGGCATCCGGCTGCCGCGATCACGTCCGCGCCGACCGAAATGGGAAAGAGCACAAATGATTGACAGCGATGCCTGACTTGTCTAAAATTAGTTTGTTTCTTATGGGCAAGAGTACCCACAGCGGCGCATGTATCTGTTGTTGCACAATTGCGCCGACGTGTAGTGGGTAGCTCGAACCGGCTTAATCATCCAAGATACAGGTCGAACCCACCGTCGGAAGTAAAGCTGACGGTGGTTTTTTTATTTGGAGCGAGGCTTGAATGAAAACATCGAACGCGTTATGGAAGGAGCATCTGGGCGAAGAAGTTCCGGAAGGCCTGGCCCGCGAAATTGACATCTTTGAGGCTGAAATCAGCCTGAAAAAGATGGGCAAGCTCGATGAGCGTGTGTTTGCAGAAACCCGACTGCGGCGGGGCGTGTACGGGCAGCGTTACGACAACGGAGAGAGGCATGACGGCAAAAAGGTCCAGAAAATGGCCTATGCCAGACGGGATCTCACCAAGGGGCCGAACACGTTGTGGGATGCTCCGGGTATGCAGCGGATCAAGATTCCCGGTGGTGGGCTCAATGCCCGCCAACTCGAAACGCTCGCGGATCTGGCTGAAGAGTATTCCGACGGAATCGCCCACGTCACTACCCGGCAGGACATTCAACTCCATTACGTTCACATTGAAGACACGCCTGCCATGATGCGCCGTTTGGCTGCAGTGGGGATCACCACGCGGGAGGCTTGCGGCAACTCGGTGCGGAATGTGACCACCTGCCCTTACGCGGGTGTTTGCAGGGACGAGGTTTTTGACGTCACGCCTTACTCGAAGGCTCTGGCCAGATTCCTGTTAGGCCATCCTGATGTACAGAATTTCGGCAGGAAGTTTAAACCAGCTTTCAGTGGCTGCTCACAGCACGCATGCGCTCTGGCCAGTATGCATGACCTTGGCCTGGTTGCGGCCAGGAGGACGGTGGAAGGAAAAGAGCAGCGCGGTTTCGCCATGTACGTAGGAGGTGGTCTCGGCGCGGTTCCTTACCAGGCAAAACTGTTTGACTCGTTCGTGCCGCCGGAAGAGCTTCTGCCACTCGCTCAGTCCATCGCCCGTGTCTTCGCAAGGCTGGGAGAAAAGAAGAACCGCAACCGCGCGCGGCTGAAGTTTCTGGTTCAGGATCTTGGAATCGAAAAATTCCGTGAACTCGTTCTGGAGGAGAGAAAGAATCTGGAACCAGACCCGCGATGGACGGAGTATCTGAAAGACGCCGAAGATTTCCGCGAAGAGCCGCTGCGGCCTTCCGGGAAGTTGCACCAAATCGGTTCGGAGTCTTTCCACCGCTGGCTCACGACCAACACGTGCCCGCAAAAGCAACAAGGTTACGTTGTGGCTACCGTTACACTGCCGATCGGAGATGCGACATCTTTCCAGTTACGGGCGCTGGCGGACATTGCTCGGCGGTTTTCCAATGAAAGTATCCGTACCACTGTGGAGCAGAATTTCGTGATCCGGTGGGTGAGCGAGAGCGATCTCCCTGAGCTGCACAAGGCCCTGGAGGCCGTCGGCTTGGGCGAGCCGGGAGCTGGAAGCATTGTTGATGTTGTCTCCTGCCCCGGGACCGATACCTGCAAACTGGGTATTTCCTCCTCACGCGGGTTGGCAGCGGAGTTGCGGAAGCGGCTTGCTGAAAAGGGCTTCCAGATGGAAGAGTCCGTACGGAATCTGCACATTAAGATCAGTGGCTGCTTCAACAGTTGCGGCCAGCATCATGTGGCGGACCTGGGCTTCTATGGCGTCAGCCGCAAGATGTCCGGATACGCTGTACCGCATTTCCAGGTTGTCCTCGGCGGTGAATGGGGGCACAACGCTGGTTCCTACGGACTCCCGGTCGTGGCCGTACCCTCCAAGAACATTCCGGAGGTTGTCACCCGCCTGACGGACCTCTATGTGGCCGGCAGGCAGGACAGCGAATCGTTCAATGCGTTCATCAAGAGAATTGGCAAGGCAGAGGTTAAGAAACTTCTGGAAGACCTGACGCGTCCTCCGGTGGACCAGGGAGATCGTTCGTTCTTCAGAGACTGGGGAGACCCGCGCGAATATACCCTTGGGGATATGGGAGTTGGCGAGTGTGCTGGAGAAGTTGTGTCGACCACCGACTTTGATCTGGCCGCCGCGGAGCGGCAACTCTTCGAAGCTCAGGTTGCCTTGGAAAACGGCGACGTGGAGCGGGCAGGCAAGGGTGCATACCAATCGATGCTTCGGGCCGCGAAGGCGCTCGTCAAGACTGAATTCGGACGCGTGTCCGACAATCCTGAGCAGATTGTCAGCGAATTCCGAAAGCGTTTCTACGACACCGAAAGATTTTATGACACCTACGCTGGCGGGAAATTCGCCCAGTATTTGTTTTCCGCGCACGAGAACGCCAGTGCACCGTACACTGCGGATTCCGCGCGTTACCTGATTGAGGAAGCGGGGCTTTTTATCGAGGCTTCACATAATTACTCCAACCGGGCAGAGGCCCTGGTGGCAAGCTCAAGATAAGGGAATAGAGTCTTAATGCAATTGCAACATGTCATTGTGAAGCTTATGCTCACGGATACCGAGGAACTCGATCTTGAGCCCCTGATACCGGTCTTTCACGGCTGGATCCAGGATCAGGAGTGCGAGGAATTGTTGCTGGATGTGGCAGACTATCGCCACGTATATGCAGGCCCCGGCGTTATTCTGATCGGTCACGAAGCAAATTACAGCGTGGACAACACGAATCATCGTCCGGGCGTTCGATATAGCCGCAAGGCCGAGGTCGAAGGCAGCAATCAGGATCGATTACGGCAGGCAACCGCAGCCACCCTCAGAGCCTGTGCGCGATTCGAATCGGACCCGAGCCTGAAGGGGAAATTCCGGTTCAACGGCCAGGAAATCGAGATATCCATCAATGATCGCTTGCTGGCTCCCAATAACTCTGCCACACGCGATGCCATCCAGCCTGAACTTGCATCCTTCCTCCAAAAGCTGTTCGCAGGCGGCGAATACTCTTTGTCCTTCGATGACACCCCGCGCAACCTGCTCTCTGTTTCCGTCAAGTCCGCGGACAACTTCACCGTGCAGGAACTGCTACAGAACCTCGCATCCTGAAGATTCTAAATAACCCCAAGCATGGGCCTGGCCACGGGCGACTCACCGCAACACAAGGCGCGGAGATGCCTGCAGATACGACAGTTCTAAAGCTGTTATTGCCAATGGGCAAAACACGAGTAAAATACTGTAGCGATGTTCGTTCATCTTAATCGGCAGATTCGTGCTCTGTTTTGTTCGCTGTTTTTCGTAGCTTTTGTGACAGCCCAAGCATTTGCGGTTACCTCCTGGGACGGCGTGCTTCGAGATAGCGGCGGCAAGCCGGTCGCCGGAGCTGTTGTCAAACTTCATTCTCCTTCAGGGCAACTTGATTACACCTCCGACACTTCCCCGAAAGGAGTATTTTCCTTCAATCATATTGCTGCCGGGAACTACGAACTGTCTGCCACCAAGGGTGGAAGGACCTGGCAGGCGCCAGGTCTTATATCAATCAAGGATGGACTGGACCTCACTGCCGGATTACAACTCTCATCGAGCCGGGAAGAACTTCGCGTGGCAGCTTTAGCGGAGGGCGCGGCTCCAACCTCAACCGGAGGCGAGGAGCTTTCAAGCAAAGAGGTGTCAACTCTGCCGCTCAACGAGCGCGACTTCAGCAAGCTGCTGCTGTTGGCTGCCGGCACCATGACAGATGCGAACGGAAGTGCCAACTTCACTCAACAGTTTGCCGTGAACGGACAGCGCGCCACGGCCACTGTCTTCGCAATCGACGGAATTGACGTTACCGACCCGGAGATGGGTGGCGCTACTTTTTCGAATTTCAATGTTGATGCCATCCAGGAAGTTCAGGCCAGTTCGGGAGTTATGCCTGCGCAGATCGGGCACGGCGCTGCCAGTTATACAAACGTTATTACCAAGTCTGGAACCAATAAGCTTCATGGCAGCGTGTTTGAATTCGTCCGGAATGCTGCTTTTGATGCCCGGAACTTTTTTGACCGCAGAAGTGTGGTGGACGAAAGGCGCATTCCGCCGTTTGCGCGCAATGAGTTTGGATTCACCGTCGGTGGTCCTGTGGACATTCCCGGGATATACAATGGCCGGAACCGAACCTTCTTTTTTGGTGAGTATCAGGGCTTCCGGCAGGTGCTGGGGACCACTCAGGTGCTCGCTGTCCCTACCGCGGCGGAGCGCAATGGGCTGGATACCACTGCTTTCCCCGGAGACACACTGACAGTCCCTGTTAATTCTAAGATCGAACCTATTCTTGCGGGCTATCCGCTGCCAAACGATCCCCAGGGAGCTTATGGCGCCCGTACGTATGCCACGTCATCCAAAGTCTTTACTGGGACTGACCAGTTTTCCATGCGCATCGACGAGCGCATCTCTGACAAATCATCCCTCTATGTCCGCTTCAGCCTGAACCAGGTCTCGGGTCCCCTGACCAACCCCGATCAGACGGCGATTAATCCCACCTTTGCCGTGAGATTTTTCGACCACCAGCGTAATGCAGGCTTGAAATACTCGCACGTCTGGTCGCCACACCTCACTTCACAAACTTCCCTGGGATTTATCCGGAGTACGCCCTTTTTCCCGACCATCAACCATACCCAGCCCGCCATCACTTTCGGCGATGGGTTGTACGAATCCTACAATTCGGCCGATGGCTCCGTGCTGGGATCATTCGGAAATCTTTTCCAGATTAAACACGACATGACGTACGTCCACGGCAGGCACGCCCTTAAGTGGGGCGTGGAGATGCGATTCAACCGGGACGCAACCATCTGGGGACAAAATCCGAACGGCATGTACACGTTTGGCGGCGGAACTGCGTATTCGCCAGTTGGGATAACGTCGGCGAGCGGACTGCACAATCTGCAGCCGGGTGACCCTTTGCCGGACTCACTTACCGGTTTTCTGACCGCGACGCCCTATCTGTATAGCATCAGCGCCATCTCGGATATTTCCCCGGGTGGAAACCGTTTTGATGAAGCGGCCGTCCGCCGCCAGACGTATGGTTTCTACTTCCAGGATACTTGGAAGGCTACTTCGCGCCTGGTGGTCAATTACGGCATCCGTTATGATGTGGAAAGCCGTATTGCCGAAGCCGACAAGCGTACCTCGATGCCGCGATTTGTGGGGCCTGACGGGGCCAATGTGCCATTCTGGACGCCCGGGGCCAAGGAGATCTTCCTGGAAAATCCACAACCACCCTATAAAATGGACTGGAACGGGTGGGCGCCTCGCCTGGCCCTTGATTTCCGACTCACTGACCGTACCGTCCTGCACGCTGGCGGCGCCATCACGACTCTTCTTACTAATTTGTGGCAGGACAACTACGTCACAGGCAATATTCCTTTCCTGTTTACTCCGTATGTTTCCGCTGCTCCGGGTATCCCAGTGCCATTCACTAATGCTGTGGTGCCGGTGAATCTTCCGCCGGTGTACACGCCCGCCGGGGAGCCGGTCTTTCCAAATGGAAACACAAGCGATGTTCCGCCGAACACGCCTATCGATATCCAACGGTTCCAGAACGATCTGGCGGCACTCACGCCCGGGAACCAGCCTCAACTGCTCTCGACCTTCGGCATTGCCATGAATTTTCGGAATGGTTACATCGAAACGTATACGGCAGGGCTTGACCACGATTTCGGCCAACTGAAGCTAAGCGTCAATTATGTGGGGACAGCGGGTGTGCACCTTCCGGGCGTTTTCTCTCCGAATGGCTATAGCGGAGCATCGCCAGGTTTTGCTCCTTTTACCCAATTCAACTCCCAGGGCCAGGCGATCGGGGGGTTCGGATCCCAGACGTTTATGACATCGCGGTCCCATTCCACTTATCAGGCTCTGCAGACCAGCCTACGCAAGACCTCTACACGGTTGGGATTGGGCTTCCAGGCCAGTTACACGTATTCAAAGTCTCTCGATGACAGCAGTTCAGACGGTGGCACTCTCTCTGGCGGGCCGGGCGTGGTGCTGCAGGCATTTCCGCAGAATCCATGGAATCCGGAGGCGGATAAAGGACCTTCCGTCTTTGATGTGACCCACGTCTTTACGCTCAGCCTGATTCAGGCGCTCCCAGTCGGACGAGTCAGTTTCCTTCGGCCTTTAGGGAAACATGTTACGGAAGGATGGCAGTTTCTGAACATCACGACTCTGATGACCGGACCGCCATTTACCGTGTACTCCGGAATCCAGCAAACCGGCGCGGGATCCGCGGGCGCAGACCGCCCGGACCTTGTCGCTCAGCCCAGCTTTTCAACCACTCGAACCGTTCGAGAGGACTATTTCGGTCTTGGCGCGAACAATGCCTCATTCTTCAGCATCCCCATCAACGTGCCAGGAGGGACAGGGCCGAATCACGGGGTCTTCGGAACTCTTGGTCGCAACACTTTCCGTGGTCCCGGCTTCGAGAACTACGACATTGCCTTGATTAAGGATACGCCATTCGGACGAAGGGGAAAGGCGGAACTCGGAATCCTGCAGTTTCGTGCTGAGTTCTTCAACGTTTTCAACCTGGTAAACTTTGGCCTTCCTTCGAACATTCTTCGCGGGAGTGGCTTTGGTGTCATCAGCCGAACCGCCGGATCATCCCGCCAGATCCAGTTTTCCCTCAGACTGATCTACTGACATTTCTGCTCTTGAAGCGATTCGCCCCATATGGGCACACGGGTAGCGTTGCTCCTTCGGGCTTTCCGCAGGAGATTCAGGTAGCCGAGAGATTTTAGAATTACTCCCCTGCACATGCGCGCAGGCCCTTGTTGCCGCTGATGCAGTTGAAAGAAATCAAAGCCTTTTCACGCAAGAAATGACTCTTCTGAAAGACCCGCAACCATAAATGTTCGTTTCGTATTCAAGTTTGCTCTGCTACGGCCGTTAACTCCCGCTTGCCGGATGGAGTATGGCTGGGGTGTGGAATCTATGAATTTGCGGAATGGATTTAGAAAATGATTGCTCCGGGCAGGTGTCGGAATTCGAGGAAGGTGTGTCTCGGCTGATTAGCAATCAACATTTCCGATGACTGCTGCTGGTTCGGGCCAAAGTCTGTTGATTCGGTTGGCGCTTAAGGGAAACTCCATTAGTCGCCCTTAACTTTTCTCCACATTCCATATGTAGTATTTACCCTCTTGATAATTTTACTTGACAGAACGTCTCCTCGGTGTTGTATATTACAGCGCGGTGTACTTCTGTTTAGAGGCCATTTCAAAGCCTCTGATTGGCCACGTTAAGTCTTTTTGGGCAATTGGTTGTACCTGGTTTTGAAACTGCTTCTACTGTTGTTACCAATTCCGAGCCGGGACGCATGGGGGGGAACTGGCCCGGTTGCCCTGTATTTGGACGTATTCTGCCGTCACTGCGGTTGGCGTCGGTGATTGGTGGGCGGGGCGATCCTCTCAGTCGCAGTTGAGTCGACCCTAAAGGCTGGACGCAAGACGATAAGGAGACCATGAGCCCCCAGACTGATATATTTTTGCTTGCCCAGAACCGCCTTCTCCTTGAGGCGCTTACCCGAATTCTTCAAAAGAGACCAGAGTTCAACGTTGTTCATCCCGTAGCATTTACTTCCGATACCGTGGGGATGATCGCAAACTCCGGCTGTGAAGTGCTATTGATTGATTCCTCTATCACGGAAACTTTCGGTTTCCAGCTTGTGCGCGAGATGGTGGGGGCCGTAAGCGGGCTGAAAGTGTTGATGATTGGCATGGAGGAGGAAGCGGAGACGTTCGTGAGAGCTGTCAGCGCTGGAGTGTCGGGCTACGTTCTTAAAGATGCTTCAGCGATGGACGTGGTCTCTGCCATCCGAGCGGTTGCGCGGGACGAGGCGATATGTCCGCCACGCCTCTGCCTGTCCTTGTTCCGCCACGTTGCAGGCTCCGTTACAAGCTTGCCCAACATGCGGGTGAAGTCCCAACTCGGACTGACCCGCCGCCAGCAGCAGTTAGTCCCACTGCTTGCGCAGGGCCTGACCAACAAAGAGATTGCTTTGCAACTCAACCTTTCTGAACAAACGGTCAAGAATCACATCCACCGCATGCTCCAAAAAGTAGGCGCAGAGGACCGCCTTTCGATGGTGGAAATGGTCAAAGTCAATCAGTTTTTTCTGTAAACCTGAAACGCTCAATCTCATGGATTAGGGGACGTTCCTGGCTGCGCAAAGGGATCGAATCGGGCAGTTCCACTTCTCGCTGTTCGTGTACAGAACTAATTGGGTTGGTCCTCATTTCCCGCCTTTCGTTTGAAGCTTCATTTCCGTGATGGTTTGCTGACAATAACTAAGAGCGCGTGGAGAGCCGAATGGCACAACGAGGTTTTGAGTCCGACTCCTTCGGCCGCCCGGAATAAGCCGCTGTGCTCGACAAAGAATTTTCTTCTTACGACCCCAAGCGAAGCCGGTTCTCGTGTTTAATTCCTGAAACGGGGGAAAATCCCGGCGTCTCTCCGCCTCACGACCATCGCTATCTTCCTCACTGGCCGAATAATTCCCACTGTTTCTTCCGGCTGCAGCGATCCTTCCAGGGCAGTAAATCTCACGACAATGCCGTCAGAGGATCGGGGTATCTGATGGGCGGATCCGGCATCGAGCTCAGCTGTGCAAAATCTTGACG
>JBJKQK010000128.1:0-2883 GCA_046705285.1 Terriglobia bacterium
CTTGGGCCAGCCGGAATGGTGGTATGACATTGTCGAGGGATTGCCGGACCCGATTGTCAAAAATGGCTTCATCGAAGTCTGGGACAAGCCGGGACTCGGGGTCACGTTCAATGTCAGGGCAGCCAAAACGCACCTCAGGCCAGAGGATCGCGACTTCTTCGACTAGGCACATAGACCTGGCACCATACACTGCCGTCGCTGCTGTCTCCGGCCTCTGCTTGATCAGAGGTTCTGAGGCTCTGTGGGCACGAAGGAAAAAGCGCGGGCCTCATCAGCAGGGGTCCGCGCTACCCTACCAGTCAGTTCGAATCGCTGCGCTGTTCCTTCACACCAGATACCATTTCCCCACACGGGTGAGGCAAACTCCGGGTTTGGGAGCCTGCGGTTCCCCGAGGGGGCTTGTACCCAGGGAAGCGTGTCACTTCACCCCAAGAATGTGTGTGCGTGTGAGTCGAACTCCACAAGAAGGCAGGCGATTCCCTCTCGCTTCGCGAGATCGCAAGACACTGCAGGACAACCCTCTCCACCGATCGGCAGTCAGGAAATCCACTGTCTGCGACCAGGACTTATTTTTGGGGCGGTTTCCCCAGTATTGGCGGCTTGTCGTTTCCGGAATTCTGCGCGGGGCCATTCACCGGTGAAGTTCTTGGCTCACGCCTGAGGAGTGTTGGCCGGTTCTTGTTGGACGCCAGTTCGGCTTGATTCCGCCGGCTCAGCATATTGTCGAGGCGATCCTGGACACTGTGGAAATTGGAGGTGGACACCAAGTACTCCTTGCGCGGCGGGAGAATATCCTTAATTTCTTCCTCGATACTGATGATGCGCGCTTTGGTGGGCGGATGGTCCATGAAAATGCCGGGCACACTGCCGGGGACGCTGCGGTTCTGCTGAATGATCTTGCTGAAGACGCCAAGAAATGCATTCGGATCGTAGCCCGCTTTCCACAAGTACTGCACACCAAGGAAGTCGGCTTCGTGCTCTTCATCCCGACTGTACTTGAGAAAGGCCAGCGGGATGCCGAAGTTAAGTGCTTGAGTTACGCCAAGAAAAACTGGGTAAGACATCGGCGTAAACAGAAGGGGGAGAGTGGCGTACTGAAGCAGATCACGTCGGGTCATATTTGCTACGGCGTGACGGCAGGCAACGTGCCCAGTTTCATGCGCGAGGACTGCGGCAAGCTCGGCTTCACTGCTCACACCTTGAAGCAGGCCCGTATTGACAAAAATAAACCCGCCCGGAAGAGTAAAAGCATTGATTTGCGGTGACTGAATTACCCCAACCGTGATCGGAATCTTGGCATCAGAATTTTCAGCAATGTTCTGCTCTACACGATTCACATACTCCGTGATCACCGGATCTTTGACAATCTTCGATGAGCGATCGATCTGTTCGGCATATCGCTTGCCGAGAGCCATCGCTTTGGGAATGGAGATCAAGCTGCGTCGTGCAACGCGCCTTTGCCCGATGCAGTAGACATCGTCCATCTTGTTTGGCGCATCCTTGCAAGGCCTAACAGCATCGGGCGGATTTGCTATCGCCGCCGCTGAAATCACGGCGACTAAGAGAAAACTCAGCAACTCCCCGCTAATAATGGATATCCTTCGCATAGAAGGCGCCCTAGCCCATTCTTATCACGTACGCACAATTAGATGATCAATACCTCGCGTTAGGTTTTCTGCACCTCTCTTTTTCTATGATTGCGCGGCGCCAGGCACATTGAGGGTTATATGGATATAGACCGGCGATTCCCTTCCCGACAAGAAGGCTGCTGCCGATCTAAAGGGTAATGTGGTGGCTCACCGCCGTGTATCTCAAAGGCCAACCTTTCAATCGCTGGAACACCAAAACGCTAATTTCCACCTACCCGGATTTCACTTCGCATGTTCCACCAGACTTTACACAACCTTAACAGTCTTCCGGGCCGTTTTCTGCCAAGATGAGTGCATGTGTCGCCAACACAGACAGATTCTCAACTCGTCGGGCGATACTAGCTTAGTGCCCTAGGGAAGGAGCCAGTCAATGAAGAAGATGGTCGCAATGCTAACCCTGATGACCGGAATAGCCGCTGGCAACGGCCTTGCCAGAGGCAGAACAAAGGCCAACTTTTCCGGCAGATGGGTTCTCGACATGCAGAAAACCCATAATGTTCCTTCTCGCTTGCAGAGCTATAAAATGAACGTCGCCCAAACGGACCGGCAGATCACGGTCGAAAGCAAGGTCAAGGGAGAGTTGAGGCCGCCCCGAGTTGCCGAAGGCGGAGGATACCCCGGCGGAGACGAAGGGGGAGGAGGATATCCCGGCGGCGGGCAGCGCGGTGGCGGCTATCCGGGTGGCGGCTACCCGGGCGGAGGGTACCCCGGCGGCGGTTATCCCGGTGGTGGCATGCCACGCGTTGGATTCCCCGGTGGCGGCCGGTTTCCGGGTGGACGGCGGGGCGGAGGCTATCCGGGCGGCCCCGGAGGTCGTGGCGAGCAAATGAGAAAATCCATGGCCTTCGCCATGGTAACGCCCATCGCGACGTATAACCTTGATGGCAGCTCATCAACGATGCAGGTCGAGAAACCCATTCCAGGATCTGAAACGCTGAAGGCTGCCTGGAAGAAAAGGGACCAACAACTCGACCTCTCAAGGGTGGAGAATCTTCGCGGTGGTGAAAGGTCCATTAAGGTTCAGGAGCAATGGAAGTTGTCAAAGGACGGCGGGACTTTGGATGTCCAGCGAACTGTTGACACTCCACGGGGCTCTACCAAAGTGAAAATGATTTTCTCCAGGGAAAAGGCACCCAGCGGAAGCACCAATTAGCAGCCCTTGAATGAGTCGAGCTTGTTCTGCGGATAGCGGATTGTTCATGGTTTAGAAAAGCGCTTCCTCTCGCTCTATCCG